>JBNJII010000007.1:0-62815 GCA_051749205.1 Thermodesulfobacteriota bacterium | reverse complement strand
TAAAAGTTTCTTACTTGATCAAACTGGCTGCAATTTTTAGACAACTTTAGCAACTTAACGTTTCAGCGCAGCCAGAGGCGGCGCTGAACACTGAACACAAATTGCTATTATCCAGAGACAGAGCACATCAACTAAAATTGTTGAAAATGGAAAGCAGAACCAAAAAGCCCTGCAGCACACCCGCTCTGCGGCTGCCTGGCCTCTTCCTCAAAGACACGGTGGACATCCGGTCGGATCAAGCCCTGAGGCAGGGCATTACCCGCTCACCCTGTACATGCTCAACACATATACATTTACACCTTAACACCCCTTAACAGTTCAAAACGTGCAAGCAACTGCCCGGATGAAGCAAAGCCTCTTTATATCCAGATGATGTCCTTGTGGTGTCTTTCAATGCAGATGATAATCATTTCCATCAGGGCGTAAAGCCTGCATAGTGCCCATTATCCTGGTCATCGTGCCCGGCCCTGGATTCCAGGCACACATCGCATCCCATAAGATGCGGCCATGATCCGGCTTTGTACCGGGCCCGGACGGATCTATGTTCAATCAAGCACACATCTTGCTATGTCCATCTGCTGTTCACCGGCATGACCTTGCTCCAGGCAGCGCGGACCTGTACAATCTGTTCCTGCCGGCCTGCGTTTTTTCAGGGCCAGGAAAGGACTGAGGGCAGGGCATGGTTGACCGCACAGGGGAAGTACCATAAAATCATTCTTGAAATGGACAGGTGCACCTCAAAAAGACAATCCCTTTCGTTGCAAGCACTTGGAGATTCCAGCCCGGAACAAGGAGAGGACATGAGAAATTCTCGGACAATTGGCAAAAAAAGCCTGGGCCTGCTTGCCTGGCTGTGTATAAGCGTGTGCATGCCGGCTCTTATCAGCGCGGCAGATGCTGCCCAGGACCCGGCGAACAAAGACGCAGACTACGGAGTGGAGGAAGCCCGAAAAATAGCCCAGGAGCCTCAGCGGTGGATAACCGCCGACCACTCCGAGTTCGAAGCCCTGCAAAAAGACTTCTCCACCGGTCCGGAAGTGACCGAAGCCTGCCTTTCCTGCCATAACGAGGCCGCCAAGCAAGTCCAAGAAACCATCCACTGGACCTGGATCTGTCCCGCAGACCCCAACAAGGTCATGGGCAAGAACGGCTTGACCATGAACAACTTCTGAATGTCCATCCAAAGCAACGAGGCTCGTTGCACATCCTGTCACGCCGGATACGGCTGGGAAGACAAATCCTTTGACTTCTCCTCGCAACGAAACGTCGATTGCCTCATCTGCCACGAACAAAGCGATACCTATGAAAAGTTCCCCACTGGAGCCGGCCATCCGGTGAAGGAACCCAAAAAACACGGCGGGAAGACGTATTATCCCCCGGATTGGCAAAAGGCGGCCCAGTCTGTAGCCCTTCCGGATCGAAAAAATTGCGGCTCCTGCCACTTTTACGGCGGAGGGGGGGACGGAGTAAAGCACGGAGATCTCGACTCCTCCCTCCTGGACCCCTCCCGGGAGTTGGACGTGCATATGTCCCCGGAAGGCGGAGACTTCCGGTGCACACGCTGCCATACCACCGTGGCCCACAAAATCGCCGGCCGCTGCTACAAGATTCCGGCCTTTGAAGAACGTAAAAGCCTGGTTGAAGACGATCTGACCCAGCGCATCACCTGCGTGTCCTGTCACACCAAGCGACCTCACCGCAATGGACATAAGGCCAACGACCACACCGACCGGGTTGCCTGCCAGACCTGCCACATCCCGGCCTATGCCCGGGAAAACCCGACTAAGATGTGGTGGGACTGGACGGACGCCGGGCGCCTGAACGACGAAGGCAAGCCGGTGAAGGAAAAGGGCCCCTATGGCAAGCTTGTCTACCACGGCAAAAAGGGATCTTTCCGTTGGGCCAAGAACGTGCCTCCGGATTACGCCTGGTTCAACGGCCGGATGGAGTATCATTTGATCACCGACCGCTTCGACCCCACAAAAGCCCCTCTGGAGATCAACCATCCCCTGGGCAGCCGGAACGATCCCCGGTCATTGATCTATCCCTTCAAAATACACAGGGGCAAGCAGCCCTATGACACTGAAAACAACATCCTGGTCAACATACATCTCTTCGGAACCAAGGAGTCAGGGGCCTTCTGGAAAAACTTTGACTGGCCCGTGGCCATCGAAACCGGCATGGAGTACATGGACCTGGAATTCAGCGGAGAGTTCGACTTCATTGAAACCAAGTACTATTTCCCCATTACCCACATGGTGGCCCCAGCAGAGGACTCCCTGACCTGCCGGGCCTGTCATCATCCCCAGGGACGCTTGAGCGCTCTGAGCGGGTTCTATATGCCCGGCCGGGACACGAGCTCTGTACTGGACATCGTGGGCTGGCTGGCCGTCGCCGCCTCTCTGCTGGGAGTGGTTGTGCATGCCGCCATGCGCATGATCAGTGCAGCTATACGCAGATAAACAAGGAAAACGGGACCTTGAAGGACGCAATCAGCCCTTCGGGCCTGACGAAAGGACAACTACAGGAGATACTCATGCACACCGGGCATACAATATACCTTTATACCCGTTTTGAAAGGTTCTGGCACTGGGCCCAGGCCCTGTTGATCGCGGCCTTGCTCCTCACCGGCTTTGAAATCCACTCCACCTACACACTGCTGGGCTTTGAGACCGCTTTCCGGGTGCACAACTTCTGCGCCTGGAGCTGGCTGGTCCTGTATGTCTTCATCGTCTTTTGGATGCTGACCACAGCGGAATGGAAGCAGTACATCCCTACTTTCAAAAAGCTCTTCCAAGTCATGTGGTATTACGCAGTGGGCATTTTCCAGGGCAAGCCCCATCCAGTGCCCAAGACCAAGGGTGCCAAGCACAACCCCTTGCAGCGCCTGACCTATTTGGGCATTGTCACCTTTTTGGTCCCCTTTCAGATCATTACCGGCTTTTTGTACTACTATTACAACCTCTGGCCGGATATGGGTCTTGACTGGCAACTGGCTACAGTGGCCTACCTGCACACTGCCGGGGCCTTCGCCTTTCTGGCCTTTTTCATCGTCCATACCTACATGACCACCACCGGACACACAGTATTCGCCCATATCAAGGCCATGTTCACCGGAGAGGAAGAGGTCATGGACTCGGATACGGTCCAGGACTGGGAGGTCAAGAGCCACTGAAGCTCTTCGCTTTGTGGCTTTGGACTCCCCAAAACCGTTCTGCATTGGAGCGAAAGAGCTTGTCCCATATGCTGCGGTCCAGGTCCGGCCATTCCTGGACCGCCTGCAGAAACGGCCCGGACATTTCTGTGGCCCCGTCGCTGTTCACAATAAGCCGGTCCTGCAGCCGCGGCTCCTGATCCAGGACCCTGTGCACCTCCAGGAGATCGCATTTGCCCGGCTGCAGGGTCATGCCCAGCATGAAGCCCTGTTCCCAGACCATGGACCAGGTCCGGGCGGTCACATGATCGACAAGAATATCTTCCTGGAGCTGGGGATACTCCCCAAGGACTTTTAAGATGCTCCGGGTTCTGTCCTCTTTGTCCTTTTTGGGGGTATGTACTCCAATCTTGGGGCCCAAAGAAATATGGCTTGCAGCCAGTTCCAGCTGCCGGCGAAAGACCTTTTTTTCCTCTTCAGATCCGGTTTCCAGGCCCAGCTCTCCAAGACCCCGGCACAGGGGGTTTTGCAGGTGGTCAGCAAGCTCATCTCCCAGCTCCTGCGGCAAATGCCTTTTTCGTTCCAAATCCTGGGGAATACAGCGGGGATGGATACCGACCAAATAGTAAAACCGCAGCCCACGCCCAGCCAGCTCCGTGCACATCCGCTCCAGATGCCTCCAATAGGCTGGATAGTCCCGCCAGGAGGATATATTGTGGGCATAGGACCAGGAAATGCCCCCCAGCCGCAGCCTGTGGTACTGCGTCTCAAACTCCCCGTCCCGGGCCCAAAGAATGTCTGCATGGCAGTGCGCATCCCAAGCATGTATGTTCATGACCTTCCTCCTTGTTCCTGTGCATGTGTTTGTCTCCCAGCCTTGGCCCTCATCTGCAGGACAATCCCCGTCCCTGCCGCGGCCAAGAGCCCCGAACCGAGATAAAAGGTCGCCGCCAGGCTGCAATGTTCAGCCACCCAGCCCATGCCCAGGGAGCTCAGAAACGTGGCTGTGGATATTGTGAAAAAGCGCATGCCCATGGCCAGGCCTGAGCCGCTGACATCCGATATCATGACCATGGACAGGGGCTGGGAAAAGCCGAAGCCAATGCCGTACAGGGCCAAAAACACAGCCAGCATGCCCATGGAATCCAGCAGGGGCAAGGTGCCGGAACCGATAACGACACAGGCCAAGGTGCCGGCAAGAAGGTGCAGTCTGCTTGTGCGGCCCAGCACCCGGCCCACAATGACCCGAACCAGGGTCATGGCCAGGGCGAAGCAGGAAAGCAGCAGCCCGATATTCCCTTCAGGCAAGCCCTTCTCCTGAAGCAGAAGGGGCAGGAAGGAACCGCGCAGGCTGACCACCACCATGACGCTGAAGGTAAAGGCCAGGGCGCAAACCATCCGGGTACTGGCGGCAAGCTCTCGGATATGGGCCCAAGTGTTCATGCCCTGCCTGGCTTCCCTCTGCCTGCAACCCTGCAGGCCGGGCACAGCCACTACCACAGATCCCAGCCCAGCCAGGCCAAAGGCTGTGTAAAACACGCCACTGTAATCCACCCGGGACAGCAGAAATCCTCCCAGAGCCGGTCCAAGAGTCTGCCCTACAGCCGCGGCCAAAGTAATCAGGCCAAAGCCTCTTTCCCGGAAGCTGTTGTGTTTGTGCGATCCCACATAGGTCTGAGTGGCTACAATGAGGAGCAAAAAACCCAGACCTCCGGCCACCTGGGCCAAGATCAAAACCACTAAAGAATCCGCGGCCAGAAGAAGCAGGCTGTAGGCGAGATTACACCCCGCACCACAGGCCAACATGAACCTGAGCCCCAAACGCTCCATCAGCCCCCCAAGAGGGATGGCCAAAAAAACAGACAACAGGTGAAAACAGGCCACCACCAGTCCGATACGCGACTCCACAGCTCCCAGAGACTGGGCGTAGAGGGGTATAAGAGGAAAGACCATCCCATGGCGCAGGAAATGGATCAAAAAACCAAGGGCCAAAAGGTACATATATGCAGCTCCATGGATAAGCGCTCAGCTCGTGGAAGAAGACACCGGAAAGGGCACCACCTGATTGCACATATTTGCCATCTCTTACACACTGATTATTATATAGGGGCCATTGTGGAATGCGAAAAGCGGTGCTACAACATCGAACCCGGTCAGAGTACCCCAATACAGAAGCAACAAAGGAGTCCCAATGAGCACATTGCTTCCTGAACAGATCCATGTCGGACCGTGTCTTGTCAATGTGCACAAAAGGCTTGACCTGCCCGGGAAGGCGGTCATTTTGCTGCATGGAGCAAGCTTTTCAGCCCAAACCTGGGCCGATCTGGGCACCCTGGATCAGCTCGTTGAAGCCGGGCATCCGGTTCTGGCTATGGATATGCCCGGCTTTGGGCTATCTCCGGCCTGCAATGCACCCAAAACACAGATCCTGCAGGAGGCGATCACCCAGCACCGGATTGAACGCCCCGTACTCATCGGTCCCTCCCGGGGAGGCCGCTATTGTCTGGAATTTGCATTCGCCCATCCCGAGCTGGTGGGCGGACTGGTATTGATCGGAACAGTGGGCATTGAGGACAATAAGGAACGGTTTAAAGACCTGGAGGTTCCCTGTTGTCTGATTTGGGGTAGCCAAGATGCCATCTCCCCTCCCCATTATGCCGAGTTCTTGCACAAGGAAATTCCGGTATCCACAATGCATATTATCGCCGGGGCCGGACACCCGTGCTATCTGGATCAGCCCCAGACTTGGCACCGGGAGCTGCTGCAATTTTTAAGTCACCATTTCTCCTGAGGCGCTGTCCATGCAGGACACAAAGGCAGCTAGAGTCTCAGACCATATGGCCTATTTTTTCGACGCCGGACTGCGATTTTCCTGCCGGCAGTGCGGCAGGTGCTGTACCGGGGAACCGGGCACAATCTATGTCACTGCCCTGGACATAGACAATATAGCCGCCTTTCTGGGCGTCTCCGTGCGCATCCTTGTCCAGCGGACCATGCGTCCATACAAGGACAGCTATACCATTCAGGAGCTTCAAGACGGCTCCTGTCTGTTCTACGAAAAGGGATGTACTATCTATCCGGTCCGCCCGGGTCAATGCCGGAGTTTTCCTTTTTGGCGCAAAAACCTGCGCAGCGCCTATGCCTGGAAGCAGGCGGCCAAGAGCTGTCCCGGGATCGGGAGCGGACAGGTGTACTCCAGGGAAGAGATCCTGGATATCCTGGAAGTCTCCCCGGTGTAGCAGCTGCAAATGGATGAGAAAATACAAAGGCGCGCAAAGTGCGCTTCAGCGGTCCCCACGGAAACCAGGGGGCTGGACACCCCAAAGATTCCCACAAGCGAGGTTGCAACACTATGAGTGAAAAGCTGACCGACGTTCAGGGCCGAACTTTGCTGGAACTGGCTCGAGCCGCTCTCAAAAGTGAACTCAACGATGATCAATCCCGACTGCCGACCGAGTTGCAGGAGCGCCTGCGGGATCCGGCCTTTGATCAGAAGCTGGGAACCTTTGTCACCCTGCATCTCAAAGGCAGCTTGCGCGGATGCATCGGCAGCCTGGAAGGGACCGAGCCCCTGCGGGACAATGTGCACAAAAATGCCATTAATGCCGCTTTCCGCGATCCCCGCTTCCCACCCTTGGGTCCCAACGAGTTGCCGGAAGTGGACATTGAAGTCAGTGTTTTGACCTCACCCTCGGCCTTGGAGTTCTCCTCCCCCGGAGAGCTGACCGAAAAGCTCCGGCCCGGCGTGGATGGGGTTATACTCAAAAAGGGCCTGGCCCAATCCACCTTTTTGCCCCAGGTCTGGGAACAGCTGCCTCAGCCGGAGGCATTTCTGAGCAATCTCTGTCAAAAGGCCGGGCTGTCTTTCGATGCCTGGGAAAAGGAGGACGTGCAGATCCTCACCTACCAGGTCCAATCCTTTGCCGAAAAAGAGGGCTGAGCATGTCCAGAATCGTGGCCTGCCTCGTTTTTTTCTGGGCCGCCCTGGCTGCCGGAAGTCTGTATGCCCAGCCGGTGCGGATCTGTGTGAGCATCCCGCCCCAAAAGACCTTTGCCGCAGCTGTAGGCAAAGATCTGGTCCAGGTGGATGTCATGGTCCGACCCGGAGCAAATCCAGCTACCTATGAACCCCGGCCCAGCCAGCTGGCCGCCTTGGCCCAAACCGATATATATTTTGCTGTCGGTGTGCCCTTTGAAAGGGCCTGGCTGGAGAGGTTCGCCGCAGTGAATCCCCAAATGCGCATTGTGCATACAGAGGCGGACATTGAGAAAAAGCCCCTGCCTTCCAGCTACAACCTCAAGACTCAAAAGCCGGTTTCAGATCAAGGACACCAGGGGATCAAAGACCCCCATGTCTGGCTTTCCCCGCCCTTGGTCCGGATCCAGGCCCAAAATATGGGGCGCGCTTTGCAGGAACTCGATCCCTCCCATCAGGCCACGTACAGGGAGAACCTGTCCGCATTTCTGGACAAGGTGAACAGCTTGCATGCAGACCTTCAGGATCTGCTGGCCCCGGTGCAGGGCAGGGCCTTTCTGGTCTTTCATCCGGCTTGGGGATACTTCGCCCGCACCTACGGCCTGCGCCAAGTGGCCGTAGAGCTGGAGGGCAAGGACCCCAAACCCTCCCAGCTGGGCCGGCTGATTTCCTTTGCCCGTGCACAAAACATCCGGGCCATCTTTGTCCAACCCCAGTTTTCAGCCAAAAGCGCCCGGGTGGTAGCCAGGGACATTGGGGCGGAGGTCATTGTTGCCGATCCTCTGGCCGAAAACTGGACGGCCCAACTGCGCCGACATGCCCGGGAGCTGCGCCGAGTTATCGAGGATTGAAATGGACACCCAAGCCCCCTCCCCCCCAGTCATCGACATTGAAAATCTTTCTTTCGCCTATGGCCACACCTGGATACTGGAAGACGTGAATCTCAGTATCCGGGAGCTGGATTTTGTGGCTGTCATCGGCCCCAATGGGGGCGGAAAAACCACCCTGATCAAGCTCATGCTCGGACTCCTGACCCCAAACAAGGGCCGGGTGCGCATCCTCGGACTCCCCCCCAGCAAGGCCGCCCCAGACATCGGCTATGTCCCTCAAGATACGGAAATCAACCGCAGTGTGCCCATGACCGTACAGCGGGCCGTGCTCATGGGCCGCCTTCGAGGGAGCGGCGGTATACGCCGTTTCACCAGCCAGGACCGGGAGCAGGCTGCTCAGACCATGCAGCAGGCCGGCGTGGAAAACTTGGCCTACAAGCAAATGAACGACCTCTCTGGAGGACAAAGACAGCGGGTGATGCTGGCCAGGGCCTTAGTCTCCAACCCCAGGCTCCTGTTGCTGGACGAGCCGACGGCAAACATAGACACCCATGGACAGAACTGGTTCTTTGATTTTTTGCAGCAGCTCAACTCCAGGGTGACCATAGTCGTGGTCAGTCACGACCTCATGGTCCTGTCCAGCTATATCAAGTCCGTGGTCTGCGTCAGCCGCCAGGTCCATTTCCACGACCGTCCGGAGATCACCTCCGAGATGCTGACTGCCACCTACCAGTGTCCGGTGGAGCTTGTAACCCACGGCCGGGTTCCCCACCGGGTCTTGGCCGCCCACGAGGACGATTCCGATGCTTGATCTCCTGCACATGCATTTCATGCACAACGCCATGCTGGCCGCGTGCCTGTCCGGCATTGTCTGCGCCATCATCGGCACCTATGTGGTCATCAACCGCATTGTGTTTATTTCCGGAGGCATCGCGCATACCGCCTATGGAGGGGTGGGGCTGGCCGTATATTTCGGTTTCGCCCCCCTGCTGGGCATCAGCCTGGTTTCTTTTGCCGCCTCCCTGCTCATGGCCTGGGTCAGCCTGAAAGCCAGACATCGAATGGATACCATGATCGGTGTCCTCTGGGCCCTGGGGATGGCCCTGGGCGTCATTCTCCTTGACCTTGCTCCTGGATACAACGTGGATTTGATGAGCTATCTCTTTGGAAGCATTTTGACCGTACCCAACAGTGACTTGTGGCTCATGGGCGCTTTGACCTGCATTATCTTGGCTGCGGTGGGCTATTTCTACCACGACTTTGTGGCCATGTCCTTTGATCCCGAATTCGCCAGGGTCCGGGGCATTCCGGTCACCCCTTTGTATATCCTGCTCATGCTCATGATCGGCCTGTCTGTAGTCATTGTGGTCCAGGTTGTGGGCCTGATTCTGGTCATTGCCCTCATGAGCATTTCCCCGTTTATCGCCGAACGCTTCAGCCCCTCTCCTGTACGCATGATGGGTATTTCCCTGGTCTTGAATCTGATCTTCGCTTTTTTGGGCCTTCTTCTGTCCGCGGCCATGGATGTCTCCCCCGGACCCAGCATCATCCTGGTCGCCTCCCTGGCTTTCTTCGGGGTCCAGATTCTGGTCCCCAAATAAAAAAGGCCCCCGCTGAGGCGAGAGCCTTTGTATGTGGTCAGCAATACCAAGGGACATATACGCCCTTGTTTTTGCTGGCCTCTGATCTCTCGTATGAAACTAGGCCCTGCTTTGTTCGTCATTTCCGCGCAAGGCGCGGGAATCAAGAACAGATAGAAAGGCTTTCCCCTAGATTGCCCGCTGAGTCTGATCCCGGTGTATTTGAAGGGTCCGGGCCGGGCAATGACGAAGCAGGATATTGGTAAGTTTCATACCTGATCAATCCGGCAAATGTCCCTTTTTTTGTCCGCTTTGGGGCAAAAAATATTTCAGATTTGCCGGAGGCAAAGCTGACCTCTGTCTTATGTGCCTTCCTCCCAGGAATTGAGGTAATCGTTTTGTTCCGCTGTGAGGTTGTCGATTTTGATACCCATGGCCTTGAGCTGCAAAGCGGCGATCTGGTCGTCGATATCAGTGGGCAGCTGCAGAACCTTGGCCTCCATCTGGCCCTTGTTCTTCACCCCGTACTCGCAGGACAGGGCCTGGCCGCAAAAGGACGTGGACATAACTTCACTGGGATGGCCTTCGGCAGCAGCCAGATTTACCAACCGCCCTTCACCAAGAACAAAGAGCTTCTTGCCGTCCAGGACATATTCCTCCATAAACGGCCGCACATTACGCCTGGAATCAGCCTTCTCGGCCAGGGTGGACAGCTCGATCTCGTTGTCGAAGTGTCCGGAGTTGGCCATCATGGCCCCATGTTTCATGAGCTTCATATGCTCAAAGCTGATCACATGCTTGTTCCCGGTTACTGAGCAGAAGACGTCCCCGATACGGGCGGCCTCGTTCATGGGCAGAACCCGGAAGCCGTCGTAGGCTGCCTGCAGGGCCCGGAAGTTGTCCACTTCAGTAATGATCACATTGGATCCCATGCCCTCGGCCTTCAAGGCCACGCCCCGGCCGCAGCTGCCGTAGCCGTTGACCACCACGGTCTTTCCGGCCCAAAGCAGGTTGGTGGCCCGGGTGATGCCGTCGATGGTCGACTGGCCGGTGCCGTAATAGTTGTCCACCAAATGCTTGGTCTTGTTGTCATTGACCGCAATCATCGGATACTTCAAGGCATTGTCCTTTTCCATGGCCTTGAGCCGGATGATGCCGGTGGTCGTCTCCTCGCATCCGCAGATGATATCCGGAATGAGATGGGCATGCTTTTTGTGGATCTCGGAAACCAGGTCGCAGCCGTCGTCAATAGTGATCTGGGGCTTGAACTGAATGACGTTTTCGATGTACCGGTAATAGTCCTCAGTATTTTCGCCCTTATAAGCCCACACCTTGACTCCCTCATCGGCCAGGGCCGCAGCGACGTCGTCCTGGGTGGAGAGTGGATTGCAGCCGGTGATGGCCACATCCGCGCCCCCGGCTTGCAGGGTGCGGACCAGGATGGCGGTTTCCTTGGTCACGTGCAGGGCCAGCCCCACCCGGACTCCTTGCAAAGGCTTTTCCTTGGCGAAACGCTCCCGTACTTCCAGGAGAGCACCCATATGCAGCTCAGCCAGTTCGAGATTATTTTTGCCTTGAGTGACCAGACCCATGTCTTTCACTTCATACGTGCTTCCCTTGTCCATTGTATGACTCCTTAAATTGAAGGTTTTTACCGGACAGGATACATATCCTTGTCGGCAACAAACATATTGATGCACAGTCCGTTCTTAACTGCAATCTGCTCCGTACGCTGCAGGACAAAGCCGGCATCTTCCAGCCATTGATGGACTTCATCCGTAGCCAGGCCCATCCAGGGTCCGCCGAACCGCTCCCGCACATCCGGCCGATCGTGCTTGTCGAAATCCACAAGCACCAAACGCCCGCCGCCCTTGAGCACCCTGCCCGCTTCTCGTATCCCGGCGGCTGGTACGGACAAGGTATGCAGGACCATGCTGGCCACAGCAATATCCGCCTTTCCGTCGCCCAAAGGCAGATGCTCAAGCTCCCCCAGACGCAGCTCCACATTGTGCCCATTGTGGACACAGCGCTTCCTGGCCTGATCCAACATCCCCGGCGAGCTGTCGATACCGATGACTTTCTTGGCTTTTCTCTCCAGCGTCAGGGCCAGCTCTCCGGTGCCGCATCCCAGATCTACAGCCACTTGTCCGGGGGCAACCTCTTGGGCGATCAGGGCGTTGAGATCCACCGGGCCCAATATCTCGTTCTTCAGCTCGTCCCACTCCTGGGCCACATCCTGAAAGAATTGGGCCGTACGCTCCTTGCGCTCAGCATAGATGGCTTCTGCCCGTTGCAGATCCTCTTGCAGGCTAGGGGTATTATCCAACCCCTGCTGC
The DNA here is from genome assembly GCA_051749205.1 of Thermodesulfobacteriota bacterium. Lineage (GTDB taxonomy): Bacteria > Desulfobacterota > Desulfovibrionia > Desulfovibrionales > Desulfothermaceae > Desulfovermiculus. The sequence goes on along the minus strand of JBNJII010000007.1, from coordinate 50,939 downwards.
AAATACTCAATCAAGGCCTTATTGTCCTCGTTGATAACGGCATGATAGTAGACAAAGCTGCCGTTTCGACGGGAAGTCAGGACCCCGCTTTCGGTCAAGATCTTCAGATGCCTGGAAATGCGGGACTGCCCCATATTCAAAGCCTGCACCATCTCGTTCACATTGAACTCATGGTGCAAAAGAAGCATAAACAGTCGAAAGCGGGTTTCATCGGCCAGGGCCTTAAAGACTTTTATCTTATCCATAAATTTTAATATAAAGATATATTGATATCCGCGATGACCAATCAATACACGCACCCCTGCCTATTGTCAAGGGAATTCGGATCAGGAGCACCGGAATTGCACTTGCGAGATGTATGCTTCCAGAAATGTTCAGGTTTTAATACGGGCTTTGCCTCCGGCAAATCTGAACTATTCTTGCTCTTATTCCATGCATTTTGTGTCTTCCGCGGTTTAAAGTCGTTTGCTTATCCCTCCCGGTCATCTTCTTGCTGTTTCAATCGGAGGAGGCACGCCCGAGGTCACTATCCAGATACCGGCCCGGTATAACCGTGATCCTGGGCAGCTGATCCAGGGAGCTTTCATCCACCAGGAGCACGCATCCAAAAACCGCTTCCAGATTTTCAAAGGTCAGTACGCTACGGGGCGGACCATAGCCGGCCACCTCTCCTCCGCGCAGGAGCAGAATGCGCTGTCCGTACAGGGAAGCCAGGTTCAAATCATGGGCAGCCATGATCACGGTCAACTCATGCTCGGCGTGCAGTTCCTCCAGCAGGTCCATAATGCGCACTTGGTGAGCCAGGTCCAGGGCGGAGGTAGGCTCGTCCAAGAGCATGATCTCCGGCTCCTGGCACAGGGCCCTGGCTATAAGCACCCGCTGCAGCTCTCCTCCGCTCAGTTGGCCTAGGAGCCGTTTCTGCAGGGGCTCAATCCGGGTGGAATGCATGGCCTCCCTGGCCACCTGCATATCTCGTCTGCTCTCCATACCCAACAGCCCCTGGTGCGGATAGCGGCCCATGAGTACGGTTTCCAAAACAGTGTAGGACGTATTGGCTGTTCCCTGCTGAGGGACCAAGGCCACTTTCCGGGCCATTTCCTGCCTGGATTGGGAGCGGATGTCTCGGCCCAGTACCTCCACCTCTCCTGCCTCCGGGCGGAGGATGCCGGACAAGGCCTTGAGCAGAGTGCTTTTTCCCGATCCATTGGGTCCGATGAGGACCAAGAGCTCACCCTTGGACACGGAGAAACTGACCGAATCCAAGACCTGGACCCGGTCGTATCCGGCACAAAGCCCGGACACCCGAACGGCATCTCCTGACCCCATGTTCGTCTCCTCTGTCGTCTGTCTTTTTCACCTATGCGTTGTACAGTGCAAAAGAGCTTGGGCAAGATTCAGATTTCTAACCAGAGCCTGATTTCCCTCCAAGATCTGCTCATGTCTTGGACCGAGCCAAAAGAACAATAAAGGCCGGGGCGCCGATCAAGGCCGTGACCACCCCAACCGGCAGTTGCCCTTGGGCTGAGGCCAGCCTGGCCAGCAAATCACAACCGGTCATAAACATGGCCCCACCCAAAACACAGGCCACAACGAGCAGACGATGGTCCGGACCCAACAACAGGCGCAACAGATGGGGAATGACCAGGCCTACAAAACCGACCAGGCCCACCAAGCATACTGAAGCGCTGACCATCAGGGAGGTGACCACCAGCAACACCGAGGTCACAGCCTGGACGTTCACCCCCAGACTGTAGGCGGTATCCCGGCCGAACTGCAAAAGATTCATGGGCCGAGCCAAAACAAAAACCAGGATGAAGCTGGGAACCAGGAGGGCAAACAGCCCCCCCACCTGGACAATATCCGCACTGGACAAATCACCCATGAGCCAAAAAAGGATACCCTGCAGCTTGGTATGTTCAGTTATGGAGATGAGGAAGGTAATGATGGCTGAGCAAAAGGCATTGACCATCACTCCGGCCAGGAGAAGGCTGTTTTCCTGGACCAGCCTCCGCTTGGAGGTCAAAACCAGGACCAGAGCCAAAGTGGTCAAGCTTCCGGTAAAGGCCAGCCCGGCCACACCGGGGAAAAAAGGCAACCCCAGCATCATGCCCAGGACAGCTCCCACTGCCGAGCCACCGGAAACTCCCAGGATGTAGGGCTCGGCCAGGGGATTGCGCAGCAAAGCCTGGAAGACCAGCCCGCCGACCCCCAGGGTGGCCCCTACCGCAGCAGCCAACAGGACACGGGGCAATCGGATCTGCCAGATGATGGTCCAATGCACAGTCTTTTCCAACTGCCCGGAAAGCATGGCCTTGATGACATTTACAAGATGTTCCCCTGTGGATCCCCAAGCCAAAGCCAAAACCATGACCACTGCCAAGCCCAAGGCCAGGCCGATGCTTATGCCCATAATTCGGGCCAAGCCCCCCCGATGGACGTCGGATGTCGTTTCTTGAGCCTCACTTATGGACATTGAGGCTCCTCCGGCATCTTTCGTGCATACAAATCGATCCAAAGCGGGAGATTGATCGGCCAGAACACCTGTCCAAGCCCCCTCGCAATGACGGAGGATACCTGGTATGGATATGGATCCGCACGTGTACCGGGCCGGTATCAGTCATGGCCTGACCCGCCTTCGTCATCGTCCGGCCGGAGAATATCCCTGCCGGCAGCCACCTGAGGATGGAACAGGTGGACCAGAGTACGCAAAGCCCGGGTCAATCTGGGAGTTGGACGGTTGAAGAGACTGGCATCCAGGCTGTGAATACGGCTGTCAGCCACTGCATCTATCTGGGGAAACTCCTGCCACCTGTCGATTTCAGCCTGGACCAGGTCTTCTTCTTTGCTCATGGAGTTGATCAAGATGAGGTCTGGATTAAAAACCAACACGTCCTCCCGGGAATAGCGGGGATACTGCACCGAACCGGCCGCCACATTCACTCCTCCGGCCAAAGTGATCAGCTCGTGGATGAATGTATCTGTGCCCACCGAGACAATGGGTGAAATCCCGATCTGGAAAAAGACCTTGGGCCTGTCCGTGACCTGGTCGACCAGGGCCTGCAGCTCCTGGAGCTCCCGGCGCATTTGAGCCACCACTTCCTGGGCCTTATCCTGGGCATCCAACAATTGGCCGAGCTTTAAAAGCGTATCCATAACAGCCGGCAAATCCCTGGGGTCCAAGGCATATACCGGAATCCCCGCCTGCTCCAACTGCCGGATGACCGGATAGGGATTTCCGTCCTTGGTGGCCAGACACAGGTCCGGCTGCAGGCTGACGATCTTTTCCACATTCAAGTTGACATACGATCCCACCGAGGGAAGGCTCTGGGCTTGACCTGGATAATCACTGTACCTGGTAACGCCCACCAAGCTTTCGCCCCGACCGACGGCAAACACACTCTCTGTAATACTGGGAGCCAGGGAAACAATCCGGCCTATGTCTGCCGGAAGCTCTAGAGTCCGACCCAGCTCATCAGTAACCGTCCGGGCCTCGGCCCCACTCTGGGAGCTTACCAGAACCCAACAAAGGACCAGGCCCAAGACCACGGCAAAAAGGCGCTTCATATCGGTTGGCAGTACCCTTGGTTACGTATTATTTGGACAACTCGAAGCGGATGGGTACCTGCACCCATGTAGCTACCGGCTGTCCATCCTTTTTTCCCGGTTCAAAGCGCCACTTGCGCACAGCCTTGAGGGCGCTTTCCTCAAAAACGCCTTCAGGCTCAGCCTGTATGAGGCTGACTTGGCTGACCCGCCCCTTCTTGTCAACCAGAAAGCGGACTTCGACCGTTCCCTCCACTCCCCGGCGCTTGGCCCGAAAAGGATAGGAAGGAGGCACCTTGTGCACCACCCGGGGATGAGCATCCACCTCACTTAAAGAGAACTCTGTCTGCCGGGAGTTTGCCTCTGAAGCCTTGTCCGCCGAAGAAACAGGGGCCTGCTCAGGCTGGGGCTTCTCTGTCTGAGGCTTTTGGGGCTTTCTCACCTGCACCCGCCCCAGGTCCAGCTCCGGCATGTCCATGTCCATTTCCGGAAGCTCGGGAGGAGACGGAGGGCTCATTTCTGGCTGCCGGGACTGAAAATCCGGCTCAGGCAGGGTCTTGGGAGGTTCGGGCTGGGAAGTTTTTTGCACTTCCTCCTCGGCAGACGGGGAATCATCCTCATTCTGGAGGTGCACCTTTGTGGGAGGGCCGGCCAAACGGGTCTGTTCCGGTTCGGTGTCCTGAATCTGGGACAGAAAGGGTATGGTCAAAAAGATGAACCCATTCAAGCTCAAGGTGACCAGGGCCACCAGGGCATGTCTGCGCCACCGCGACCATCCCTTGAGATCAGCACCTCCAGGCCATCTATTTCTTTGAATCACAGCTTCTGTCTTTGGTTTCGGCAATGTCTGGCTACCAATATTTCCCGCAAGAAGCGGGGGGTTGCAGCTGCCCTAGATACCTTTCCCCCGGCTGGCGGCTACGGCCACATCCTGGACCCCGGCCAGGCGGCAGGCGTCCAGGACCTGAATGACGGTTCCGGATCTGCTCTTTTTATCCGCGGCAATGACCACATTGGCCCCGGGATTCTTCAGGGCGAAGCGCTCCACATGGGTCTGCACCGATCGCACGTCAATGGGCTCGCCCTCAATATATATCCGGTTTTCGGGAGTCACTCCAATGATCAAAGTGGTCTTCTGGTCTTCAGCGGACTGAGCAACAGGGCGCTTGACTTCCACTCCGGATTCTTTGACAAAACTGGTGGTAACCAGAAAAAATATAAGCAGAATAAAGACCATATCGATCAAGGGAGCGATATTGAGCTCTGTACTCCCCCGAGACCGCTGCCGTGTACTGCGAATGCTGCGCATGACTTATGCCCTGTGTGTCTGACTATGGTCCAAGCGCCGCAGCAAGGCTAAACTGAAGCGATGCATCCTGGCTTTGATCACTTCCGCCCGCTTTTGAAGGAGACTGCCCAAAACCAGACCCGGAACAGCCACCAAAAGTCCGGTTTGGGTGGTGATCAAAGCTTCGGATATCCCTCCGGCCAGGGACTTGGCCTCCCCGGTTCCAAAAACAGCTATGACCTCAAAAGTGGAGATCATCCCACACACCGTCCCCAAAAGCCCAAGCAGAGGAGCGGCCTTGGATAAAACCAATATCGTCTCAATATGTTTGTCGATCCTCCGGCTCACAGTCCGTACCAACCTCTCCACCATCTCGGCCTGATCCCCATTGTGCCCTTGGCCCTCCAAACTCAAGGCCATACCCAGAATGTGCCGCTGCCAGGGGGCACCCCGAGGTCTTTCTTCCGCTGCCAACACATCCTCAACCGGCGCCTCCTGCTTCCTCCAGGATGTAAAGTCCAGGACTTTGAGCAGAATAAGCCACCACATCCACACGGACAATCCCAGCAGAGGCCACATGACCCCTCCTCCGCTGTCCAGATAGGACCAGGTTTGGATGAGCAGGCTTTCAGACATTCCGCCGCCCCTGGCGGGTGAGGTGTTGGTTGATAGATACACGACGTGTACAGCGCACAACAAACAAATAGGAGAAAAAACTCATCTCTGTTCCCCTATCCATCATTTTGTGGACTTCGCATCTGCCCCGGTCAATGCATCTTGTTCTTCTCTACCTTTGGGCTCTTGTTTTTGCAGCACCAGCAAAGAAAAGGCCGCCCCTTTTTCTTCCATGTCCCCGATAATCTTATCCACCCGCCGGTCCAGCAGATGGTGCAGGAACATGATGGGCACGGCAACGCCCAGACCGATCTGGGTGGTGATCAGGGCCTCGGAGATCCCCCCGGCCATGACCTTGGGTTCCCCGGTACCAAAGACGGTAATGGCTTGAAAGGTGGAAATCATTCCGGTCACAGTGCCCAGAAGCCCGAGCAAGGGAGCTATGGCGGCCAAGACGTTCAAGGTCGGCAAAAAGCGCTCCAGTCTGGGCAGCTGTCCCAAAACCCCTTCCTGAAGAGCGTTCTCCACGACCTGCTGGCTCTCCCCGACATGATCCAATGCCTTATTCAACACCCGACACAAGGGTGAACGCCAATGCTCTGCACAATATTCTCGACACGTTTCCCATTGATTTTCTTTGGCTAATTGCGATATCCGATCCATGACCTGATCGGCATTGGAGCGGATACGGAGCATAAAGATCAGCCGCTCTCCCACCAGAATCAGGGCCAGACCGGCTATCCCAAACAGTGGCCAGACCAGAAAGCCCCCAGCCCGCACCCATTCCCCCCAGGTCCGTTCTCTAGACATCTGGGCAAAGACTGACCCGTTGCTGATATCCACGGGCACCATCTCTTGCTCCCCGGCTATATAGGCCCGCACTCCGCGGCGGGTCAGCCAGGGCAATTCACCGCCGGCAGCCGTAAAATCCAGACCATCCCCTTGGGGCCGTAAGTACCCGGTTCCCTGCTGGGAATCATACAAGGCATTTATTCCCCCAATACGCACCACCGTCCCTGACCGCTCATGGCCGGCGGCATCTGTGTATGTTCCGGAAAACCGCTGTATCCGGCCGCTGTCCTCCAGGATATGAAAGGCAGTGTTCACCACAGACCTGATTTCCTTCATCCGAGGTAAATCCTGGCGTTGGGCCACCCTGCGCAGGCCCTGTACCTGCTCCTTTATGCCCGGCCCGAGAGGGCTTTTCTGAATGAGTCCATCTAGGTTCTTGGCTGCAGCCACAAGAGTTCCCTGCACTGCCTCCACCTCTTCTTTCTCAGATTGCAGCTTTTCCTGAAGGCTTTCTTTATTTTCCTGCAAGCCGGTCAGCTCATCCTTTTTCTCCTCCAAGGAGTCTTCCAACCCGGAAACAGAATCTTTTAATGATTCCAGCTTGCTGCGCAACCTTGATTTCTCCTGGCCCAGCAACTCCTTGGTCTTGGCCGCCTCTTCCCGAACATCCTCAGTCTGCTCCCTGACGGTTTGCCCTATCTCCGAGCTCTGGGCCTGTGCCGCCCGTATATCGGAGCCGGTGGATATCCACAGGAGCAGGCCCAAGCAAAGGATGAACATCTCGTGCTTCTTAATTGCCCGCTGCGTCTGAACATGAGGTAGTGTGAGTGCTTGAGACATAAAAAGACATTTTTTTTGCCCGCTTTGGGGCAAAAGATATTTCAGATGTGCCGGAGGCAAAGTTGAAAAGAGTTCTCAAAACATGAGGCCGTAGCGAAGATAAAGCTTTCCCTTACTGAGCGCCGCCATCCTCCGGCGTACCCACCGGCAGCCGGACGAGTTCAGCCGCCCGCCGTCCCTGGATGATATCCACAGCCTTGTGCAGCTCGGCAGCAGCCTCCCGGGCTAAAGGCTTCCAGGTCTTGTCCTGTGCATCCCACATCCCGGCCGAGTTCCCGTCCGGAGTTACATAGAAAAGGCCCACTCGTCCTATACGCACGGTCTGAACCATAGTCGGTGTTTCCTGGACCTCTACTTCCCTGTCGGTTACCTGCACGGAGGTGCCGTATTTGGCCTCCACGGTCAGGGCCTCCAGGACTCTGCGCAACCGCTCGCTCAGTTCGAGCCCGTATTCAGTCAGGGACTGCTCTATGAATTCCACCCGGTCCTCTCGTTCCTGAGGCAGAAAGGGAAGATCGTTCTCAACCTCTTGTTGGAGGCGTTCGCTCACTTGGACCAGGTACGGCTCCAGTTCCATACGCAGGCTCCTGGCCACATCTTTCTGCTCCTCCAGGCGCTCAATGGCCTCATGGGTTTGCCGAATATAGGCCTCGTGCTGCTCGTTTTGCAGCTCCAACCATTTTTTCTCTGTCTGCAAAGAAAGTATCTCCTGGACCAAAGCCCTTTTTTCCTTGCTCCAGGTCTGAACGTCCTCTTGCACTTCCTGTTCTTCCTGCAACGCTTGGCGCAAGGGCGCATCCTCCGCCTGACCCAGCACCCCGGGAACAGGACCCAAAAGCAGGGCAGCCAAGATCCCTATAGACAGCTGTACTGCACATGTATATTTCATGCCTACGCCTTCACATCCTGGGCTTTTCCAAGAGCTGCGGCCCAGAGATTTGCTTTGGGCCCTTACCTGCCGGATCTTTTTGCTCCAAGGAAAGGCTGTTTCCGGCCAAACGGATCTCTTGCTCAGAATTCAAGATCTGTTCCATGGTCTGCAGACAGCTTGCAGCCCGAGAAGCTGTTTCTTTCACCTCCTTGGCCCGGGCAAAGGCCTCTTGAGCCCCCTGCCAATCCTGCTCCTGCCAAGCAGCATATCCGGCCAGCATCCAGGCCTCGCCCCGCAATTTTGACTCGAGCTCGGCAGCCCGGATTGCCGCTTCCCGGCATTGGGAGTATCGTCCATGGGAGTACAGGACATGGGCCTTGTCCAAATACCATTTGGGCTTTTCCGTTTGCGCCAAGGCCCGGTCCATCCATTCTATGCCTTGGTCGATGCGCATGGCTTGCACCCAGAGACGGCCCATACGCCAGCATTCTTCGGGTCCCGGATTGTCCGCCAGGCTGTTCCGCATAGCCTTGACCGCCATCAAGGGAACATCGGCAGCAGCGTACATGGAGGCCAGATCCCTCCATTTTTTCTTGCCTGGATGATCAATGGCATAGGCCACCTCCAGGGCAGAGGCCGCCCCCAAAATATTGTCCTGCCGAGAGCGGACAGAAGCCAACAGCTCCCACAGCTTACACGTATTGGGACGCCTATCGATCAAGTCCTGCAGGCGGGCCTCAGCCCGATCCCATTTTTGGAGTCGGACCAGGGAATAGACCAAAAGCTCCACCCACTCGGTTTTCGGCTTCTGCGTGCCTTGGAGCAGGCGCTGGGTGGCTTGCGCGGCCCGGGAATACTCTTCGGCTTCAAACCAAGCCCCTCCAGCCTGATACAGAAGCTCGCTGGACCCATTGTGGGCATGTGCTCGCTCTAAAAGACGGGCCGCCTGGGTCAGGCGTCCGGACTGCAGACAGGTCGCAGCATAGTTGCGCAGTATGAGAACATTGTCCGGATACAGCTTGGCTGCTCGCTCATAGGTCTTCAAGGCCTCTTGGTCCTGTTCCAACTCGGTTTGGACCTGGCCAAGCAGGACAAAAAGGGTTGGAGATGGCCGATCATGGGCAGCAAAATAGGGTTTGAGGAGCTGCCTGCACTCTTGATAGGCCCCCTCGTCCATTTTCTGTTGAACTTTGTAGGCCAAGCGGTGTTCCTTTTGGTTTGCAAACTCCGCTGCCCACAAAGAATTGGCCTGCATTACCCCTATGAACAACAGGCCGAGAGCTAGGCATATTTTTTGATGAATACAGAGCATGGCTTTCATTCACTCCTCGTGCCACGTTTTTTCAACACGTATGCAACGCAGCTTCTAGGTACTCCAGTTTTTGCATATTGTCAAAAAGGAAAGAAAGCCGTGAGCCTCCCAGTTTCTTTCAGCTTTGCATGTCCCGGCAGAATTGGACCAGTCTTTTTGCTGCCTTCGGGCAGGAAGCGAAATGCAGATGCACGTAAGAGGCCAGGACATTGTGCGCTGTATACCCTTCCCTGGTCTCTGCATTTCCTCTTCTGTCCCGCAAGGCATATACGCAGTCCGGATCTGCCGCCGTATCCACACCCATATTCACAATAGATGAGTAATGAAACTCGTGACCCCGAATCACAGTCCCGGCCGGCCCAAGCAGAGTATCTTTTTGCAAACACACCTCTCGGTAGCCCAGGGCCCGCAGGCGGGTGTCCATTCTGGCCCGGAAAGGAAAAAGGCCGAGCATGGAAAAGCCCCGGCCTTCCCCATCTTCCAGAATGTCCATGCAGTACATGAATCCCCCGCATTCCGCATACACAGGACCGCCTCGGGTCGCAAATCCCGTAATCTCCTCCCTCAGCTCCTGGTTGACAGCAAGCTCCTCAGCATGCAGCTCCGGATATCCGCCGCCCAGGTACAGACCCTGGAGATTGTCCGGCAGTCTCCGGTCTCGGAGGGGAGAAAAGGCCACCAACTCTGCCCCGGCCTCTTCCAAAAGACGCAGATTCTCCGGATAATAGAAACAAAAGGCTCGGTCCCGGGCCAGACCTATACGCACCCTGGGATGGACACCTTGCTCCACCCTCTGTTCTCTGACCTCTGATCTTTGACCTGCGACCTCCGGGCTCTGCTCTCTGACCTCTGAGTTCGGAGTTGACTCCAAAAGCCGGTCCAGATGCACATGCTCCTCGATCCACCGAATAAGGGCCGTCAGGGAATCGTCTGCATCCTCCATATCCTCCGCAGTATAAAGCCCCAGGTGACGGGAAGGCATGGTCAAATCCTCCTGTCGGGGCAAACAGCCCAAACAGGGCGGACATCCGGAAGCTTGCAAAGCCTCTTCCAGAATCCGAGCATGCCCCGGACTCCCCACCCGGTTGCACACAACTCCAGCAAAAGCGAGGTCAGGATCAAAACGGGTATAGCCCTGGACCAGAGCACCTACCGACCGGGCCATGGATCTGGCATCCACCACCAGGAGCACCGGCAGGTCCAGCCACTTGGCCATCTGGGCCGTGGATCCGGCCTCATCAGTGGCCGAAAACCCGTCAAACAGCCCCATAACCCCTTCCCCGACCACAACATCGGCCCCCTCCTGCATCCGGGTAAAAAGCTCCTGATTGGTCGTCCTGTCCAGCATCCAGCCGTCCAGGTTGTGCGAACAACGTCCGGTAATCCTGGTGTGATGCCCGGGATCGATAAAATCCGGGCCGATCTTGAACGGTTGAACACTGTAGCCGCGCCCCTTCAAGGCTGCCATCAGCCCCAGGGTCACTGTGGTCTTCCCGCACCCGCTGTGGGTTCCGGCAACAATAAAAGCAGGCACGTCCATAGTTTTTTATCTAGCAAATATAGCATTTAGATGTGTGTTGTTTAAAGCCAAGCTTCAACCTCATTCAGGTCACTGATGAACTGTTTTAGATTCTTTACGCCCAAATCCTGACCCAGGAGGCAACACAATGCAAGCCTGGTCTCTTCAAAACGCCAAGAACCGACCTACCCTATGATTGACCGCTTGTCATCCGAAATGCCCATGGCTATGGAGCTGACCAAGGCAACGCTCCTTAACCAATTGAAAAATAAGAAATAATTCACTTGCCTTGACCTTCCACACTGATATGGATATTGTCCTTCCTCATATGTTCAGGTGTCCATGGTGTTTTGCTGGCCAAAACGCCGGACCTCAAAGGGAACCCTGTCAGAATCAGGGACGGACCCACCGCTGTAGCCGGGGACAAAAGCCGCACATGGCCACTGTCCGGAACTCAATTGCGTTGAAAAGGTGCAATTTCTCCCCAATGGGATGAAGGACAAGTGAGTGCCGGATGGGAAGGCGCGGTGAGCCCAGTTGAATCCTGCCTCTGGCAGGGCGGCAATGTCGCATTCAACCGGGCAAGTAGGATGATCCGGAAGTCAGAAGACCTGCCTGAACACTGAGGCCGTAGTCCGGGGGACCGGATCCGGCGCAGCCCGCTCCTGCGGATAAAATGGGAATCCCTGGAAGCTACTTATCAGCTTTCAGGGATTTTTTATTTCAGATGTGCCGGAGGCAAAGCTGAACATTGAATATGACCATATCCCGACCCGACATCATTTTGCCACTCCTTTTTCTGGGGCTTGTGGTCCTGGTTCTGACCTCAGCCTGTATGGGCTCCATGTCCATACCAGTCCAGGACGTTTTGGGCATCCTGGCCTCGCCCCCGTGGGGATCCGGCTCATCAAGTTCCGCCCAGCCCGAGGTGCAGTCTGTAATCATCTGGGATGTGCGCCTGCCCCGCATCCTGACTGCAGCCGCAGTCGGGGCCGGACTGGCTTCCTCCGGAGCCGTTTTTCAAGGCATCCTGCTCAATCCTCTGGCTGAGCCTTATACCCTGGGAGTCTCCGCCGGAGCAGCCTTTGGCGCTTCTTTGGTCCTATTGTTCGGCCTCAACTTTTTGGGGTTTTGGTCTTTGCCCCTCATGGCCTTTGCCGGAGCTGGACTGACCATGATCCTGGTCCTGTCCCTTTCTTCAACAGCCGGCGGTTTTTCTTCCACCAATCTCATCCTCTCCGGAGTCATTGTCACCTCCATCCTGTCCGCCGGAATGAGCTTTCTCAAATACCTGGCCCAGGAAGATGTATCAGTGATTGTCTTCTGGCTCCTGGGCAGCTTTGCCTCCAGCACTTGGTCCGAGCTTTGGCTGGTCTGTGCCTTTCTCGGGGTCACCTTGATCCTGTTCATGTGCGCGGCCAGAGACCTCAATCTCCTCTGTCTGGGCAGCCGGGTGGCCAGATCCATGGGGGTGAACTCATCAAAGACCAGGCTGTTTCTTTTGCTGACCGGATCCCTCCTGGCCGCGGTCTGTGTTTCCGTTTCCGGAATCATCGGGTTTGTCGGCCTTGTGGTCCCGCATATGATGCGCTTTCTCACCGGTCCGGATCATAGGCTGCTCCTGCCGGGCTCAGTGCTGGCTGGAGCTCTGCTCCTTCTGGCCGCAGACACCATAACCAGGGCCCTTTTGCCCCAAGAGGTGCCCATCGGGATACTCACCGCCCTGCTGGGCGGACCCTTTTTCTTTGTTATCTTCCGCAGCCGGCGGATGCAGGCATAATATCACATTGAGGCATTGAATAATTGAGGGATACAACCCAACCAACCGTATTCGACCTGGACCAGGTCGATTTTGCCTACGCCCAGGAGCCTGTACTTGGAGATATCAGTCTGAGCCTTGAGCCCGGGAGCTTCTATGGCCTGCTTGGCCCCAATGGAAGTGGGAAGACCACTCTCCTTGACCTCTTGTTCGGACACAAACAAGCAAGCAGAGGGCGTATCTCCTTTCAGGGCCGGGACATTTTGACCTATTCCCAACGGGAACTGGCTCGGCAGATGGCCTTGGTGCCTCAGACTGACCAGATCAACTTCCCCTTTGCGGTTCAGGAAGTGGTGGCCATGGGCCGCTACCCGCATCTTTCCAGATTTCAGGCCCTGTCTGCCCAAGATCTGGATCTGGTGGACAAGGTTATGGATCAGGCCGGAATTGCCCACCTGCGAGCCAGGCCGGTGACTACCTTGAGCGGAGGAGAAAAGCAGCGAACTATCTTTGCCCGGGCCTTGGCCCAAAACACCCCGGTATTGCTTCTGGACGAAGCCACCTCCAACCTGGATATCAAGCACGGGCTGCAGCTGATGGGTCTGACCCTGCATCTGGTCCAAAACCAGGGCCTTACAGTGGTGTCTGTTTTTCAGGATTTGAACCTGGCCGCAGCTTTCTGCCACCAGCTCATATTCCTCCGCCAGGGTAAGCTGCACACCTGGGGGCGGACCGAGGAGGTCTTAAACTCCCAAACCCTGGCCGAAGTCTTCGAGGTCCGGGCCGAGGTGCGGGTGGACGAAGCTGCGGGCTGTCGACACGTGATAATGAGGCCGCAATGAGATATTGGTCTGTCATCATCTGCTCTCTGCTGCTTGCAATATTGTACACATCTGCTGCATGGGGGCCCTGCCTGGCCATGCAGGAAGGCACCCTTGTTGTGGACCAGGCCGGTCGGCACATCCGAGTGAATGACCCTATGCGGCGCATCATCTCCCTGTACGGAGCGCACACGGAAAACCTCTTCGCCCTGGGCCTGGAGAAAGAAATTATCGGAGTCAGCCGTCATGAGGTTTTCCCTCCCCAGGCCTTGGATAAGCCGACCTTTGCCGCCCATCAGGATCTGGAACGCTTCCTGGCCGCAGATCCGGACTGTATCCTCATCCGCCCCATGCTGGACCGCGGATACCCCCGACTGGTGGAAAGTTTAAACCGTCTTGGGGTACAGGTGGCTTCTCTGCAGCCCAACACAGTTGAGGAAATCACCGACTATTGGGAGAAGTTGGGTAAACTGACCGGAAAGCAGAAGACCGCAGCGGACATGATCGACCTGTTTACCCGAACCCTGGAGCGGTTCGAACAGCTCAACAAGAGGATCACAAACCCCAAACAGGTGTATTTTGAGGCCATTCACTCCAAGATGAAGACCTTCGCTCCGGACTCTATTGCCGTTTTTGCCTTGGAGTCCGCCGGGGGAATCAATGCGGCAGCGGATGCCAAGAGCCTGCGGGGGACGAATATTGCCGCTTACGGCAAAGAAAAGATCCTGGGTCTGGGCAAAGCAATCGACGTCTATCTGGCCCAGAAAGGCCCTATGAACCAGATAACCAAGAAAATGATTTGCCGGGAGCCCGGCTTTCAGGCCATAAAGGCAGTACGTGCGGATAACGTGCACATCCTGGATGAAGCCCTGGTCTCCAGGCCCACTTTCCGCCTATTGCTGGGCATAGCTCGTATCGGGCAGCTGCTCTATCCGGACATTTACACCCCAAAAATAATGGATGAAGTGCGCAAGCTGGTCCATGAGCAATACAATCTTGCACCAGAAACAGAGGTTGCAGACGATCAACCCTGAGGAGAAGTTATGAGTCACCAAGAACCTGCATCCGGAACTCTGTACGGAATTGGGGTCGGCCCGGGGGATCCGGATCTCATTCCGGTCAAGGCAGTCAAAATCCTGCAAAAAGTGGATGTCATCTTCACCGCCTCGTCCACGAAAAACGATCACAGCCTGGCCGTGCGTGTGGCCGATCCCCATCTGCCGGACAACACTCCTGTGCACACCCTGCCTTTCCCCATGAGCCGGGATCGGGAAACCGTCTGCGCAGCCTGGGCGGACAACGCCCGGACCGTCCTGGATTTCCTGGAGCAGGGCCAAGATGCCGCCTTTTTGACCATGGGCGATCCCATGACCTATTCCACATTCAGCTACCTCATGCGCACCATGCACAATCTTGCCCCACACATCTCCATCACCACCATTCCGGGCATCACCTCCTATCAGGCCGCTGCTGCGGCCACGAATACCCCTTTAGTGGAAGGAGAAGAAAACCTTTTGCTCCTTTCCGGGGTCAAGGGCGGAAACGGCATCCGCGAGACCTCCATGCAGGCGGATACCGTGGTCTTTCTCAAGGCCTATAAGAAATGCGCCCACATTGTACACAGCCTGGAAAAATGTGGAAGGCTCAACTCCAGTGTTGGCGTCGTCCGTTGCAGCTTCCCGGATCAGGAAGTGGTCCGGGATCTGAGCCGGCTTGCGGACAAGGACCCCAAGTACTGGACCTTGATTCTGTCCAGAAAAAAAGATGGCCATGCCCACAAAGACTAGGTCCCTGACCTCTTCCTTGGGCATCTCTCTGGGCCTGTCTGCGGCCTTGGTTCTATCCATTGCCCTTCTGCTGCCCCAGGTGGACGGTGAAAATCTCCTCTATCAGGTGGGCTGGCCGGTCCTGCGCATCATCTTTTTCGTCGGGCTGGGGCTCATAGTCGGAGAAATCATCGAGGCCACCGGGTGGACCCGGTCCTTGTCCGTTTTGGCCCGGCCCCTTTTTTCGTTTGCCCACCTAGGGAAACGATGCAGCGCCACCTTCACCACCGCCTTTGTCTCCGGGGTGGCTGCCAACGGAATGCTGGTTTCCTTTTATCAAAACGGCCACATCGACAAGCACCGGCTGGTTCTGACCAACCTCATCAACCAATTGCCGGCTTTCTTTCTGCACCTGCCTACAACCTTGTTCATAATCCTGCCTCTGACCGGAACTTATGGAGGTGTATACCTCATTTTGGTTTTTTTGGCCGCATTGCTGCGTACGGTTCTGTGCGCATTGTATGGACGATTGCGCCTTGCGCAACCTAAAGAAGAGCATGATGCAACCAGGGACAGTTCCAGGCAAAGATCCATATCCGGGTCCGATATTTTCAACCTCATTGTGACCAGGGTGCCCAAACGCTTGGGCCGAATCATCCAGTTTGTGCTTCCCATTTATATCCTGGTCTTCGGACTCCAGGCTGGCGGCTGTTTTGACTTTGTCCAAAATGTCATGGCCGGCACAGCGGTCAGCGCCATCATACCCATCGAGGGCCTGTCCATGGTGGTCATCAGCTTTTTGGCCGACTATACCTCCGGCTTCGCCACAGCCGGAGCCCTGTCCTCATCCGGAGTTTTGACCGGACACCAGGTGGTTATTGCTTTGCTTTTAGGAAACATTATCGCCGCTCCCATCCGCAGCCTGCGTCATCAGCTGCCTCGCTACCTGGGTATCTTCTCGCCTAAGCTGGGCACCCAGATTTTGCTTTTGGGCCAAAGTCTGCGCATTGCCAGCCTGGTCCTGGTAGGGGCCGGATACGTGCTTGTAGGCTGAAGCAAACACAACAGATCAAAATAACCAGAGGTTCACATGCCCCAATCGTATACCGCTTCTCCCCAGAATATTGAGAGCCAATCCATGGCCATCATCGACCAAGAGGTCCCGGAGCCCCGATCTTTTTGCGGCCTGCAGTGGCCGGTAGTCCGGCGCATGATCCACGCCTCGGCCGATTTTGAGCTTCTGTCTCTGGTCCGCTTCCACCCCGAGGCTGTGCAGGCCGGGATAGATGCCATGAGTCGGGGATGCCGCATTGTAACCGACACCCGCATGGCCCGGGCCGGGATCACTCAGTCCCGCATGCGGCGTCTGGGCTGCCAGGTCACCTGTCTCTTGGACCTCCCTGGGGTGGATGAGGATGCCAAAGCCCGAGACACCACCCGTTCAGCCGCAGGCATGGAAAAGGCGGCCAAGAGCGGGGAACCGACCCTTTTTGTCATTGGAAACGCCCCCACTGCTCTCTTTACTCTTTTGCACACCATGCAGACCACCTCCCAGCAGCCGGCTTTGATAGTGGGCATGCCGGTGGGTTTTGTAGGGGCGGCGGAATCAAAGGAGGAGTTGCACAAGATTGAGACCGTTCCCTGGATAACGGTCAGCGGACGTAAAGGAGGCTCGCCTCTGGCTGCAGCCTGTGTGAATGCCCTGGCTGAAATGGCTTTGTAATCCTCATGCCCGGGCACGCTGTCGTTCACCAAGCATACAAAAGTGGCCTCCCGCTGCCTTTCTGTTACATAAAATCAAATGGTTACGTCGCATACCAGAGAGAGCCGGCTCCTTTCTGGTTCTTGGTGTGCGACATGTGAGATATACAAAAGTACAAGAATTCGGAAAACCTATGTCCCAAAAACAAACCCTGAGGACCGGCTTCACCACCGGCTCGGCCGCTGCAGCCGGAGCCAAGGCCGCAACTCTTCTTCTTGGCGGCCAAAAAACCCCGCAGGAGGTAGACATCCCCCTGCCCGGAGGCGATCGTCTGCATATTCCCATTGTGGAATGCTGCGCGGATAATGGGCAGGCCAGCTGCACAGTCATAAAAGACGGAGGGGATGATCCGGATGCCACCCACATGGCCCGAATCACCGCCACAATTATTCATCATGCCCAGGACGCTGCCGCGGAGCAAGTAACCATCCTGGGAGGAACTGGGGTGGGCGTGGTCACCAAGCCTGGTTTGCCGGTGCCTGTGGGCCAAGCGGCCATAAATCCCGTGCCTCGAGAACAGATCCGCCAGGCAGTCACCGAGGCCTTGTTGTCTGCCGGACTATCCGGTCCTTTGCAGGTGACCATCTCTGTGGCCAATGGAGAAAAAATCGCCCAAAAGACCTTCAATCCCAGACTGGGCATCCTGGGCGGGATCTCCATCCTGGGCACCCGGGGGACGGTGCGACCCTATTCCCATCAGGCGTATAAAGACACCATCACTGCCTGCCTGGACGCTGCCCAGGCCCAAAGTGTATCCTGGGTGGGCCTGTGTACCGGAGGACGCAGTGAACGTTACCTCCGCCAGCTACATCCAGAGCTGCCGCAGACGGCCTGCATCCTGGTGGCCGACTTTCTGGCTTTCTCCTTACAGGAAGCAGTCCAACGACATTTTGCCCGCATCACCTATGCCTGTTTTTTCGGCAAACTGGTCAAGGCCGCTCTGGGCCATGCATATACGCATGCCAAGGAGTGCAGCATCGATTTTCATACCCTGGCTTCCTGGGTCCGAGAAGCCGGCTTGTCTCAGACACAAACCAAGGAGATCCAGGCCTGCAACACCGCCCGCCAGGCCTTGGATATTATCCGGACCACACAAGAGCCGCAGCCGGTAATCCGCTCCGTGGCTTCCAGGGCCTTGTCCAGCCTTGAGGGCTTTGCCCACCGAACCCAGGGCATCGACCTGGCTGTTTTCGACGACCAGGGAGAAATGGTGATTGAATTGTAACTCTCATGCCATGGCTGGCACGCTGTCGTTAACGAAGCATACAAAAATGGCCTCCCGCTGGGGACAGCGGGGGCCTACTGGTGCCTCGTTCCAAGGCCTTTGCCCAGGAACGTGTGACCTGAGCACCCGTAGGCAGGCCCCTGTCCCCAGGGGCTGTCTTTCAATTACAAAACATCAAACAGTTACGTCGTTTACACCTCATATATGCCCATACACGTCATCGGCCTGGGAATAAATCTCCAGGACCAGCCTGCATCGGTCGGCCAGCTTTTGTCTTCCTGTACGCTCATGGTCGGAGGCCAGCGTATGCTGGAGGCCTGCCGGGATTATCCGGCCCGGAAAATACGGATCAAGGCTCCCCTGGACAAGGTCCTGACTGACATCGAATCAGCCCGGAGCCAGGGAGAGCACATCGCCGTCCTGGCCGACGGAGATCCTCTTTTTTACGGCATCGGCCGCAGGCTCCTCCGGGAACTTCCTTTTCAGGAGCTCTCTTTCCATCCCGGGATCACCGCCCTGCAAAGCGCCGCTTCCAGGCTGAGGATCCCCTGGGACCAGGTCCACACCATGTCTTTGCACGGCCGGCAAGAGCTCCATCCCCTCCTGCGTCTCATGTCCAGGCATGAGTTCATCGCAGTGTATACGGATGCAACCTGGTCTCCGGATGTTATAGCTCGGGCTCTGCAGAAGATGGGTATCGACCACTTTACCCTCCATATCTGCCAGGACCTGGAGCTGCCCACGGAAACCATCCATAGCTTGCAGTGCTCCCAAGCGGTCGATATGCAATTTTCCCCTCTCAATTTTGTCCTCTTGCAGCGAACAAAAAAACCCGAGATTTCAGTTACCTTAGGGTCTGCGGACGAGAGCTTTATTCATGAAAAAGGATTGATCACCAAGTCGGAAATCAGGTCCACTGCCCTGGGCTGCCTGCATATCCATCCCGGACATACTGTCTGGGACATTGGGGCCGGATGCGGTTCCATTGGTCTGGAAGCCTCTTTGCTGGCCTGGGAGGGTCGGGTAATCTGCGTCGAGCCCAACCCGGAACGAGCGGCACATATCCGGACAAACCGAACCCGGACCGGGATCTTTGCCTTGGACGTCGTGGCTGCTTCCGCCCCGGAATGCTTTCCTGAGCTGCCCGACCCGGACCGGATCATCATCGGCGGGGGCATAAGCCGCAGCCCCGATCTTTTGCCTCAGGCCTTCAAACGCCTTCGTCCCGGCGGCAAGATAGTGGTCATGTGCACCCTTCTGTCCACTCTTCACCGGGCCAGAGAGCACATACAACAGGCTGGATTGGAACCTCGAGTGCAGCAGATCAATGTTTGCCGTTCCCGGCCTATAGGAACCGACTTGCGCCTGGAGCCCCTGAACCCGGTCTTTCTGGTCAGCGCTGCCTCCGGCGTGCCTGTTATCCGTTAGGAGGTATTTGTTATTCGTAAACCGCCAGCTTGATCCAGAAGGTGGCTGGAGCCACAAGAAGGGACGTTCCCAGTTTGAACCTGAAGAGGGCCTGCCCTTGGGGCAAGGGCGGCCTCCTTACGAGCCGGGCTTTTGCGTAGGGCGGGCTTGACCCCAAGCCCTGCCCTTTTGATAGAAAAGCTTTCCCCTTTTTTTTGCCCGCTTTGGGGCAAAAAAATATTTCAGATTTGCCGGAGGCAAAGCTGAACTGTAAACCAAAAACCATACAGCTAAATTCTTACAATCGGATACCATCTATGCCATCACCCTGTGTCTATTTCATCGGTGCCGGTCCGGGAGATCCGGAGCTTCTGACCATCAAGGCCCAGCGCTTGATCCGGGAGGCTGACCTCATCCTCTACGCCGGTTCCCTGGTCCCTCGGGAAATCCTGACCTGGGCCAATAAAGACGCTGAAATCATGGACTCTTCGGGCATGACCCTGGAGCAGACCCATGCCGCTCTGGCTCAGGCCGCAGGCCGGAGGCAAACGGCCGCCAGGGTGCATACCGGTGATCCCTCCCTATACGGAGCCATCCTGGAGCAGATGAGCCTCTTACAGAAGGATGAAATCGCTTATGAGGTGGTGCCCGGGATCACGGCCGCTTTTGCCGCCGCAGCCAAAGCGGCCGTTTCATTTACTGTTCCGGAGCGTACTCAAACCCTGATATTCACCCGCATGAGCGGTCGAACGCCGGTTCCGGAAAAAGAACGTCTGCGGGATTTGGCCGCTCACAAGTGCAGCCTGGCCATCTATCTTTCCACCTCCCTGGTCCAGGACATGGTCCGGGAACTGCAAGCCGGAGGACTGCCGGACTCCACTTTGGTCTGTGTGGGCTCCAGAATAGGCTGGCCCGGAGAGGATCTGCTGTGGACCGATCTGGAACATTTGCAAGACCACGTAGAACGTGCAGGCCTCACCCGCCAGGCTGTCTTTTTGGTTCTTCCCGGGCAGGAAAGGCAGCAGACTCCGGAATCCAGGCTGTATAGCTCAGATTTCAGCCACGGCTTCCGCCAGACCGGAAAGGACTGCCCATGAGACAACGGGCCGTGTTCGCTCTGACTGCCCAAGGCGCAAAACTGGCCCGCAGTTTGGGATCGGGGTTACCGGCCGAAGTATACCTGCCCCGGAAACTGTCCGGGCCTGGAGAGTTGAGTTTTGCTCACCTCCAGGACGCTGTAAACCAGGCCTGGACAGCCTATACCCAGCTCATCTTCATCGCTGCCAGCGGCATAGTGGTTCGGACCATAGCCCCCCTGCTGCAGGGCAAAGACAGGGATCCGGCGGTAGTGGTCCTGGACCAGCAGGGCCACTTCGCGGTCAGTCTTATCTCCGGCCATCTGGGCGGGGCCAACGACTTGGCCCGGGAAGTGGCCGCCTTGACCCGGGGAGAGGCGGTCATCACCACGGCCACGGATTGTCAGGGTCTGTCGGCCATAGACCAGATAGCCCGCACTCAGGACATGCTTCCGGAACCTGTGAGGGCCATAAAAAATATCAACACAGCTCTGCTTGAAAACCGCCAGGTTCGCATCTTGGATCCGGAAGATCGCCTGGGGTGGGGGGGCAGCTTGCCCCCAGGATATGTCCCAGCTGAAACCGGTGCGGGCTCCGGCCCCTTGGTGGAAGTCAGCTGGCAGGCCGATTCTTTTTCCCGGGCCGATCTCGTCCTGCGGCCCCGCTGTCTGGTAGCTGGAATGGGATGCAATACTCTGACCTCCAGCCGGGAGATCCTGGGACTCATCCGCTCTGTCTTTGGCCAACACAACCTGGCCCTGGCCAGCCTGAAGTGTCTGGTCAGTACGAGCAAAAAGTCCGAAGAGGCCGGTTTGCGCCAAGCTGCAACAGAACTGGGTGTGGACTTTATCTGCATTTTGCATCACCGCCTACAGAACATCATTGTCCCCAACCCATCCACCACAGTGCACAAACACATGGGAGTGTCCAGCATATGCGAAGCAACAGCCCTTCTGCACACCAATTCCGGCCGCCTTCTCATCCCCAAGACCAAGAGCACAAATGCCACCCTGGCCGTGGCTCTGCTCCCTTGAGCCTCGTCGGCCTGGGTCCGGGAGCTGCCGATCTTATGGCCCCCAGAGCCAGACAAGCCCTGATTCAAGCCGAGGTCATCGTCGGCTACTCCACCTATATCAAGCTCCTGGACCCGGATATTGTCCAGGAAAAAGAGGTCATCAGCACGGGCATGACCAAGGAAGTGGGCCGCTGCCAAGCCGCTCTGGACCGGGCCTGCCAGGGACAGGCCACAGCCATTGTCTGTAGTGGGGACAGTGGGATTTACGCCCTGGCCGGATTGGTCATCGAGCTTATGGAGGAAAGGGGCGTCGTCCAGGAGATGGATTTGCAGCTCATTCCCGGCATTCCGGCTCTGGCCGCGGTTGCGGCCGGTCTGGGAGCACCCTTGATGCACGACTTTGCCAGTATCAGCTTAAGCGACCTCCTCACTCCCTGGGAGGTGATTGAAAGACGTGCTCAAGCCGCGGCCCAGGCCGACTTTGTTATTGTCCTCTACAATCCGCGATCCAAGACCCGGACCTGGCAGCTGGAAAACGTCCGCACCCTGGTCCGCAGGTACCGGGCAGCACAAACCCCGGTTGGAGTGGTCAAAAACGCCAC
Source organism: Thermodesulfobacteriota bacterium (assembly GCA_051749205.1). GTDB lineage: Bacteria > Desulfobacterota > Desulfovibrionia > Desulfovibrionales > Desulfothermaceae > Desulfovermiculus. The sequence continues at coordinate 28,726 of JBNJII010000007.1, read as the reverse complement.
CCGGTCTGAAGAAAGCATTATCCTGACCACCCTGGAGGGGCTTGACACCCGGTCTGTGGACATGAAATGTACAGTCATTATCGGCAATTCCCAGACCAGGCGAGTGGGAGACTGGCTGCTCACCCCTCGCGGCTACGGCGCCAAGTACGATCTTGCAGAACATAGTGGAGGATAATATGTCCATCGCCCGGTGCAAGGATATCGACATCTATTATGAAGTGCACGGCTCCGGATTTCCGGTTGTGTTTATCAGCGGCCTGGGAGCGGGAACATGGGCCTGGGAGCCGCAGGTGCCATTCTTCAGCCGCCGCTATCAGATGATCACTTTCGACAATCGGGGATCCGGGCGGAGCAGTGCTCCTTTCGGCCCTTACAGCATTGAGCAGATGGCCTTGGACACTGTTCGCCTTATGCACGCCTTGGACATTGATGAAGCCTTTGTGGTCGGCCTGTCCATGGGCGGGATGATAGCTCAGGAGCTGGCTCTTATTCTCCCTCACCGGATTCAGGGCCTGGTCCTGGCCGCCACCCATCCCGGGGGCGATATGCGCATCTTTGGTTCTCAGGACGTGTATCAGAAGCTTATGGACAATAGCGGGCTCAGCCCGGAAGAAATCGTGGACAAAAACATTCCCATTCTCTTCAGCCCGGAAAGTGTGAGCAATCGACCTCAGATCATCCAGGAATACCGAGAGCGGCAAAAGGATATTCCTGTGCAGCCGGAACATGCCTTTGCCGCCCAGCAAGCAGCCATTGAAGGGTTTGACTGCTCGGCAAAACTCAAAAAAATACAGGCTCCCACGCTCCTGCTGGCTGGAGAAGACGATCAGCTCATCCCGGCGGAGAACGCCGGGCGAATGGCCGAACACATCCCGAACAGCCAGGTTAAGATACTTCCCCAGGCCGGACATCTCATCCACATGGAACACATGGAAGAGTTCAACCAAAGTCTGCACGGATTCTTCCAGGCCAAGCTGTAAAGATATGCATTTATTCAGGGTGGATAATCTTGAGGGTAGGAAAGTATGTCCGGTATCTGCCCGTGTCCCGGGTAATCAAATCCATTTTGAAAACTGATGCCTGAGCACCGATATAAAAATCAGGAAGCGGAGACCTTTTTGTCCCTTTGTTCTTGCGATATCTCAGAAATATTTTTCCAGCCAGAAAAAGGGCTTCTTTGGGAAGTTCCAATATCCGGAACCCCCCCATCAAAATAACCTCTTCCAGGTCTTCTATGGATTGAAAGCCAATGGATAATTCAGAGTATATCACTGGATTGATGCACAGATCGACTCCTTGCGCGTAGCTGTTGAGCGTACTCGACGACCAGTCAGCCCAGTGAGGATCATTGAGAACCAGATCCAAAATGACATTGGAGTCAACAAGCACGCCGGGCATTACTCCTCCCTGGTCAAGGCCATTATGTCGTCCGTGGTCATACGCACTGTAGCTGCCCCCTTTAGCTTGTCGAAAATATTCTCGGGCCTCTGGGGAATGTCTTTTTTGACAATATATACCCCATTGTCGTCCTCAACAAAATCAACCTCTGAATATGGGGCAATGTCCAGCTTCTCCCGTATATGCTGAGGAATGGTCACTTGACCTTTGCTTGTGACTCTCATAAAAAACTCCTGTGCCTGGTATTACAAGTAAGAGTAATACCTTTTGTCCATCAGGTCAACTGGTCAAATACTTCCAATCCCAATGGGGAGTAAAAATGTCTGATTATCCTCCCTACACCTCAATGTCTTCCCCACAAGCCGGCCAAAGGGCAGAAAAGCTCAGGCGGCTGGTGTGGATCATGTATATCCTTTTTGCCGCCACCATCATCTCCGGATTCACCTTGATCATTGGGGTCATTATCGCCCATATCAAGGAACAAGAAGCTGCCTTCGTGAACCCCCCTCTGGCCAGCCATATCTCCTGGCTCATCCGGACCTTTTGGTGGACCCTGGCCTGGTCGGTGGCAGCTGCTGTATTCTATGCCCTGTTCATCACTGCCCCGTTAGGAGCCCTGATTTCCCTGTTCGCCGCCATATGGTTTATGTACCGGGTTGTCCGGGGAGCTTTGCGCCTGCACCGAGGAAAGGCTATGCCTTTAAACTGATCTTCTCAGACTACATCCATACCCAAATCCCTGTCCTCAAAACGAGCATAACCACAACTGTCAGAACCACAGCCATCCCGGCCAAGCGATTGGCCTGCAGGATATGCTCCGAACGCAAGGGCGATATGCTATCTCCCAGCCTGGGTCGACTGGAGGCCTGTCCGTGGTACCGTCCCTCCCCTCCCAGCTGCACCTGCAGCATACCGGCCATGGCCGCTTCGGCCTGACCTCCATTGGGACTGGGGTGCTTTGTACGGTCCCGGAGAAATATCTGCCACCCCCTTTTGGCCGGATACCCCAACAGTCCTCCCCCGACCAGCAAAGCCAGAGCTCCAAGCCGGGCCGGGACCCAGTTGACCACATCGTCGAACCGGGCAGCCGCCATGCCGAACTCCTTATATCCCCCGGTTGTATACCCCCACATGGAATCCAGGGTGTTCACCGCCTTGTACAGCAGCGCCCCTATGGGTCCGAAAAGAAAAGCGAAGAACACCGGAGCGATCACCCCATCCACACTGTTCTCGGCCACGCTCTCCACACAGGCCCGGCTGACCTCTGATTTATCAAGCTCCGCAGTCTCCCGGCCAACAAGCATGGATACAGCCTGCCTGGCCTCAGAGATATCCTTTCCTTTCAAGGCCAGATACACCCGCATGCTGTGCACACGCAGGTCCTTGGCCGCAAACGTGGTCCACAGAATAAGAATTTTGCCCCCATCTGAGGCCAACTGATGCACCTGTCCCAGGCCCCAGAGCACAGTCCAGGCCACAACCCCGGTCACGACCAAGACCACAAGCAGACCGACAACCCCGGCCCAGATCTGATTGGGCATCCGATAGCAAAGGCGCTTCTCCACGCCAGCGGCCAGGGCCCCGATCCAGCGCACCGGGTGCGGCCAGCCCTGGGGATCTCCGATGAGCTGATCCAGGGCCAGGGCGCAAAGGATTTGAATTTCCAGGGGAATCACAACCCGATCTCCCTCTTCACTCGATCCACGTCCAGATGCTGGCGGACAATGTCCGCCAGCCGGTCCAGAGCCGGCTCCAGATCATAGCGGATCTGAACCGCTCCCAAAGGCTGCCAGCCCGTGCTCTGTCGCAACCGATCAATGAACCAACGCCGGAATTCGTCGGCATCGAACAGTCCGTGCAGATAGGCTCCCCAGATAGGAGCAGAAGATCCGTTTTCCGTCTCCAACCCCCGATCGTCTCCGAGGCCCAGACGCAACACCGCCCGCCCCCCTTCGGCCCGGGAACGGCCGTGATGGATCTCGTAGCCCTGCACCGGCAGGCCGGAAGCACAGTGCACTCCCTGACGCAGGGTGAGGGTTTTGTCTTTCTCCATCACCGTATGCATGGGCAATAGCCCCAGACCGGACATCTCTGGAGTCTGTGACTCCAGGCCATGGGGATCGGATATCCTCCGGCCGAGCATTTGATACCCCCCGCACACGCCTACGATCTCGGCTTTTCCCTGCTGGGCCAGTCGCCTGATCTTGGCTCCCAGTCCGCTGTGCTCCAAGAAGGTGAGGTCGTTGACCACACTCTTGCTTCCGGGCAGGATCACCGCCGCCGGCTGACCCAGATCTTCGATCCTGCGCACCAGTTTCAAGTCCACATCCGGCTCCTGCAGAAAGGGCTCAAAATCGGTGAAGTTGGAGATATGGGGCAGATCAATAAGGGCAATCTGTACCCCATGTGCATGCTCACTGTTCACCCCTCGCCAGCCGGCTTTGAAGCTCACCGAATCCTCGTCCGGAAGCCCCAGATTCTGAACATGGGGAACGACCCCCAGGACCTCCCGCCCGGTATGCCGATAAGTGATTTCAAAAGCCGAATCCAAAAGGGAGGAATCCCCCCGGAACTGATTGATGACGAACCCGGAAATGAGCTCCCGCTCCCATTGGGCCAGGACCTCCATAGTGCCCACAAAAGAGGCGAACACCCCGCCCCGGTCAATATCTCCAATCAAAAGCACCCTGGCTCCGGCCTGCCTGGCCATACGCATATTCACGATATCGTGGGATTTGAGGTTCACTTCCGCAGGGCTTCCGGCCCCTTCCAGGACCATAACCTCATGCTCGGAAGACAGGGAACTGTAGCACTCCTGCACCGCCTCCCAGGCCTGGGCTTTGTACTGTACATAATCCAGAACCTGCATATTGCCCACCGGCCGTCCACGGACGATGATCTGACTCCCGGTTTCGCTGTTGGGCTTGATGAGCACCGGGTTCATGCGCACATCCGGATCCAGCTTGCAGGCTTGGGCCTGGACCACCTGAGCCCGGCCCATCTCTTTCCCGTCGCGGGTGACAAAGGAATTGAGGGACATATTCTGGGCCTTGAATGGAGCCGCCCGGTAGCCGTCTTGAAGCAGGATACGCCCTAAGGCCGCAGTCAGAATACTCTTGCCGGCATTGGACCCGGTGCCTTGAAACATCACAGCCGGAACCCGGCGTGGAGGCCTCATTTTGACCTGCTCCCGGGCTTGAGGGGCTTGTTTTTGGTCCAGGATGTCGGCCAGGGCCTGAACCAATTGCTGATTGTCCTCCCGACTGCGCACTGCAATCCGAAAATATGTATCGTCCAGGCCCTGGTAATTCGTGCAAGTACGCACAGCCACCCCCCGTCCGAGCAGAGATGCGGCCAGGGAGGTTGCCCTGGACCCCGCATCCTGCAGCCGGCAAAGGAGATAATTCGCTTCTCCGGATACCACCTCCAGCCCTGATATGCCGGCCAAATCGGAAACCAGTTCCCGGCGCAAGCAGGTGACCAGGCTTTGGCTTTGGGCCAGATAGGCATCATCTCCGACCACCGCCGCCCCGACATCCAGAGCCAGGGAGTTCACGCTCCAGGGAGGCAGGACGTGACGCACAGCCGAAGACATGTGCGGCGGGAAAAGCCCATATCCCAGGCGCAGTCCGGGAATGGCGAATATTTTGGTCAAGGACTTCAGGACCACGATATTGAAAATATCCAGGTCAAAGGCGGTCTGCAATCCCGGCACGAAGTCCAGAAAGGCTTCATCGATCACAAACAGAGAATTAGGGTGGGCCCTGGCCATGCCTTGAATCTTTGCCGGATCCAGGGAGATGCCGGTGGGATTGTTGGGTTGCCCCAAAAACACGATTTCGTCACCGTGCAATTGGCGGGCAAGACGGTCCCAGGCAAGAACAAATCCCTCTTCTGGTAACAAAGGAAAGGATACCACCTCCAGACCGCACTGTTGTGCAGCTGTGGCATAATCGACATAGCAGGGAACAGGGATGACGGCCCGGTTCCACCCGCCGGCCCGGGGCAGAGCGAAAAGGAGTTCGGTGGACCCGTTGCCCAGGAGGATAGTTTCAGTTTCCACCCCATGCCTGGCAGCCAGGATCCTGCGTAGATTCAGACCTTCCGGGTCCGGATAATGGACTACCCGGTCCAGACTGCGGCTGACCACGGCTCGCAGGCATTCCGGCGGCCCCAGAGGGTTTATGTTGGCGCTGAAGTCAATGATCGATTCCCCATCCACACCGGCCTGCCCGGCAAGTTCTCGGATATTCCCCCCGTGTCTGCTCATTATCTGTCTCACATGTTGAGGATTATATGAGGGTTATCAGCTACTATTTCTACTTTTTTTCCTGTCGCTTTGCACCTTTTCCAGCCACTCAGCCTGGGCCTTTTGATATTCCTTTTCAGTCTCTTTCCAGGCATAGTCTTTTGGAGCCGGCTTCTTTCGGGCCAGAGCCCCCTTCCTGGCCCCGGGCAGATTCTGCATGGCCCGTATCAGCCTGTCCACCCAGTTCTGGTCCCTTTTTGGGTCCTGTTCACCAGACATCAGCCACCTCTTCTTTTTGACTTTTTTCCACTGCCGGGACACAATCTGACACCTTTTTCCGCCCAAGGCAAAGCTCGTATGAAACGAGAAGTTAGCTTATGTGGTATTGGCTTTTTCTTCGTTACGAGGGTCCCTCCTCGTAACGTCTTTTCTTGGGGCTCCAGCCCCCGGCTACACCATCTCTGTAGAGCATGAGACCAGAGAAGAAAAAAGCAGATGGCCGGAGCCATAAGACAAAGACGTCCCCAGGGAGGACCCTGGGAACGAAGAAAAGGTACAAGAGGGCGAATGATTATTCGCCCCTACTACCTGCTGATCCGTACGTTTCATACCTGATCAATCCGGCAATGTCTTTTTTGCCCGCTTTGGGGCAAAAAATATTTCAGATTTGCCAAAGGCAAAGCTGAACACTGAATATCGACAACTTGAACATACGCATATGACTCACCCCTTCACCCTCATCCGTCCCTATTTTGCTGAAAACAAAGGTGTCCTGGCCTTGGGTCTGCTCAGTCTGATCGTTGTCAATTTCCTGCAGCTGCTCATTCCCAGAGTGATCAAGTGGGTGGTGGACGACCTGACCGCCATGTCCCTGGACACCACCGGCCTGTTCATCTATGCTGGTCAGATCGCCGGGATCGCCTGCTGCATGGGACTTTTCCGTTATGTATGGCGCAACTGCCTTTTGGGCACCTCCCGCCGGGTGGAAGAAGGACTGCGCAACCGGCTCTTTGCCCACCTGCAAACCCTGTCCGCCGAGTACTTTGACACCACCCGCACCGGCGATCTCATGGCCCATGCCACCAACGACATCCTCCAAGTGCGCATGGCTTGCGGCATGGGATTGGTGGCTATAAACGACGCCATCTTTCTGGGCCTGGCCGCCGTTGGCTTTATGCTGGCCATAAGCCCCCTGCTCACCCTTTTGGTCCTCATCCCCATGCCTATCATTATCCTGGGCACCCGCTTTTTCACCAAGCGTATGCACCAGCGCTACAAGGCAGTGCAGGCCAAGTTTTCCGATCTGACCGAGGAGGTGCGCGAGCGCATGGCCGGGATAAGGCTGGTCAAGGCATACACCTTGGAAGAGGCGGAAATAAACCACCTGGGCGCAGAATCTGCAGTCTACGTCCAAGAAAATATGGGCCTGGCTCGGACCACCGGGGCTTTTTTCCCCCTCATGCTTTTGTTGACCAATCTGAGCATGGCTGTGGTCATCTATTTCGGGGGCCGGCTGGCCATAGTGGCTACAATTTCCCCGGGCGACTTTGTCGCCTTTATCAGCTATTTGGGCCTTTTGACCTGGCCGATGATGGCCATGGGCTGGGTCATCAACCTCATGCAGCGGGGTCGGGCCTCTTTGGACCGCATCCAGACCATTCTGGAAACCAGACCGGAAATTCAGGACCCTGTTCGGCCCCGATCCCTGCCCCACACTCCCCCACAGGTCACCTTTGAACAGGTCCATTTCACCTATCCCGGCGGCCAGCCGGCTCTGCAGGACATATCCCTTCAGGTCCAGCCGGGCCAAACCTTGGGCTTGGTCGGTCCCCCAGGATCTGGAAAAAGCACTCTGCTTCAGCTCATCCCCAGGCTCTACGATCCCGGCCGGGGACGGATCACCATCCACGGCCTTGATCTGCGCGATATCTCATTGACCGCTTTGCGCTCCCTGGCCGCCTATGTTCCCCAGGAGCCGTTCCTCTTTTCCGGGACCATTCGGGACAACCTTCGGCTGGGAAAGGAGGGGAGCACAGACCGCGAAATGCTCAATGCCCTGGCCAAGGCGGACATGCAAGCAACAGTGCAAGAATTTCCCCAGGGTCTGGACACCCTGGTCGGAGAACGGGGGGTGATTCTCTCCGGAGGACAGAAACAGCGCATCGCCCTGGCCCGGGCCTTTCTGCACGCCGGGCCGTTGCTTATTCTGGATGACCCCATCAGCCAGGTGGATACCCAGACCGGACGGCGCATACTGGACCATCTCCGTCCAGCGACAGAGCCCCGGACCACAATCATTTCCTCTCACCGCCTGGCCGCTCTGAGCACTGCAAACTGGATCCTCACCCTGGATCAGGGTCGGATTGTGGAGGCCGGCACCCACGACCGGCTCATGGCCCATGGCGGATTCTACGCCCGTACGTATCGCTTTCAGGAGATCGAAGAGGCCTTGAATGCAACATGACTACGGATACTTTGAGGAAGATCAGCTGGGCACACCCAGGGATGTAGGTATTCTGACCAGGCTGATTCCATTTGCCCGCCCCTACGCAGTCCTGGTTTCCCTTTCCCTGCTCCTGGTCCTGGTTATCACTGCCTGTGAGCTGGCCATTCCTTATATAACCAAGATGGCTGTAGACCGCTATATTGTGCCGGTTCAATCCGATCAGAGCACAGGAAAAGCCCAGGAGACACGGTTTCTGGAGGTTGACACCCATGACCCTCAGGTACAGGCCGTGGTTTCTGCCCACCCGGACCTGTTTCGGGAAAAAAACGGCCATACGCGAATACTTTTCTCCGATCTGTCCAAGCTTCCTGAAGAGAGCCTTACCCGGCTCAGGCACCGGGATCTCCATGGCCTGGGCCTGCTCACTCTGGCCTTTTTAGGGGTCATCACTCTCAATTTCGGAGCCAACTTCGGACAGCGGATGATTATGGAGCTTTCCGGCCAGCGCATCATGCACGACCTGCGCATGAGCCTCTACGCCCACGTCCAAAGCCTGTCCCTGTCCTTTTTCAACCGCACCCCTGTGGGCAGGCTGGTGACCAGGATGACCAACGATGTGCAAAACCTGCACGAGCTGTTCACCAACTTCTTGTCCTTTGTGCTCAAGGACCTGTTCATGCTCCTGGGCATTGCGGTTATCCTTTTGGCCATCCACTGGCAGCTGGCCCTGGTCTCTTTCGCAGTCATCCCTTTTGTCCTGGTAGCTGCTACGATCTTTGCCCGCCGGGCCAGGCGGATCTTCCGCATCCTGCGCATCAAGGTGGCGGAAATCAACTCCCGCTTTTCGGAAACCATTGAAGGCATGCGCATCATCCAGCTCTTTGGCCGGGAACAATCCAACATGGAGGGCTTTCGCACCTTAAACCACGAGAACTATCAGGCCGGCATGGATCAGATCAGGATCCTGGCCGTTTTTTTGCCTCTGATCGAGGTCCTGGGCTTCCTGGCCATGGCCCTGATTTTAGGCTATGGAGGTTCCCGAGTCCTGGGCGGAACCCTCAGCCTTGGCGCCCTGGTTGCCTTTCTCTCCTATATCCGCATGTTTTTCCGTCCTTTGCGGGATATGGCCGAGAAGTTCAACCTGCTCCAAAACGCCCTGTCCTCAGCTGAGCGTATCTTCCAGATCATGGATACCCGGGAGCACCTGACATCTCCCGCCGCCCATCCCCAACAGGATGAAGCAGTCAAAAGCATCCAGTTTTGCGGAGTATGCTTTGGCTACACCCCAGAGGAGCCGGTCCTCAAAGACATCTCCTTTACCCTCTCCCAGGGAGAAAGGATCGCCTTTGTCGGACCCACCGGCGCGGGCAAAAGCTCTCTGATCCATCTTTTGGTCCGCTTCTACGATCCGCAGGAGGGACACATACTGATCAATGGCCGGGATATTCAACAGTGGGACGTGAGCTGGCTGCGTTCCAGAACGGCCCTGGTCATGCAGGAGTCCTTTCTCTTTGCCCGGACCATCCGCGAAACCCTGCTCCAGGGAAACCCAGGGTTGTCAGAAAAGGAGATGGATAGATTGTTGGAGGAGTTGGACCTGTGGCCTCTGGTCCGCAAGCTGGAAAAGGGGTTGGATACGGTTTTAAGCGGTCGGGGGGCGTCCCTGTCCAGCGGGGAACGCCAGCTTCTGGCCATGGCCCGGGCTCTGGCCCGCAATCCGGATATCCTGATTCTGGACGAGGCCACCTCATCCATCGACTCAGAAACCGAGCAACGGCTGGGTCAGGCCATGCAGCGCCTGCTGCGGGGCCGGACCTCCATCACCATCGCCCATCGCCTGGCCACAGCCCGCCATGCAGACACCATCTATGTCCTGCACCACGGCCGGATCATCGAATCCGGATCCCACAGGCAGCTCTTGGCCAGGGAAGGGTTCTATGCCCGGCTGCACCAGGTGCAGGTATAAGACTCTCTTATTATTTGTGCATCTGCTCCCACTTATCCACTACCGATCTGGCCAGCCGCACGGAGGCGGCGTCGATCATCTTGCCCTCCAGGGCCAGGCTGCCGCTGTGTCCGTCTGCGGCCTGGTCATAGGCCGCAACCACCTGCCTGGCTTGTTCCACCTGCTCTATGCTGGGGGAATACTGGGTATTAATGATCTCGATCTGGCCCGGATGGATGGCCCATTTGCCGTCAAAACCCAGGTCGGCGCTTATCCGGCAGGAGGCCTCCAGCCCCTGGGGATCGGAGTGGTCTCCATACGGGGCATCAATGACCTGCAGACCGTTGGCTCTGGCTGCAACGGCCAATCTGCACAGGACACTGTGCCAGCGGCCCTGCCCGCTCTCTCCCTCCCCGTGTCCACTGACTCCTATGGGCGGCGCGCCCAGGGAGGCGGTAAAGTCGGCCACCCCAAAGACCAGGGCCTCTACCCGGTTCGAAGAAGCGGCAACAGCCTCTGCCCGACTCAATCCTTGCGCAGTTTCGATGCAGGCCTCGATCCCGATCCGTCGGGGCAGATCCAGAGCGGCTTCAATCTGGGACAGGATAAGATCGATGGCCGTCACCTGCGAAGGATCGGCCACCTTGGGCACCACCAGCACATCGAGTGCATCCCCGGCCTGCTCGACGATGTCTATTACGTCCCGGTAAGCAAAAGGAGTACCCATATCGTTTATCCGGCAGGCCCGGACCCGAGGGCCGAAATCTGCCTCCTGCAGGCAGGAAATGGCTGCCCGACGGGCCCTTTCCTTGTCCTGGACCGGGACACTGTCTTCCAGATCAAGCATGATCTCGTCCGCACTCAATTGCATGGCCTTGTAGACCATACGTTCCCGGTTGGCAGGTACGGACAAAATGCTGCGCCGCAATCGGGTTGTATGCATATACTCTCCAGAGTTTCCAACATCTCATGCCGGGCGTCTATGCCGCCTTCGGCGGCAATAGCCTCAATGGATCAAGAATGAGATAACCCCAATAACTCTTTGAAGTTCACCTTTTTCCTGCGAGCTGTGCCTCTGCTAAATATAAACGCTCAAAACCATTGTTTACCCATCCAACACCTCAGCCTGCTCTGTGAGCAAGGCCTTGAACCGGTCCAGAGTCACTGGATAGGGCTGGATGGGAATACCCATCCAATCTGAATATTCCAAAAAGTCCTCAGGTTTTTCGGCCATGTACTGCTCCACATAACCCAGGGCGTCCAGAACCACGGCCCCACCTGTATGCCGGGGGAAATTTTCATTGGCCAAGCCCTTGTCCCACCCCTTGAATACCTGATGCCGGAACTTGATCCACCCTGGAGTCATCCACCATACCTTCTCTCCCCCAGCCACTTCCTGAGCGATCTCTTCCCTCTCTTTTTCACTGGCTACCATGTCCATACAATGTGTGGCCTTGATCCGGGTCACATTCGGCCCCTGTTCCTCAACAATGGTCTGCATGGTCCGAGTAGGCTCATCAGCGTTGATGTAGCAGAACTTGCCTCCATAGACCACGATGACCTTGTCCACTACCTGCTTGGCCTTTTGGATTCTGGCCACCAGCTGCCTCTCCAGCTCTTTGACCTCCTCGTGCAACCCGGGAGTCGTGTACAACACATGCTCTGTATCCAAAAAGCCGCTGTCTTTGAGATAGTTGAGTTCCAAACTCACCGTTCCGCAAGCCACAATGGCCTTATCTTGAAAAGACACTTGAGACATCTCTCCTCCATGCTTGTCTTATTTGGCTTCTACGAAAATCCATAGTTGAAAACATCCATATTCTTACAAGCATAGAGTATGCCGTACATCTTGAAGCTGATCCCGGGTTCTTGTTTTCTCTGAAATCCCTTGTACGGAAACGGGCAATCCGGATTGGGCAGGATTGGAGAAAGCTCACAACGTGCTCAGAATAAACACCTGCTAAACTCCTGCCTTCACACCTGTTTACAGCATTACCTGGACTTGAGCAGTTGGTCCAAGACATCCAGCTCGTCCTGTTTCATTTTGAAGCTATGTTCAGAATCCGGAAACGCCCCGCTCTCCACATCCTGCTTAAAAGCGGATACAGCTTGACGCATTTCCTGGCTCAACTCAGCGTAACGCTGAACGAACTTGGGGACAAACCGATCGAAAAGACCTACTGCATCGTGTAATACCAGCACCTGTCCGTCGCAACCGGCTCCGGCCCCTATACCGATAGTGGGGACAGGAACGGCGTGACGTACCCGTTCGGCCAGCGGAGAAGGAATTGCTTCCAGGACCAGGCTGAAGCAACCGGCCCGGGCCAGGGCCTGAGCATCTTCAACAAGCTGCTTTCCTGCCTGGGCCGACGTGCCCTGGACCTTAAATCCTCCCAACTGGCCCGCACTCTGCGGCGTAAGACCCAAGTGACCCTGGACCGGGATTCCGGCCTGGGCAATGGCCTGAACCTGGGGAACTACCGAGGCCCCGCCCTCCAGCTTGACGGCCTGGGCCCCGCCCTCTTTGATCAGCCGCCCGGCGTTTTCCACCGCCTGCTGCACACTGACCTGATAAGCCATAAAGGGGAGATCACCCACTACGAGAGCCCGTTTGGCAGCCCGGGTTACGGCCTTGGTGTGGTGGATCATTTCCGGCATGTCCACGGACAAAGTGTCTTCATGACCCAGTACAACCATGGCCAGGGAATCTCCGACCAAGATCATGTCTATGTTGCTTTCGTCCACAATCTTGGCTGTAGGGTAATCGTAGGCCGTGAGCATGGTCAATGTGCGCTGCCCCTTGGCTTGAATAATATCCAACGTACTCAATCGACTCATCAAGCTTCTCCTGGTGCTTCCTTGCTATTTTCTGGAAATGTTTGGGTCATAGAGACATATTTCTTTGCTCAACAACGTGGATCAGATTGGAAAGAACCAAATTCACCGGGGTAAAAACTCCGGCCTCCCGGCCCCAGCGGCAAACGATCCCGTTTATGGCCTCCACCTCGGTGCGCCTGAAGCATTGCAGATCCTGGAACATGGAGGAGTGGTTGGGCGCAGTGGCTTCGGCCACAGACATAACTCGATCCAGAACATCCTCACCCGGCTGCCTTCCATGGGCCTTGGCCACTTGCACGGCCTCGTGCACCGCAGCCTGAGCAATTTCCCGGGCCGATGCGCACTGGGCAATCCATCCATTGGGTACCGCAGTCAGAGCGGTCACTGCGTTGATCCCGATATTTACGAAAAGCTTGGACCAGATATGGTCCATTACCCGGTCCGTCTCTGAGCAGGCCAGTCCGGCCTCATTGAAAAGGCTGACCAGGGACGACAGTCCCGTTGGAGCAGGCTCCTGCACCGCCCCCAATACAGTAGAGCCATTTCCTCCATGTCGGATGTGACCTGGACCGACCATAGTCGCAGCCTGGGCGGTCACTCCGGCCAGAATCCGATCAGCCGGAACATGAGCAGCAATCTGCTCCCAATTGCCCATCCCGTTTTGCACAGTCACAAACAGCGTTTTTTCATGGCAGTACGGGACTACAGAAGCTACAGCCGTATCTGTGGCGTAGGACTTGACCAAGACCAGAACAACATCCGGAGGCTGATCCATGGCTTCCGGGGTCAGGCAAATCTTTACCTGTCGGCAGGTCCGGGTGCCGTCCAGCTCATCAATGTACAGGCCTTGTTCAGCCACAGCCTGCAAATGGTCAGTGTTTAAGCCAAAAAGTACAGGTGTACACTCGGTATTTTGCAACCGGGCCCCGAACAGACTGCCCAGGGCCCCGGCCCCCAAGAGAAGAACGCGCATTACTCCCCTCTATGTTCAAGATTTGTGCTCCCCAAAAGTTTATTAAATTCGGTTTTCCATGTCCTTGAACAGTGGTCAAATTTTCAAGATGAGAAATTGCCACTATAAGGGGTGGAACTTTTAAGACACGGCACTAGCTCCGGCCCTTTTCCGGGTCAAGAAAGACGTCCTCTGCCCCCAGGACGTTGGGGAAGCCTTCTTGCTGTTCTGGTGTGAGGCAGTGTTTACTCTGTCTGCGAGGTCGTATCCTGAGTCATCTCCTTCCATTTGATCACTTCTATGGGCATGCGGTTCATGTCCATCCACATGCCTCTGGAGTACCTGCCTTTGACCAGGCCGTTGCGTTCCCAAACCTGACACACCACTACCTCGCCCTCTGGGGGCAAAACATATTCTGGATCCTGCCAGTTCATATGGATCTGCACCGTGTTCTCCTTAGTTTATCCCAATGGGCGTACCTTACATACTCTGTCAATTTTTGCACAGGTTATATATCCATGCAATGCGCAAACGAACAATTCGATCTCCTTGATGCATAGAATCAAATATTTCAGGAAGCTAGGAAATATATTCCCCAACGGTTGATTGCAAGCAGGCCCAGGTGCTACAAAGGGTTGCTCCAGAGGTGTTTACAAGGAGACTCAGGACTGGCGGGGCACAGAAAAAACACCTTGAGAAAGGCCTTTCCCTTTGCTCCGGACAGCTTGATTGTCCATTGATGAAGGACAGGGCCTATGGTCTGATAACCGCCGGTCACCTTATTTGAGAACATACTTTCGGTCAGGAGATGACAATGAGTGAAGAGAAAAAAACAGCTCAAGAAGAAAATTCCTGGCAAAATATAGCCTACTCCAATATGATCGGCAACGAGGCATTGTTGCGCATCTTGGTCCGCAAGGGGCTGGTTACCCAGGAAGAGTTCTCTGCAGAAGTCCAGGAGGTGCATGAGGCCTTTATGCACCAGCAAAACTCCAACGAGTAAACTTTCGCGCATAGTGAACATATATGGCTTTGGAAGAATTGCTTACCCAGTTCGGTTATCCAGCTGTGTCCCTGGGAACAATCCTGGAAGGGGAAGCAGCCCTGATCATCGGAGGCATCCTGGCCAAACAGGGATATGTGGCTCTCTTGGGGGTAATTGCCGTGGCCTATGTGACCACCTTGGCCTGTGATCAGTTTTTCTTTTTTCTAGGCCGCACCCAGGGAACAAAAGCCTTAACCAGATGGCCGCACCTAAGAACCAAGACCCGCCGGGTGACCCAGATGGTCCAGCGACATCACATCTGGATGTCTGTTTTTTTCCGCTTTGTTTATGGGATTCGCAGTGTCACCCCTTTCACCATAGGGCTTTGCGGAATTCCGCCGCTGCGCTTCTTGGTCTTGAATCTCATCGGAATCAGCTTGTGGGTATTCACTCTCGCTTGGCTGGGATACCTTTTCGGCCATGCCCTGAAGGAATTGATGGAAAACGTACACCATTGGGAGTTGTGGGTGCTGATCACTCTGGTTGGAGCCGCTTTTTTGTTGTGGGCAATCGCCGCCTTGGGCAAGCGCCTGCTCAGCAAAGGCTTGTCTGCCACCTCTTGATCTTTCCACCAATAGAATATCGCAGGCATGTATTCGCAGTCAATATCTGGCCCTAGTACCGTGCCTTATAAGTTCTGTCCCATATAGTGGCAATTTGTAATGTTGATTTTTTTTAAACTTGACCCACTATTCAACGACACGGAAATACGAAATACGAATATCGAAATCCGAAACAATCAAAGCGAAATCCGAATAAAAAATAATATTCAAAATAAAGCACTGTAATATCTCGATTTGGTTTTTTCTTTGTTTTGAATTTCATTTTTTTAAGTCATTTGTTCCGATTGTTTCGAATTTCGGATTTCGATATTCGAATTTAATAAACTTATAAATGAAATAGAACCGATTGCCGAAAATTGAGGCAATATTTTTGAGACGCAGTACTAGTTGCCCTCACGCCGGGGCTGTGCTTTACAGGAATAGGAGCCGGGGATCACACGCATCCCCTTAAAACTAAAATGTCAGCTAAATGGAAGGACGGACTCCGAGTATGGAAGCAAAAAAAATCATAGCCAGTGCAGTCCACATATATACCAGCCTGGGGCTCCTGTTTGCCTTCACTGCTGCCTTAGCCCTGGTCACTTCGGATGTTCGTCTTTTTTTTGTTTCCCTTTGGCTGACCATAGTCATTGATTCCACAGATGGTCTCCTGGCTCGCCATTTCGAGGTCAAGGAAATCTTGCCCCACTTTGATGGACGTCGTTTGGATGATCTTATTGATTTTATCACTTATGTCTTTCTTCCCTGTGTGGCCCTGGTTGTTTTCGACGTCCTGCCCCCAGCCTGGGGATGGGCCGCTGTCCTGCCCCTTTTGGCCAGTGCCTATGGGTTCAGTCAGGATAATGCCAAGACTGAAGAGTCTTTTGTCGGCTTTCCGTCCTACTGGAACGTGGTCATCCTTTACTTGTATGTGTTGACCCCGCCCACATGGGTGAATGTTGTCCTCCTCTTGACCTTATCCCTGTCCGTTTTCATTCCTATTCACTATATCTACCCCTCCAAAACGCAGTGGCTGAAAAGAACGACCTTGCCCCTGACCGGCTTATACGGCATTGTGTATGGAATCGTGTGCTTCTACCTCAACGCCGAATGGGCCAAAGCCTTAACCTTTGTCTCCTTGGCCTATCCGGCCTATTATCTCCTTGTCTCCTTGGCCTATCATCGCCGTATACGTTTTGCGGAGCAATGAACATCCCGGCCCTGTAGACAAGCGCCTTTTGGCAATGGAAATTTGTGAGGGGTTTGAAAATGGCTGCCATACGAAAGTCCTGCCCTGAAGTGGTCTGTTTCCATGATTTTCTGGCTTCTTTTTGACCCGCGGCGTCTCAACCCCTTGACCCTTTTGGGATCAGCGGGACGCACGGCAAATCTTCAGGAGAAGGACCATGACTCATAAGTCCCCAACGTGTGCCCTTTGTCCCTACGAGGTCGCCGAACGCGTATGCCGACACCCCCAAGGTAAAGGTCCAGACAACTGCCCCACCCTTTATCAGGCCGGCCTCAAGCGGGAAGCCCTGTCAGCCCTCAAGAATCCTGAATCTTTCCACTTCGCCCGTCAGGCCTCTCTCCAGGAGGCCGCCGGATATGCCTGCAGGGACCAGGGGTATGCCCGCATCCGGCCCATCAAGCCGCGCATTGTGGAGACAGTGGAGTTTGCCCGGCGAATGGAGTATACCAAGCTGGGTTTGGTTTTTTGCATAGGCCTGGCCCGAGAAGCGGCCATTGTGCACCGTATTCTGGAAACCAACGGCTTTGATGTGGTCTCAGTTCTGTGCAAGGCTGGACGGGTATCCAAATCCGAATTGGATCTCGATCCTCAAGATTACATAGACATGCAGGCTGAGGATGAAAGCATGTGCAACCCCATATTCCAGGCCTATATCCTCAACCAGGAGCAAACCGAACTCAATATTCTTCTGGGCCTCTGCGTAGGGCACGATTCCCTGGTCATCAAGCACGCCCAGGGAATGTGTACGGTCTTGGCTGTGAAAGACCGCCTCCTGGGACACAATCCCTTGGCCGCAGTCTACACCTACGACAGTTACAGCCGGTATCTGAAAAATCCCCTTGAGGAGGGCAATGGAGCATGACTGCAGACGTCGTATCCTTGACCAAGGAACTTATTCGCTTCAAAACCATGCATGCCCATCCTGAAGAGATCCATCGCTGCATGGACTTCATTCAAGAGTACCTGACAGAGCACGACATTCAGTTTCAGCGCCTGCAAAGCAACTACGTTCCCTCCTTGTTCGTTCTGCCCTCTTCAGGGAGAACACCGATCACCCTCATGACCCATATCGATGTTGTTGACGGTCCGGATGATCTCTTTTTCCCCTATGAGGAGAATGGGCGTCTGTATGGCCGGGGCAGCATCGATGACAAGTATGCAGTGGCCATGTCCCTGGTGCTGCTCGCTTCCCACCTGGAGCAGGCCAGACAAAACGGGCTTGATCAAGACAGCCTGCCCTTTGGTCTGCTCATCACCGGAGACGAAGAGGTCGGGGGATGTAATGGGGCCAAATACTGCTTACAACATTTGGACACTGACTTTTGCATCGCCCTGGACGGCGGCAGTCCAGAAAAGATTGTGATCAAGGAGAAAGGAGTCATCAAGCTCAGGCTGACCTGCCGGGGAAAAACCGCGCACGGGGCCAGGCCTTGGCTGGGGACCAATGCCATTGAAGGTCTGATTGAAGACTACCAGGCCATGCGCACCCTTTTTACCCAACACAGCCCGAATCATTGGCATCGGACCCTGAACTTCGGCACTGTGCGGGGCGGGACCTCCCACAACCAAGTCCCAGAGCTGGCCGAGGCTGTTTTCGACATCCGCTACACGGAAGACGATGACCCTGACCTGCTCATTGATTCTATACGTCAGGCAGTCAACGGAGATCTGGAAGTGGAAATGAAAGAGCCCTTGTTCCATAGCGGCCACTCACCATATATTGATCTGCTCCAGCAAAAGCTCCCCCATGTCCAGTTCGGCTTTGAACATGGGGCCAGCGATGCCAGATATCTCTCTCAGCACAGCATCCCTGGAATAGTCTGGGGAGCGGAAGGTGAGAAGAGCCAGCACTCTGAAAATGAACATGTGGTCATCAACAGCATACATGAGATGTATGCGGTTTTGGATCAATTTTTGGCCCAAGTAGACGGCAAATGCAACGCGCCCAGCCCTTCTTGCCGGGAATAGCCTGAGTGCGCAAAGCTATGTTTGGAGGAGGGACTGGGAGCATGGTCCTGGCCATTTTCGATCTGGACAGCACTCTGCTCAACGGAGATTCGGATCACGCCTGGGGGGAATTTTTGGCCCACAAAGGCATTGTGGATCATAAATACCAGCAAGGAAACGATCGTTTCTACAGGGACTATCTGGCCGGCACCTTGGATGTCGCCGAGTATATCCAGTTTATGGTCCAGCCCCTCCTTGGCTTTGATCTGCAAGAGCTTGAAGAGCTGCGGCAGGAGTTTGTGCAGACCAGCATACAGCCTATGCGTCTGCCCAGGGCCGAGTCTTTGTTGGCCGAGCATCGGGCAAAGGGGCGGACTTTGATCATCATCACCTCCACCACCCGGCTGATCACCGAACCTATAGCCCGTCTTCTGCAGGTCGATCACCTCTTGGCTACTGATCTGGAAATCAAAAACAATCGCCTGACCGGAAAACTGGACGGCATCCCTTGTTTTGGAGCCAATAAAGTGACCAAACTCCAGGCCTGGATACAGGAAACCGGACACTCTTTAAAGGGCAGCTTTTTTTACACCGACTCGCACACAGACCTGCCCCTCTTGGAGCTGGTGGATCACCCCACTGCCGTAGACCCGGACCAAAACTTACAAACCTCTGCCCTCGCCCGAGGCTGGCCGGTGATCAGCCTGAGATAAACCTGTGGCCGAAAGTCGGCGGTCAACAGCCCAGCCTGGCGGGCCTGCTATCTGACATATTTTGGGGCCAAAGGGCCCCAAAAACGTTTTGCCGGATTGATCACGAAAGGACCTTTTGACGAGTTCCATCCCGCCTCCTTAATACCCGCGTTCCGGCTCATACACGTTGAGCATCTCATCCATTCGTCCTTCCAGATAGGCCTGCAGGTTGTGACGGATAATGGGCATGGCCTTGTGCATATAGTTCACATTCTCGCCCCCGATATGGGGCATAATGACCAGATTATCCACATCCCATAAGGGGCTGTCCGCAGGCAAGGGTTCCTGCTCAAAGACATCGCAAAAGGCCGCCCGCAGGTTCCCTCTTTCCAGGGCCTGCATCAAGGCCTTTTCATCCACGCTTCCTCCCCGCCCCAAGTTGATGAAGCAGCCGCCGGCAGGCATTGACTCAAACTGCCGGGTTCCTATGCACTGCCTGGTTTCCTTGGTCAGGGGCAGGAGATTGATCACATAGTCACTTTGGACAAAGACCTCATCCATGTCTTCCATGGGGTACACACGCTTTACCCCTTCCACCGCTTCGGAGCGCTTCTTGACCCCAAGGACCTGCATCCCCAAAAACGATGCCCTTCTGGCCACTTCCCGGCCGATGCTGCCCAGGCCCAAGATCCCCACCGTCTTTCCGGCAATCTCATCCTGAGGCAACTTCCGGTCCCAAACCTTTAAGGTCTGATGCAAAAAGACCTGATGCATATTCCTGGCCAGCATAAGCATAGCCATAAGGGCCAGCTCGGACATATGCCCGGTGTGCATGCCTGTGGTCGAGGTGAGAATGATGCCCCGATTCCCCAGCTCTTCCACGGGCAGGGTATCCACACCAGTGGAAAGGGCCTGGACCCACTTCAGTTCCGGGGCCTGTTCCAGCATGGACGCATCACACTTGAAGCTGACCAGGATTTCAGCCTGGGGCAAAGCCTCCAGCAGGGCCTGCTTGGAGGTACACTCCTGCATCTCAACTGAGGGAAATTCAGCTTGGATATCCTGCATCAAGTCCTTGGGGATGGAATGGAAAAAGACAAGCTTGGTCACAATCACCTCTCTTTGTTTCTGATCATTGGCCGCGTAACAGCCTTCAAGATTCGGCCAATATGTCTGTCACCCCTTTCCATGCACGTTCGCATACACCTCCCGCAAGGCTGCCAGAGTCCGGCTGTGCAGACAGAGCTTTCCCGGAGTGTTTTCCCAGCGATAGACACTGGCAGCTGAAACACCCAAGCGCTGGGCGAACTCTGGACCGGATTGGGCACATTGCTTGCGCAGGCGGGCGATCTTTTTTCCGGTTGGGGGATTCAGAGGCGTCTTGCCCGTGTTGGCCTGCTTTTTTGTCTGTGCACTCTTTTGCCCTGAGGTATATGCATGCTGAGAGCTTTCGGACTTTTTCCTGGCTTTACCGGTAGAGGTCTGTGATCTGTCCTGTTTGGGGCCTGTTTTTTGAATATCGGCTTTTGCATGTTGTGAAGTCTTTTGCTCTTTTGGGCCAGCAGCTGCCCCCTCATCTGCAACCGGGTCCTGAACCTGGATCTCTTCATCCATGTCAATGCCGAATATATCCCCCACATCCTCGTAGCTGAGGGTGTCTTCATCGGCTTGAGACATCTCGTCCAGGAAGGAGAGGTCAGAGGAAATGAGCTCCTTGGCCTCCACTCCGCGCAGAGTAAACAAAAGCTCCGGTTCCTGGTCCAGCCGATGTCCCACCCCATACAGGACGGCGGCCACATGCTTGCACATCACCGCCCAGTCCGGACAGTCGCATTGCAAAGAGATCTCTTCAGGCCGGGGGAAAAGTCCCTTCTGGGCATCAGTGACCACCTGCATGACTTCCTCTGAGAGCTTGCCCTGCAATAACTCTAACATGGATCCGATGCTGCCGGCACATTTCTGTTTCACCTCTTCCCAAATAGAGGCGCCCAGTTCCTGGATATCGATGCGCACGTTGTACATCTGGGAGCCGCTGACCATGGCCGTGACCTGGCCTGGCCCTATGTCCAGATGACAGACCGATCCGTTGCGGACATAGGTCCGCCCCCGGGGCAAACGGTTGGAGAAGTCGGAAAAGGACTCCAAATGCGTGCACCACCCTTGACCCCAAAAGCTGTGCGCAATGGCCCGGCCCTCAATCTGAACCGGGCAGATATTCATTCCCTTTTTGCGCAATTGCTGGACCTTTTTCTGGGCCTTGGCCCGGCGTTCAGCCACCGGCACATACCTGGGCCATCTCCTCCTTCGAGACATATTATATCCTGTCCTTCAGTGCATTCTGCGTATTCCGCGGTTACAATCTATTCTTTTCTTCGTTCTCAGAGGGTCCATTAAGTTTATTTACCTGTTTCCTGGTCTCCACCAGGAGGCTTCGCCTCAACTTCCGAAATCCTGATCTGCTCGTCCCAATCCAGGTCAAAAATATCCTTGGCCTGCTCAAGGTCTAAAATATTTTTCTTTTCCTCAACCTGTTCCCGCAGCTTTTTGGCCCAAGATGAAACCAGATCCTGAGCCTTTACCCCGCGCAATTTGAAAAGAAGCTCCGGCTGCCTGTCCAACCGGCTTCCAATGCCGTACAAAGCTGCAGCAGCATGTTTGCATACCGGTTTTTTTTCCGCACAATCGCAACGCAGGCTGAACTCTTTGGGCCCGGGAAAAAGTCCTCTCTGGAAATCCATGAGCTTGCGCAGGACCTCTTCCGGTACTTTGCCCAGATACACATCCTGAACAGATTCAACGCGCCCGATGCAAAGGTCCTTGGCTTCCTGCCACACATTGCCGCTGACCGGCAGAACCGGAATGCTCACTTCGTACACTTCGGTCCCCATGACCAAGGCCTTCACCTGCCCGGGAAGGATCTCCAAATGCAGGATGGATCCGTTGCGGGCATATATCTGCCCTCGGGCCAAGCGCTTGCCGATTTTGGGCAATGAGTGCATATGCTGAATCCAGCTTGTGCTCCAGACAGTTGAGGCTGTGTCCTTGCCTGGAGCCCGTTCCGGCAAAATAGTGACACCCTGTGCGCGCAGGGCTTCCAGCCGCTTCTCCGCCTTGGCCCGCCGCTCTGAGACCGGCATAAACCTGGGGCCATTGACATGGTTCATGACATATCATCCTGTCCAGGTTTGTAGCGCAGCCCCAGAGGCTGCGCTACAAACCTATTGTTTTGATGTGTTTGCATAAATGGCCATCGTAAGCCTTAAAGCTTACCCCATGGCCCGGTTCACATCCAGGCTGACCAGGTCCAGGATTTCTTTATCCGACAGCTCTGTCAGCTTAATCTCCCCGCTGCCGGACAGCACATCTTCAGCCAGTTCCTTTTTCTCCTCTATGAGCTGATCGATCCGCTCTTCTATAGTTCCCCTGGTCACGAATTTGTGGACCAAGACATTCTTTTTCTGCCCGATGCGGAACGTGCGGTCCGTGGCCTGATTCTCCACCGCTGGATTCCACCAGCGGTCAAAATGGATGACATGGGAGGCCGCTGTAAGATTCAATCCCGTTCCTCCAGCCTTGAGGGAGGCAATGAAAAAGGGTGGCCCGTCCTCATCTTGAAACTGCTCCACCAAATCCCTACGTTTTCCCACCTGCGTAGAGCCGTGCAGGACCAGGCCAGGCTGGCCGAAAATCCGGGTCAAATGCTCTTCCAAAGCGGGAATGACTTCCCGGAATTGCGTAAAGACCAAAACCTTCTCCTGACGTTCGGCCAGCTCGGTACAGAGTTCTTCAATACGATGAAACTTGCCGCTGCTATCCGGCTTGTACTCTCCATCCCCAGTCAATTGGCTGGGATGATTGCATATCTGCTTCAGGCGAACCAGAGTCTGCAGAACCAGGCCCCGCCTGGCCATATTGTCCACAGACTGCAAGCTTTTGTGCATAGACTGAACAATATGGGTGTAGTGTTTGACCTGGTGTTTGGTCAGGTTGCAGTAGCGGACAGTTTCCGTCTTTTCCGGCAGATCGGAAATAACCTTGGGATCGGTCTTCAGTCTGCGCAGAATATAAGGCCCTACCAGTTTACGCAAAGGGCCGAATTGATCCTGATCCCGGGATTGCAGCGTCTTGACAAACCCTTGAAAAACCTTGGACGAGCCCAACAATCCGGGATTTAAAAAGTCGAAAAGAGACCACAGGTCCCCAAGACGGTTTTCGATCGGGGTCCCGGTCAAGGCAATCCTGGCCTGGGCCACAAGCTTCTTCACCGCCTTGGTCTGCCTGGTTGACGGATTTTTGATGGCCTGGGCTTCATCCAAAACAACCAAAGACCAGGTCATCTCCTTGAGCCAAGTCAGGCGATGGACCATGGAGTAGGTGGTCATGACCAGATCGTATTCGGACAGCCGGCTCTGCACATCCTCAGCAATCTCCTGCAGCTCTTTCCGGCTGATCTCTGAGGGATGCACAGTCTTTACCTTCAGGCCGGGGGCAAACCTGTCAGCCTCGTTCTTCCAGTTGCCCAGCAAAGAGGCCGGAATGATCAGCAAAGCAGGATTGGAGTCCTGGACATCTTTTTGCCGGGCCAAAAGGGCCAGGACCTGCAGTGTCTTGCCCAAGCCCATATCGTCAGCCAGACAGGCCCCCAGCCCAAGCTCGGTAACAAAGGCCATCCAGCTCACCCCCTCCTGCTGATAGGCACGCAGCTCTGCCGAAATTCCCTTTGGCGTGCCCACAGCTTGCAGGTGTCCGGGATCACGCAGCCGGTTCAAGGTCTCCTGCAAGGCATTCCCGGCAGCGACATGCACCCATTGCCGGTCCTCTTCGTTCGCCTCCTCCTGCAGGTCCTTTGAGGTCCCGGCCAACAGGCGCATGCCTTCAATAAAGCCTATCCGCCCCTTCTTGGCCTCAGCTGCGACCTGCTTCCAATGCTCCAGAGCCTGCCCCAACTTCTCCTGATCCACTTCCACCCAGCGGCCCTTGAGAAAGACCAGCTTCTCTTTGTGGTTCAAAATCTCGTCAATCTCTTCCTGGCTGAGCTGCATATCCCCGACAGCCACATCCACATTGAAGTCCAAAAGGCTCTGGGCATCAAGGGCTGTTTTCTTCTCATCGCCAATGGTTACCTGCACCTGGGCCCTGGGCCGCTTGGACCACCAGTCGGGCAGGCGAACGCTCAAGCCGCATTCCTCCAGTATTGGAGCCGTACGCAGCATCTGATAGGCCTGATCCGCTGTCCAGGCCATGGGGTGATATATCTGGCCGCTGGAAACCAGCTTTTTCACCCACCCGCATTGCTTGGCCGCTTCATGGACCGGGGACAAAAGATTGACCAGACCTTGTTTGTTCTCCGTCCCGGAGTACAGCTCCAGGGCCTTGCGCAGGGGCACGTGCTTGGTGCGCCCTTCGGCCCCCAAGCCGGTGGTGAAGGTGGCCATAAAGGCAAAAGGCCGATTTGCATCCTGTTTGTTTTCCGCCAGGTGGAAGGTGACCCGCCCCACCCTCTTCCACCCCGGGGCCTGCTGGTGGATAAAAGATCCGATGCCCCCGGCCTGGGCAATGGCCGTCTGCCCCCAGGCAGTCAAGCTCTCCCAGATGCGGGTCAAAGTCTCCTGGTTTAAATACTCTCCCCCAACCATAGGCGGGGCAGAAGAAATCCAGCCCTCAATCTCTGCCCCGGTAGGCTGTTCAACCTGCCCGGGTGCTTCGTCCTCAGGCAAATGACAGATTTTGGTCAGGTAAGAAGCTGCAATCTCTCGCCAGAATCGCATGCTCAGGGAGGTATGGGGCAGCTTGGTGTCAGCAGCCAGGGCAAAGAAACCTGCCCGCCAGTCTGAGGCAAAGGCATCCCGCAAACGTCGGAGGGTCAAAGAGTCCTTGGCCTCCTCTTCAGAGCAGTCAAAAATGAGTTTCCCCTGGGGATGGAGTCGAATCTCGCTCATAGATCTCTTTATTGTGTTGATGTCTGAAGGTGGCTATCGGCGGCTGGCCGGATCTATCCGCTCACAGGTCCTCAAAAGCCACCAGGTTTATGAACTCGGTCTCCAGGTCTTTCCTTTGCTCCTGGATGATGCGCAGTCTGGGCTGAAGATAGGCCATGTCCGGGGAATGGGAATCTCGAAGCTCTTGCATCTGCTGGGGACACACATACCAGGTACACAGGAATGGTCGCAAGGACCGGGGCAGGACACAGCCATTTTGGCCCAGAAAAGAGCAGGGCTGGCCGGGATGTTGCTTGGGCTGATGCAGGGGCAGGGCTTTTTGCCGGCAATGGAGGAACACAAGATCCCGGAAATCATAGCGCACATCGGCATGCAGGCAGCATGGGCCCGAACAATCAGGGCAGGTCTTCGCGCACAGACCATCCATGATCGGGTCTACTTCCTGGAGATTGACGGCTATGGCCTCTGCCTGAGAAATAAGGGCTGTGTTGCCAATGGAGTAGAGCCGCATATGGTGATCCAAGGCCGTCTGCACTTCCCGCCAGCTGCTGGGTTCTAACCATAACATGTCCGCTGAAAACATTGACCTGCACCGTGCACCCTTTTAGCCTCCACAAGGTCTGCGTATGTACTTCGTCTCCCTCCACCACCAGATCCGGCTGGATGTCAATCTGCCCGCCCTGGCTCCTTTGGATGTCCGCTCCCAAGACCTGCTGCGCAAGGCGACCGGGGTGCTCATGCCCAAGTACTTTTCTCCGGTCCGCTACCGGCAGGTGGCGGCTTTGGCTCCCAACCACTTCCCCAGGTTGGGGCCCAGATATCTGTACCGGGGCAAAGCCAGCCAGATACACCTTTTCCGGGAACACAATCTGCCCCATCCGCCAACCCTTGTCTATGAAACACCGGCCCAGGCCTTGAATGCCTGCTGCCAGAATGGGCTCCCCTTCTCTCCCTGCGTACTCAAAGGGGACCGAGGCGGTGGGGGATCAGCCGTGTTTCCCATTCATACCTGGTCCGACCTTGAATACCGCATCCATCTTTTGCCTGCAGGTGAACCGGTCCTGCTCCAAGACTATGTGCACAATCAGGGCATGGATCTACGGGTTGTTATCATAGGAGAAACAACCCAGAGCTACTTCCGGATCGGAAACGGAGGTTTCTACAACAATGTAGCCCAAGGCGGACGTATCGACCACGAGCTTTGGCCGGAAAAACAATATCTCGGGCAACGCATGTCCCGCTCGCTTTGCCAAGCCGCGGGCATCGATGTAGCTGGTCTGGACCTTATGTTTTTGCCCCAAGGTTCCGCCTTGTTTATTGAAATCAATTTTCTCTTCGGCCGCAAGGGCCTTGGCGGCCGCTCCGGATATAACCGCCTCTTCCAGCAAGCAGTACACTCCTGGATACAGAACTCAAAGCTTTCATCTTAAAAATATATCAGATTTGCCGAAGGCAAGGCTGACAAAAGATCCGTTGCCCCTGAGCGAACACTGTATTGACAGGCGGACGATTTTTGCGTATGCATAATAAACTCTGCTAGAAATATTTATATGATTTAGCTGGAGATTTGCACATGCAAAAAGATGGCTGGAGACCCTGGGCCCTGCTTTCCCCAGCTTTGACCGCGATTTTCTTTTTCCTGGTCGTTCCCACCTGCTTTGTCATTGTCTACAGCTTCTGGCTCCGGGCCCCTACAGGACAGGACATTCCAGCCTTCCAATTCGGCAACTACGCCAAGTTCTTTGCCGACTTCTTTTACCCCTCTCTGCTCTTGCGCACCATACGGGTAGCCCTGGAAGCCGTACTCATCACTTTGATCATGGGTTATATCCCGGCCTACTTTTTCTCCCATACCAAAAGCAAGCACAAAAATATGCTCATTATTTTGCTGCTGCTGCCATTCTGGGTCAGTTTCATCATTCGGGCCATGAGCTGGATCAATATTCTTGGAGATACCGGCCTGATCAATTACCTCCTTATGCAGGCCCACATCATATCCGACCCACTGCCCATGCTTTACAACGAGGCCTCGGTGCTCATGGGGCTGGTCCAATTTCTCCTGCCGTTTATGATCTTAAACATCTATGTCAGCCTGGAAGGTATCGACAAGAACCTGGTCCCGGCTGCCAAAAGCCTGGGATGTACGGAATGGCAGGCCTTCAAAGAAGTCACTCTTCCCCTGAGCCTACCTGGAGTCAGCGCAGGCAGCCTGCTGGTCTTTGTCCTGGCCGCTGGCACCTATCTGCCACCCATGATTTTGGGGGGACCACAGAATCAAATGATGGCCAATCTGGTCTTTAAGCGGGTCATAGGAACTCTGGATTGGCCCTTCGGTTCGGCCATCAGCGTCATTTTGCTCCTGCTCATAGGGTGCATTGTCTACGCCTACAACCGCTATCTCGGTATCAGCCAAATCTTTAAGAGCCTGTCCTGAGGTGCCCATGCGCAAGCCGTCCGGTTGGTCCTTGATCAAGCTCTACACCCTCCTGGTCTATTTCTGGATGTTCGCCCCCATTGTGGTGGTCATCATCTTATCCTTCAATCCCCAGCAGTTCGGAACATTTCCCATGCAAGGATTCAGCCTGAAGTGGTATGGTGAACTGTTCACTAATGCGACCATCATCCGGGCCTTTCAGGTCTCCCTTCTTTTGGGGGCTCTGACCGCAATCCTGACCACAGCCATCGGCATCCCGGCAGCCATGGCCTTTATCCGCTACGATTTTCCGGGGAAAAACACTTTGAACACCTTACTGCTCAGCCCAATCATGATCCCGGAAGTCGTCCTCGGCGTTGCCCTCCTCCTTTTCCTGCGCTGGCTGCAACAGCCGAAGAGCTTTCTGCTCCTGCTTATCGGCCACTGTGTGCTCACCCTGCCCTACGTGCTTTTAGTAGTCCAGGCCCGCTTGGTAGGAATAAAAAAGAGCTATGAAGAGGCCTCCCAGACCTTGGGAGCCAATCCCTTGCACACCTTTCGGGAAGTCACCTTCCCCCTGCTCACTCCAGCTATCCTGGCCGGCATGCTCTTTTCCTTTTCCATCTCCTTTGACGATGTCACCGCTACCTTATTCTGGGCTACAGCAGAGAACCAGACCGTGCCGGTCAAGATATTCGCCATGCTTAGAAACAACATCAGTCCGGAGATAAACGCCCTGGGCACGATCATGATTGTGCTCACCGTATCTATACCTTTAGTGGCTGGCTATTTGAGCCGTCGATTCGCCAGCGGAAAGTAAGATCGGGCCGGACATGCTTTTTCTTGGTCATTACCTGGTTGCACAGCGACTCAATCTCAGCTCAGGAGGGACATATGAGCACCTATTGGCACGATCACATTGATGCGGCATGGGAGGGCTACAAAGCTGGGGCATGCAGCCGCCGAGACTTCTTGAAAACCGTCACTATAGCCGGTGCTGCTTTAGGGCTCATGGGCGGTCCTTTTGCCTGGACCAGACATGCACTGGCCGCCGATTCCATCCGCTTTGAC
>JBNJII010000006.1:0-69821 GCA_051749205.1 Thermodesulfobacteriota bacterium | reverse complement strand
TACCCTGAGGTCCCCGGTTATCTGTCGGTCTTTCAAAATACCTCATATCCCGGAATGCAACCTCCGACCCTCCGGGTAGGGGCAATCCTAGGCGTCTTCTCCGTATGGTTGCCCTCTGAAAATAACAAACCCACGGTGTCATGTGTGGGTAAAGGTCAGCTTGAGGGGGTTGCGGGGTGTTTCTTGCATTGCGACAGATGATTGATGACAAGGCACTAGTGCTGCGTCTTAAAAATGTTGCCTCAATCACTGGCAATTGGCTCTGTTTCCTTTCAAAACACCTGACGAAGACTTTAACCTTTTGGCTTCTGTGGGCTGCGTGTCTGTTAAGGAAAACATGTATATACAAGAACGTGGATCAAAACTCTTATGAAGGAACTCTTTGTCGCCCGCCAACCTATCTTTGATCGTAAGCATAATGTATGGGGGTATGAGCTCTTGTATCGGCTTGCCCCTGAGGATGAGGTAGCCGTTATTACTGATGAGGAAGATTGTACGCTGAAAGTGGCCTCCTCGCTGAGTGTCTCCCCGGACTACAGCTTTCAAGAGGCCAAATGCGTGATCAATGCCACCCGGGACTTCATCGTCAGCGGTCACGCCCTGGCCTTGGCCTCGGAGGACTTGATCTTAAGCGTAGAGGCGGATACATTTCAGGACCCTGAAATCATAGATGTCTTGGCCGAGCTGAGGAAAAACGACGTCCAGCTGGCCGTGACCTTGGACGGCTCCACCGCCAACCTGGATCGCCTTGCCCAGGATATTGATTTGATAGAGCTGCCCTGGCCCTTGTTTGGGTCCCAGGCCCAGGAGCAATGGGTGGAGAAAAGAAAATCCCTTTTGCTGGTCAGCAGAATAGAGACTCATGAACAGGCGGCCATGGCCCTCCAGGCCGGGGCCGACCTTTTGCAGGGATTCTACTTCCAGCGTCCCAAGACCTATTCAGTCAAATCCCTGTGCGCTTCCTTGGTCAATCGGCTGAGAATCCTGCAGATACTGGAGTCGGAAGATCCAGACATCCAGGACTTGACCCTCGCCATAGAGGCGGATGTAGGCATAACCCACAGGCTGTTGACTTTTGTCAACTCCGCTGCATTCTCCTTGGTTCGGCGTCTTGATTCCGTACGCCACGCCATCGCCCTGGTCGGCTGGAAGCGGCTGAAGAACTGGCTGCACCTGATTGTGATCTGTGACACCATCCCGGCCGGACAAACCCAGGAGATTGCTCATACTTGTACAGTACGGGCCAAGTTCTTGGAGCTCTTGGCCCTCTACTCCGGTCGCCGAGAAAAGGCTGATCAGCTGTATCTGCTGGGCCTTTTCTCCCTGTTGGACACTTTGCTCCAGCGTCCATTCCAGAAAATCTTCAATGAGCTGCGACTTCACGAGAATATCGAGGCCGCTTTGTTGTACGGCTCTGGGCCGCTCCAGCCCTGGCTGCACTTGATCCATGTTCTGGAATCGGGTGATTGGAGGCATCTGGACGCCTGTGCCAAGGACTTGGGGGTGACTGTGCCCATTATCAGCAAAAGCAAGCTGGAGGCCATGCAGTGGGCTCAAAGCTTCTTTTATTTTGTGGGATAAGAAAAATATCTTCAAGATTTTTTTGATTGGATCTCGGTCGAAGCCCGCTTTAGGGCAAATAGGTGGCCACGAGATCCAACAGGGTCTGTTGGTCCACCGGTTTGGAGATGACATCGTTCATTCCAGCCTCCAAAAACTCCTCTCGTTCGCTTTTGCGGGCATATGCGGTCATGGCGATGATGGGGATATCCTGAAACTTCAGGTTTGATTCCCTGATCTTTCGAGTGGTTGTGACTCCGTCCACCACCGGCATTTTTATGTCCATGAGCACCAGATCCACGTCTTCTTGGGTCTGCAGTACCTGGAAGGCCTGCTGTCCGTCGTCGACCACCTGCACCTTATAGCCCGCTTTTTCCAGCATCTTCTTGGCCACTTTCTGATTCACGGAGTCGTCCTCAGCCACCAGGATGTGCCGATTGGTGGGAGAGGAGGCTGCAGACGGGGCAAAATTTTCCAACTTCGGCCCGGCCTCCTGCCGGCAAAGGCCGAAGGGGAGACGAAGGTCAATCCGGGTTCCCTGCCCTATCTGGCTGTGCAGATGCAGCTCCCCGTCCATAAGATGCACCAGGCGTTGAACCAGGGAGAGCCCCAGGCCTGCTCCTTCATACTGCCGGGAGTAGGGTGACTCCTCCTGATCGGCCTGGGTGAAGGCCTCAAAGATGTCTCCCTGCAGTTCCTCGGGGATACCGATGCCGGTGTCCGTGATTGTAAAATGGATGTCACACCGGGATGCAGTCCAGGCCCCGATTTCGGCCTTGATGGTCACCCTACCCTGATGGGTATACTTGATGGCGTTGCCCGCAAGATTGCACAGAATCTGCGTCAAGCGGGTGCTGTCCCCGACAAGGGTTTCCGGTATCCGGCTGTCCACGGTGCTGACATATTCCAACTCCTTGTGGCGCAACTCAGAGGCGAACATGTCCTCAATGGCCGCTAAGACCTCGGAAAGGGAGAACTCTTGGGCCCGGATGCCCAGCTTGTGGGCTTCCATGCGGGACAGGTCCAGGATATTGGACAAAAGTGCGGTCAGGCGCTGACAGGAGCGCAGGCAGGTGTCCACGAGGTCCTTTTGTTCACCGTCGAGTTCTGAGCCCTGCAGGAATTGGATTACCCCGGCAATCCCGTGCAGGGGAGTTCTGATTTCGTGGCTCATATTGGCCAGAAACTGGGATTTGGCCTGGTTGGCGGCTTCGGCTTTTTCCTTGGCCTCCACCAGCTGGTGTTCAAAGTTTTGGCGCTGAACGGCCAGGGCGTAGATCATGCCCAGCTGATTGACCAGTTCCAGGTCCCGCTGTGAATATCCCTGGGGACAATTGGCCAGGGCGATCTGGCCCACAAGGGTCCCCTGGAGGAGTACCGGCACGGAGAGAAAGTTGGCAATGGGGATATGCCCGGGAGGAACCCCGGTTGATCTGGGATCCTGATCCGGGTGGTTGCACAGAAGCGGGGTATGATGGGTAAGCACCCAGCCCCAGAGCCCTTTGAAGGTATCAAAGATAATAGTTTTGTCCGGGACCTGGCAGCTGCTCCATATGGTTCGGCTCAAAGTATGAGAAACCAGGTTATTGGTCTGGCTGTCAATGGTGCCCACAAATCCGTACTTGCTGCGGGTCAGCTCTTTGGCCGCTCCTAGAACCAGCTCGGAAACCTCGGACAGGGAGCTGGGAGAGAGCAGGGCCTGGGCCACCTCCCGGAGTTTGGACTCAGCTTTTTGCCGCAAGAGGTTGTCTTCTTCCGCCTGTCTGCGCTCGGTGATATCCCTGAGCATGGCCACAGTGGCCGGTTCTTGTCCCCACTGCGTCTGGCCCAGACGCATCTCCACCACCCGCCTGGTCAGGTCCGGATGGACGATGTCCAGCTCGGCCTTGTCCTCACCCACAATAAGGTTGCCCAGAACATTGCCTTCCAACTCCGCGAAGCTGCGGCCCAGGATCTTTTCGGCCGCAGGGTTGCAAAAGCGTACAGCCTGGGATTGGTCCAGAATGAGAAGGCCGTCTGCATTGTCCATGATGATGTTTTGAAAACGTTCTTCCGCTGCCCGGCATTCACCTTCCAGATGCTGGATCTCATCTAAAAGCTCCTGTCTGGTATGCTGGCTGCGATCCGTGGTCTGGTAATGAAAGTGCATAATATTATTGTGCATGGTATAAGGACCGGTATCGATATTCATAAGGGCCTGTATCAGGCATCTCCTTCAAACATTTTCCCCAGGCGGGATATCTCCGAAGTGTCGAATTGAGTGGGATTTCCAGCCAGGATCCCGCCTACGTTGCGGAAGGGCTGGCCGATATGCATGCCCTGGCCGTCTATGGTGAACTCCCGGATGTTCTTGTCGTGCTGGGATCCGCGCATCTTGAGGACGGTCAGTCCCCGACGCATTTCACCGAAGATCTCCACATAGCGCAGCAGGACTATGGAGTCGGTGAGCGTGGAAATATGGGCCTCAGTGACCGATTCTCCGCCTAAGAGGGTGGGAGCGGTGGAGGTGAACAGACCGGCGGTCTCCAACTGCTTGAGGTCTGAGGTGATGCCCAATACAAACTCCCGAAAGCTTTTTTTGGTGGATACCCGCTCCAGGGCGGACAGGCTGTCGATGGCCACCCTCTGGGGTTTGAAATCCTGCATAACGGTGCGCATCTTGAGCAGCTTGTCCTCCAGGCTGGAGACCTCCGGATATTCACAGACAACTTTCAGGTATCCGGCCTCTTCCATGGGCCGCAGATCCACACCCCAGCCGGCAGCGTTGCGGAAAAACTGCTCCCGGCTCTCCTCAAAGGCGAAGAGCAGGCAACGTTCTTGGTTTTGTACCCCGCCGGCGATGAACTCGGTGACCATCAAGGTCTTGCCTGTTCCCGTGGCCCCGGAGACCAAGATGATGGAATCCCTGTAAAATCCACCTCCGCACATGGTATCCAGTTCTTCACTGCCGGAGGTGATGCGCAGATTGGTAGATTCGTACTCCAAGTCGATTTCAGACAGGGGAATGACCACAAAGCCCTGACCGCCGACAATGGTGAACGGAAACTCCCCCTTTTGGTGGGAAGCGCCCCTGAACTTCAAAATTTCAATGGTCCGCCGCCGTTTTTCGTCTTCCAAAACGTTGCGCAAGATGATCACATTGTCGGCCACGAACTCTTCCACCCCTTCCCTGGAGATAGCTCCATATTCCTCAACCCGTTCCGCAGTGAGCAGGGAGGTGACCTGGAGGTTGCGCAGGATGGTCGTGATCCGGAAGAGCTCGTTGCGCACGGTCTTGCTGTTTCCGAATCTGGTGAACACCGCTCCCAGGGAGTCCAGGGAGACTCTGGCCGCCTTGGTCCTGTACACGGCCCGTTCGATCCTGGCCAGGAGGGCCCCCATGTCGTAGTTGCCCACAATCATGGTCGCCTCCTCCCCGACTTGGGCCGAGGCATCCACAAAGGCCCATTTGCCTTCAGCTTCCCAGTGGGCGATGTCCCAGCCTAAAGAGGCCAGGTTCTGCCGGATGGCCTCCGGGGGTTCTTCAAAAGTGACAAAGACCCCGTTTTCTGCATGCTTGCTGATCCCCTCGGCCAGGAACTGGGCAGCCAGAATGGTCTTGCCGCTGCCCGCGGACCCGGCGACGAGGGTGGTTCTATCGCGGGGTACCCCACCAATGGTTATTGCATCCAAGCCGAATATGCCGGTTGCCAACTTATGCAGCTCGTCAATGTTTTTTTGCATGCGCTTCCTCCATCAGAATCAGAGATGCTCCCTCAACACTGCAATGGGCCTTTCAGGTGGTCATTCATGCCGGTCCATTATCCTCCGGCAGTAAGCTTTCCAGCCCCAGGGCCTGGAGCATGGCCTTGCGGTCAGACAGGGCCCCGATGATTCTGCGTCCGGATAAAGGGGCCCGTTGGACCAGGGTCGGGGTGGCGATGATCTTTTCCTTCTCCGCTGCCTGGGGATCGTCCAGGACGTCGATGATATTGAGCAGATAGTTGTCCGGGAAATATCGTTCGCAGAGGTCCTCCATATTTTGGGCCGCCTGCTGGGAGCGAAAGGTATGGCCGGCGATGTACAAGTCGAAAACGTACTGCCTCATGACGCCCCTCTCCTTTGCTCTTGAAAATTGGTGTCTTTGCCCAGGCAGTGATGAAAATAGAATGCAGCCAGATATCCCATAAGCTCCACCAGCAGGAGGCGGCCTTCATGGGTGTAGGCCCGGGTCATTTTAGGATTCTTTCCTTGGGTCACGGCCTGCAGGGCTTGGATGTACACCTGGACCAAGTCTTTGGGGCCGGCCTGAAAGTGCCCGAATGTTTCGGCCATCTCCTTTAACTGCTTGGGCAGGCCCTGATCTATCTTGTACACGCTCTTTTCCAAGGCCAAATTCAAAAGCTTCTGCATAGAGACTACCAAATGGTAGTATGCATCCGGATGGGATTGGCTTAAAGGATGCACACCCAAGGAAGCAGCGGTCTGGCTGGTTGCGCCGTTCCCTGAATAGGCCTTGAGACCATGCATTTCCATGCTTTGGGCTTTTTCCAAAAGGGAGATCTCGGTTATATCCAGGCCGATGCTGATGATCAGGTCCACCTGATTCGATTCGTCCATCAAAGAGGTGTTGGACCAGGCCACCCGGATCCTGGAGCCATCCTTGGTCACCCATTCGTTTTCCAGGCGTTTGGGATAATTTCCGCTTCTGAGGTCATCAAAGACCGCGCGGGTGGATTCGTGCTCTTCCTCAGGGATGAGCTTGGACCACAGACTCTGGCCCAAGACCTCCTGGGCGGAGTATCCCGAAAGCTGCTCGCAGGTGCTGTTGAAGCGGATGATGCTGCCTTCCCGGTCCAAAACCAGGATCAAGGCCCCGGCGGTGTCCAAAACAGCATTGGTAAAGGCCGCCTCTCGTCTGGCCCGGGCTTCGCTTTCCTTGAGCCTGTTTTCATTTTCCCGACGTTCTAGATCCAGCTGGCGGCGCTCCTCCAGGTTCTTGATCCGGCGCCTGAGCTCGGCGTGGGCCCGGTTGGGACCCAAAAATTCCTCCGGAGGCATGTAGTACATATTCTCATAGCAGGTATCGCGGACAACAGCGATGGGGTGCGTGGTCAAGACATCCAAGAGGATCTCCGGCTGAAAGCGGCGCATATCGTATTGACACAGCCCGATGGCCTGATGGGAGAAAAAGAATTGGTTCAGTTTGCCCTCATACTCCATAAGCCTCTCCGAGCCGGGCAATCCCCGCAGGGCCCAGCTCATTTCTCCGGTGATGCGCAGGGCCCGAAAGCCTTGATGGAGAGCCTTGTCAGTTTCTGTGTCCAGCATGGACAGCATGCGGTCCGGATCAAAGACACCATCTTGAATATAGGTGTCCCTGGATTCCAGAATCACCAGCTGCCCGGAAACAAGGTAATCGGAGCTGACTATTCCTGATTCATCCAAAGAGGCCAGCACGGCCTCGGCTGTTCGGGTATCTACGACATAGAAGATCTTGTCCCCGTGTTCCAAGCCGTCCCGAATAAAGGGGACAAGGATATTTTGATGCTCCTGTTCTGTCATATACATGCAGCATACGTGATCGCCTATGGCCAGATCCAGCATGGAAGACAGTTCCGGCATTCATCCTCCCTTAGTCTGCGAAATCCCGCAATACGGCGTTTAAGTCCTGCCAGGCAAAGGGCTTGGCCAGATAGCCGTCCAGACCGCTGTCCAACAGCTTATCCCGGTCTCCTGTCATGGCGTAGGCGGTCATGGCGATTATCGGTGGAGCTGGATGTTCTTTGTGGGCGTACATGCTTTTGATCCGTTTGGCAGCCTCTATGCCGTCCATAGTCGGCATACGTATGTCCATGAGGACCAGATCGCAGCCCTCCTGAGCCAAGAGTTTCAAGGACTCTTCTCCGCTGGCCGCCTGGCGGACCTCCTGACCGTTTTTGCTCAGCATGCGGGTCACCGTGGTCCGGCTGAGCTGGTCGTCATCCACAACCAGTACCTTGCGGGTGGGCGTGGGCTGTTTGAAAGGGGGGCAGGGAGCAAACATGCTCTGTTCCGGTCTGGGTGAGGCTTGCTCTTCCCGGGCCAAGACCAGGGTGAAATAGACCGTGGTTCCTTGATCCGGTGAACTGCTGATGCTCACATTGCCCCCCATGAGCTCCACAACCTCTTTGACGATGCGCAGGCCGAGCCCGGTGCCGGAAGAGGGCTGGGAAGGGGGGAAGCTGCCTTGAACAAAGGGATCGAAGATGGTGGTGACCACCTCATCTGTCATGCCCTGTCCAGTATCGGCCACGGAAAACAGAAGGCGCTCCCGGAGGGACGAATCCGATACTCCTGTTGACTGGGAAGATGGAGCACTCTCGGCCTGGCCTAAAGGAGCCACGGAAACAGTGACCCTGCCTGCATCGGTGAACTTGACCGCATTGCCCACCAGATTGAAGAGTACCTGCCGAATGCGGGAGGGATCTCCCCACAGGCGGGTGGGCGTGTCCGGATGGACCTCCAGGATCAGGAGCAGACCTTTGTGCTGAAACTGATAGATAAACGACCCATAGACCTCGTTGAGCACATCGTTTATATCAAAGGCGTTTTGGGAAAGGCTCAGCTTGCCGGCCTCGATCTTGGCCAGGTCCAGGATGTCGGAAAGGATTGTGTTCAGGTTTTTGGAGGCCAGCTGGGCGTTGTGGACGTACTCCCGCTGCTCAGGGTCCAGATCGCACGTGTGCATGAGCTGCAGCATGCCCAGCATGCCATTGAGCGGGGTGCGTA
Organism: Thermodesulfobacteriota bacterium; assembly: GCA_051749205.1. Classification (GTDB taxonomy): domain Bacteria; phylum Desulfobacterota; class Desulfovibrionia; order Desulfovibrionales; family Desulfothermaceae; genus Desulfovermiculus. Next base: position 61,511 of record JBNJII010000006.1, on the reverse strand, counting down.
TCTCGTGGCTCATATTGGCCAAAAATTCGGACTTGGCCCTGTTGGCGGCTTCGGCGCTGTTTTTGGCCTGCAAAAGATCCTGTTCTATATCTCGGCGCTTGGTGATATCGTTGAACATGGTCACTGCATAGACCGTCTGCCGGGTTGGGACCTGCTTGGAATACAGCTTGACCACCTTTTGCGATCCATCCAGCAGGGTGAGTTCCATTTCCAGGCCGTAAACGTATCCATCCCGGAGCAGCTGCTCTTTAAATTGTTCCCGAAGTTGGGCAGAATACAGGCCTAATTCCAGGACTGTGCGACCGACAATGTTTTCTTTGTGGGTGCGAAACTCGCAGCAAAAGACTGCATTGACATCAATAATCCGGCCTGTGTCCAGCTCGGTGAGAACAACCGCCTGCGGTGAATAATCAAGCATGCCTTGAAGCTTGATATCCACTTCCTGATCGGGAGGGTTTTCTCGGCCTCTGGCTTGGGTGAGCTCCTGTTCAAGGCGTGCAATACGTTGCTCGAGTTCTTGGTAGCTCGGTGCGTGCTCCATATCCCTCAACCGCCTCAGTGGTGAGTTCACGACTCGTTGGACCTTCTCTGTCGCTTTGCTGACAAACTCTTTCAATATGTTGACATAGACAAAGTCTTTGAGTTTGAGTCTACACAAGGCCGTGCCCTCAGGCAAGGGGCCGGCTGGCAAGACATCATGCTCTTGTGCAATACAAGAACCTGAAAAGAATAGTTTATTTTGAGAGTAAGCTTATCGCATTGCATTATCATAAATTTTTTTATATTTGCGAGTGTGCAACCTAGATGATGAGCTGAAAAGGCGAGTCAGAGATATGATCACATTGCAAAACGGCTTGCCTCTTTTTTGGCCTTTTGTGTATATCTATGGGCACCATCAACTAGGCGTGGTTCGTAAGCCTCTTTGTGAGCGTTTTTTTGAAAAATGCTGAACCGATGGTAAAAAGGCATCGGTCCGGGACCATGTTCAGCCAAGCTCGTATGAAGCGAGACACCACTTCGTCCGTCATTTGTGCTAGTGAAAAATCAACTTTCATCTGTCGCTCACTCTTTTTCGTCCCCCCCCTTGAGGGGGGTGGGGGATGTTTCTTGCATTGCGATAGATGATTGATGACACGGCACTAGTACTGCGTCTTAAAAATGTTGCACCAATTTTTGGCAATCGGTTCTGTTTCGTCGTCTTGTAAGTTTATTAAATTCGAATTTCGATATTCGTATTTCGCATTTCCGTGTGGTTGGATAGTGGGTCAAACTTAAAAAGAAAATCAACATTACAAATTGCCACTATATGGGACAGAACTTATAAGACACGGCACTAGGGGGACCAGAACAGAAAGCCGGGCAATGACGGAGGGACCGGACCTCCGTGAGTTACATACCTGATCAATCCGGCAAAGCTGAACGCCGAAACCATGTACCATGATCTTCGCATGCAGGTTTTTGATGCCCAGGAGCCAACTTAGGTGAAGGTCTATATTCCCGGAAAGGAAAAGAACACTTTAAACACTGAGTATCTCCCTGGACGGCGGGTCCCAGATAACCGCCAGGAGATATGTTCAAAGCAATCAGGGCCAAATGATGAAGATTTTAATTGCTGAAGACGACGATGTCTCCCGCAAAGTGCTCAGCTCCATGCTGCGCAAGCAGGGACACGAGGTTGTGGAGACTGCCGACGGTATGCAGGCATGGGAGAACGTCCAGGATGAGCAGACCCCTGGACTGCTCATCCTGGACGTTATGATGCCCGGGAAGGATGGGTTGAGGCTGTGTCGGGAGATCCGGGAGCAGGAGTCTCGGGCTGCGTCATACATCATTTTGCTCACGGCAAAGACGGATACCAAAGATGTGGTCCAGGGTCTGGAGGCCGGGGCCAACGATTATGTGACCAAACCTTACGATTTTAACGAGCTGCAGGCCAGAATCAATGTCGGTCAGAGGATGCTGGAGATGCAGACCGCTCTTTTGGATGAGATCGCCAAGAGAAAGCAGATGGAAGAAAGCTTGCGGCAGATAGGTTTTTACGACAGCCTGACCCAATTGTATGCCAGGTCCTTTTTTGAAGAGGAGATGCGGCGTCTTGGCAAACTCCGCTATGTGCCAGTGGGGGTCATTGTCTGCGATATCGACGGCCTGAAATTGATCAACGATACTTTAGGCCATCATAAAGGCGATGAACTACTCAAAATTGCCGCAGATATTCTCAGACGGTGTTTTCGGGCCAGCGACATTATTGCCCGCATCGGCGGAGATGAGTTCGCCATCTTGCTGCCGGATAGCGACCAGGGCATTGTCAGCGAGTGTGCCCAGAGGGTGCGTACCGAGGTTGATCTATACAATGCCCAAAACCTGGGATTTGGGTTGTCCATCTCCATCGGGTATGCGGTTTCGGAAGGCACAACTGATATGCAAGAGCTGTTCAAAAAGGCGGACGACGCCATGTATCGCCAGAAACTGCAACAGAGCTACAGCTCCCGGAGTGAGACTGTCCAGGCCCTGATCAAGACAATGGAGGTCAGGGATCACATAACTGAAGGGCATGCCGGGCGAATGAGCAAGCATGCTCAGGAAATGGGGCGGGCTTTGGGGCTTTGTGAAGAACGGATCAACGATTTGGGGCTGTTGGCCCAGTTCCATGATCTGGGCAAGGTCGGGGTCTCGGACAGCCTACTGTTCAAGCCGGGGCGCCTGACCAAAGATGAGTTCGAGGAGATGAAACGCCATTGCGAGATCGGGCACCGCATCGCCTTATCCCTCTCCGATCTGGCCCCGATTGCCGATTACATCCTCAAGCACCACGAGTGGTGGAACGGACACGGCTATCCTTTGGGACTCCAAGGTACAGACATCCCTTTGGAGTGCCGAATCCTGTCCATTGTGGACGCCTATGACGCCATGTCCAGCCAGCGGCCGTACAAACAGCCCATGCCCCATGAGGATGTCGTGCAGGAGCTCAGGCGTTGCGCAGGTACCCAGTTCGACCCCGATCTGGTGGATATGTTTATCAGACTGCTTGAACATGAAAGATGACTCTGGTGCAGAAGTGTCCCATACCTGCAATGCTTTTTGCACCGATGCGCCAAAAATGCTTGGCTCAGCAGGAAAAAGAGAACTTATTCTCCCGAAACAGCTTGAGACAGATATCGACCACATCCGGGTCGTAGAGCCTGCCTTTGTCCTTCTCAATTGCCTGCAGAGCCACGTCCGGACCCAGTGCCGGCCGGTAAGGGCGATGGGAGGACATGGCTTCCAGGACATCGGCGACAGCCAAAATCCTGGCCCGCAAATGGATGCTTTCCCCGCGCAGGCCATCCGGGTATCCTGAACCGTCGATCCGCTCGTGATGCTGGCGGACCATATCGGCAATAGGCCAGGGAAACTCGATATCCTTGAGGATATTGTGCCCGATACGGGCATGCTCCTTGATGAGGGCAAACTCTATGTCTGAAAGCCGGGTGGGCTTGCTCAGGAGTTCAACCGGAATGGAGACTTTGCCCAAGTCGTGAATAAGACCGGCAAAATACAGGCCCTGAATACGTTCCTCATCCAGGCCCATGTCCACGGCTATGGCCCGGGCCAGGCTGGCCACTCGTTTCTGGTGCCCGGCTGTATAGGCGTCTCCGTGCTCCAGGGTGGAGGAGAGGGCCTGAAAGGTTCCGTGAACTGCCTTGCTGAATTTGTTCATGGCCTTTTCCAGATCCCGCTGCGCCCGGCGAATTGCGGACACGTCCCGGGTTATTATCTGAAAGAAGCCGCCCTTTCCGGAGTTGGGTACACAAACGAAGTAATTCTGGAAGAAGAAGCTGCCCTTTTCCTCCTCAAAGTAAATCGGCTGCCTCTGTTGGATGGCCTCCCGGCCTTTGCGCAGACGAACATCCGCAGCCTCCCGGGGCAAAACGTCGTGCAGGCAAAAGCCTTCCAATCCGTGGCCTTCAGCACCCAGCTTGGCGGTCATGGCTGGGTTGACGGTCAAAAACTTGCCCTGGTCGTCAATCAAGGCGATACCGTCCGGAGCGGTGTGGATCAGGGTCTTGTACTTCTCTTCGCTGGTCCGAAGCTCCTGTTCGGCCCGCTTGCGCTCATTAAGTTCAACCAGATACTCGGCCTGCAGCTTGAGCATCCGCTGGCCGACTTTGATCCTGGCTATGAGTTCTTCAAAATGAAAGGGCTTGGGAATGTAATCGTTTGCTCCGGCCTCCAACCCGTTGACAATGTCTTCCTGGTCCGCTTTGGCAGTGAGCAGAATTATGTATGGGGGATCTTGTGTGTCCAGGGAGCGTATCCTGCGGCACAGTTGCAGACCGTCCATGTAAGGCATCATGATATCCAGGACCAGTAAACGGGGCGGCTTTGATTCCTGCAATATGTCCCAGGCCTGGACGCCATCACTTGTCTCCACCACCTCATAGCCCTTTTTACTGAGCACAGTGCGCAATGTGGTGCGGGAAACAGTGTCGTCTTCAGCAATGAGAATGCGCATTTCTGTATCCTTCCTCGGCGTCTTTCGCCGTATGGCTGTCGTCTTCATGCCGCCAGGCTCCAGCCTGGCGGCCCCAGACGGCGAAAACTCGCGACCAAAGTGGCGTCTCGTTTCATGCAAGTTGACTTTTGCTGCGTGTCGTGTAGGAAAAAAGTCAAGACTTTTTGGGGAGCATGTATGCAGAACCAGAGCAATAAGCGACACGAACCACGTTTTGGGATCACCTCAGCAGTTTTGCCCTTTTTAGGCAATCGGTCCAGTGATTACCAGCCTTTTCAATATCTGGTCCAGGATATCAGCCAGGGCGGAGTCCGCATCGCCATTCCCAACTGGGTGCTGCTGCGGGAAATCGTGTCTGCTGGAGAGGACATTCAACTCAACGCACCCTTTCAATTCAACAATAAAACCCATGATGCCGGGAGAGTGGCCTGGCAGAGCTGGGACCAGGACTTAGATGCCCAGGTGTGCGGGATCTCTTTGCATACCCATGTTCCTTCCAGGTATCCTGTGCATATCTCTTTGAGCTCCAAGGAGATCAGTTTGGATTTACAGGATTTCCAAGGTGAAGAGAATCTGCTCTTGCAGGTTTTAAACGACAGCACCCTCATCAAGCATGGCCTGATCATTTACCTGGGCCACCTTAATGCCTATTTTTTCCGCACTTCCCTGATCAGCAGACAGGAGTATGCCCTGTTTCGGGAGTTGATCCTGGATGATATCTCCCAGCGCGTCCGGAACAATTACCAGGAGCTTATGGACATCTGCAATCAGACCCGGAGTGCACAGGATATCAGCGAGGCCTTTTCCCGGATTTTGAATCTGGAAGAACTGCGGGTACTCATGCAGCCGGAAGTCTCCATTGAACTGTTCGCCCGGGTCCTGAGTCTGGAGGTGGTCGATCTCTATCTCAAGGCCATCAAGACTTTGGAACAGAAACTGTATCTCAACTACAACACAGTTGTCATGCTCTACTTGAAAAATCTGATTCAGGGCCTTGATCCCCAGGCAACGGCTGAGATGCCCTGCCTGACCTGTTCGGCTGAGGGGCTCAAGGGGAGCTGATTACAGATAAGACAATCCATTCTCATTGCCCCTGCCCCTTTTGCATCTCGGAAAGCCACTTCCAAGCCGGGGAGCTCAGCCGACGCAATCGGGGGCCGGCCCGGGGTATATCCGTCCACCAAAGTCGCCAGTTGACCTCCTTGTCCACCTGGAACCAGCAGAGTCCCGATATGTCCCAGTCTCTGAGCACATCCAGGCCTTGCATCAGCCACTTATCCCTGTCCCCTCCCTGACTGGCCGAGGCGGTTTCAAAGACGATCAAGGGCTTGTCTGCATTGAGCTTTCGCAGCTTAGCCACAGCTTGGGCAAATATATCCTCAAAGCTTTGCCACGAGCTGGTCCAGCCCTGGCTTTGATTGCTCTGGGTCGTGCCCCAGTTGTAGCCGTCGACACCCAATATCTGCACATATTCATCCCCTGGATAATAGGCGGAGATGGTGTTCCAGGCAGCAGATGGATCATAGCTTGTATTGGGCACGGACTCGGCATTGGGGCAAAAGGCGAACCTGACATTGTCTGCCCCCTGTTTTCGGAATATGGATACTACGTACCGAAACATCTGCCGGTAGAGGCCCGGGCTTTGGGGGCCGTATTCTTCTTTCCTGGTTCCCCAGTGATACCGCTGAATATTCATCTCGTGGGCGAAACGTATGATGAAGGGATGTCCCCAGTCAGCGGCCTTACGGGCAAAAGAGATGAGGTAGGGATCGTAATCGCCTTGGAGAATGGACTGAGCGGAAATCATCTGCTCCCCGCTGGGGCTGTAGTACATAGGTTCCCAGGTCAGGCAGGGGACGGCCCCCAAGGCGTGAATGGCCCGCAGACTGGAAGCGGGAAAAGCTCCCTGAAAGGGGTGGGGCGGCCATTGCAGGTAGAAGGTGACCAGACGGACCGGGACCTTGACCTCGGCTTCATGTTCCAGAATCTGATCCTGAGTCACCGGCAATCCGTGCACGGTCAGTCCAAAGAGAAAGCCGGTGCTTTGGGCCCAGACCGGCCCGCCGAGCAGGGCCACTGCATAGAGTGCGGACATGAGATGTAGAACACAACGAAGCATGGGCGTCTACTCTGGGCTCTGTTCCGGGTGATTGAAATACAGAACTGCAGACAGGATGCTGAAATGATACAGGCACCATAGGGAGTTCACACTCAAGGCGTATACAGGCTGATGTTCGTAATACAGGCGCAGCAGACCCCATACCAGGGAGGCGAAACACAAAAAGGCCATGGTGACTTGAGGCCACAGCTGGATGAGAGGGAGATAGGCGTTTTGGCCTTTGGGGGTGACCTTGAAGCTGCCCCGGATGCCGATAACGGCCATGAGAGAGGCCCACATGTAGACCGGAAAACACACAGCCTGGAGGACAATCCCGGTGATCAGCTCCCTGGGACGATAGTGCCTCTGGGACAGGGTCCAGGCAAATATGGTCAGAGACAGGACCACATAGGGGAAATAGAGCATAAAGTACAGTTCCGGGCGGGCGAAGTAGGTGGGTACGCCTAAGAGAAGATAGAGCATGGGACAGAGGAACAAAATGAGCATGACCCATCCCACAAAGTAGTGGGTGCCGGAAAGGAAATACTCCCACCATTTGGCCGGGGGCAAAAGCCGGGGATTTCGGAGCATATGACTGAGTATGGACCGCAAGAGCCCGACAGTACCCAGAGACCAGCGAAACTGCTGTTTGAAATACCCGCCCAGGTCCTCAGGGCCCAGGCCGAAGGCCAGGACCTTGTTCACATAGGCCGAATGCCATCCGTGGGCGTGAAACTTCAAAGAAGTGGCAAAATCCTCGGTCACCGAGGACTCGTCAAATCCACCCACATCCCGCAGGGCCTGGCGGCGAAAGATAACGTTCGTACCGCAGCAGAACATGGCGTCCTGTTCGCTTTTGCCTTCGCAGATGTACTCATAGAAGACCGCCTGCTGGAGTCCGGCGGCTTTGGCCACCCGGTTGTGCTCATAGTTGATATAGTACTGCGGGGTCTGGATAAAGGCCAAGTCCGGATAGGCCTCCATCCAGGCCAAAAGAGGCTGGACAAAGTTGGGCAGGGGGTTCATGTCTGCATCAAAGACAATGATATACTTTTCCCCTCCGGGTCGGCCGGGTATGGAATTGGAAGTAAACGCGAATCCCTCTGGAGGGGAGCCGTCCAAGAAGGCCAGAAAGTCGTTGATCATGCCGGCCTTGGCCCCCCGCCATGTTCGGCGGAAAAGGTCCACCCCGATCCGGGCGCATAGAGCGTCAATATTTTTTCTGTATTCCGTGTTTTCCTCCTCTGTCCATCCAGTCTGGTCATAGCGGGTATCGTCCAGAAAATAGATGCGCTTGTTGGGATAGGTCAGGTTGTAGAAACAGACCAGGGTGTCTTCCACCACAGACAAAGGCTCCTTGAATGAAGAGACCACGATGGCCACTTCCGGAAATTCCTTCAGTTCCGGGGGATGGGCGTAATCCAGCCTGGGCTTTTTTTTCCCTCCCAGCACGCGGTAGACATTCAAGAAATAGCCAAAGCCATGGATCATGATGAAAATCTCGGCCACCAGAAGGCCCAGAGCCAGCACTTTCTCATACCACGCATAGTCCATGATAAGAAAGAGGCTGATGCGGCCAATGAGATAGATACATATGGAGAGCATGGTAGCCAGAAGGAGGATGGGAAATATGCGGGTCTTGAGAATGTTCAAGGCAAAGGAGAAAGGCATATGGCCCCTGTTGTAGTGTTGAGTGTTCACCAAGAAAAGGCAGTCATCCTGCAAAAGGCGTTCTCAAAACCGATAGCGCACCCCAGCAAGCACAGATTGTGCGTCCCAATCCTGTGACTCGTGGAGCATGCCTTCCAGCTCCAGCCTCCAGTGCTGGGTAAAGTCCAGAGTGTACGTTCCTTTGAGCTCAATAGACGGATTGGAGTCCGTGTCTGTGCCGGCGGTGAGCTGCATATCGTAGACGTGTTCCTGCGTGCCGCAGAACTGAAAATCGGACAGGTCGTGCCGCCACTGAAGGGTCAGGGCTGTGCCCAGGTAATCCTGGGGGGTCCAGTAGGGATGGACAATGTCGGTCACAGTATTTTGCTGGTTCCATATCTCCCGGCTTTCTTGGGCGGTATCCCGATATTCCCCGGACACAGTGATCTTCAGCTCCCGCGGATGTTCGGTCAAAGCATATCCCAGGGCCAAATCCGTCTGCACACCCTTATTGTGATCGCTGTAATCAACATATTGTCCACCCCCTGCAGCGGACAGGGCATGGGTCAGATGGGAGGTGACCTCTGCCCTCCATGTGTCGGCATAAATCCCTTGAGCAAGGGCAAAGGCGTTGGGCAGAAGATTTTCCCGGGCAAAACGAAATTGCAGGCGGGCCATATCCCAGGCATTGAAGTGCACCCCCAGGTGACCGGTTTCTTGGCTTGCGTAGACACTGTCCTGGTAATCCTTCAGGCGCAGAGCAAAATCTCCGGACCAGAAGGCATTGAGCCGAATTCGGCCTTGAAGCCTCAGACTGTTGGCTCTGACCTCTTCGGCATGCCGCTGGGGATCTTCCCAATGCCGGCTCAAGGTCAGGCCCAGACTGTGGCGGCACAAAAGGGGGACCTCCAGATACATGTCCGTGCGCTGGCGGTGCATTTGCGAGAGTTCCCCCCGTCCCTGTTCATCCCACAGGGAGTAGCGGACGGCAAGGGCCGGGCTGGAACGGATTTCCTGCCGTTTCAGGGCTCGCCGGGCCAGATTGTGCTTGGGGGCCAGATCCACAAGCTGGGAATAGGTCTTGGCCTCCTGGTCGCAAAGTCCCAGAACACACTGGGTCTGGGCCAGATCGAACCAGGCCTCCTGATTGGTCGGTTCCAGGCCGACAAGCTCCTGCAGGCGGTGCATGGCCGGTATGAACCGCTTGTTCCACATGGACTGCTTAGCCCGGTATTCCAGCCAGGCCTGTTTGTGCCGAACATATTTGGTCCTCAGGTCATCAAGTATATCCCCTGCTCGGGTTCGGATCGGGGCTGGGAGGCCGGCTTCCGGGTGCTCCACCAGACGCAGCAGGGCTTCAAATCCTTGAAAGACGGTTGCCTGCGGATCTTGGGGGATGAGCTCCCGGATACGCCGGGCCTCACTCTGAGATGCGCTCCTTTCCGCGGCCTGAGCCAGGCGCTGAGCCAGGAGGGCATCCACCGGCGGGGTGAACAGCTGGCGGTACAAGCTGTTGCCCAGCTCGTTTCTTTTGGCCCAGTACGCGGTCCGAGCCGCTTCTCTACGGGCTTTCCAGTTGTCTGGATGGGCGCTGAGTATCTGGCTGTACACCTCCAGGGACTGGTCATAGTCCCTGATCCAGCCCAGAATGCGGGCCAGGTAGAGCTTGGCCCGGGAATCGCTAACTTGCTGGCCCAAGGGAACCATGCTCTTGGCCCGATCCTTTTTCCAAGCACCCGGTCTCAGCATCGGGGAGAAAGGTTTTGGTTCTGGAGGTTTCAAGGCTTGGGCCGGCAGGACAAGGGTACAGGCCAAGCCCAGGCACACAGCCAGGATGAAAAGCTTGCAGCGCGCTGGCATAATGTCCTACTTGTCCGGCAATGACCGGCGATACTGCATAATGGCCTGCTCATAGCGTTTTGCCCAGGTCAAGACCTGGGCATACTGCCTGCGCAGCTGGATGTCCTCTGGATGCCTGTCTACAAGAGTCTTGTATTCCTTCAGGGACTTTTCGTACTCACCAGCCCAGCTCAAGGTCTGGGCCAGCTTCAGCCTGATGTGGTCCTGTTTTGGGTTTTTTCCCAGATGGGCCTGATAGATGGAGATGGCCTTGGCGTACTCTTTCTGGGCCGCATAGATATCGGCCAGTTCGATCCGGGCCTGGGGATCGAGATCTTTCCTGGCGAATGTTTCCAGTATGTTTTGGGCTTGCTCTCTGTGACCGGCCCAGGCCATGACCTTGGCCATTTCCAGCTTGGCCTGCTTGAGATCCGGCTTTTCTTGCAGGACCTTTTTATATTCGGCAATGGACTCCTCGTAGCGCTGAACATAGCTTAAAACCCTGGCCAACTCCCATCTGGCCCTCCACTCCGGAAGCTTTTGACCCAAGGATGGTATCTCAGGGTCTTTTGAGTCCAATTCTCCGGGCTGAAGCCTTGAACCGGACATCTTCTGCTCCGTTCCGGAAGGTGCATTCTGCTGGGCACAGAGATGGGAACCTGCAAAGCACAGCAGCCCGACAGCCACAAAGAACATCAGAATCGATACCTTGTGCATCACTTTTCTCCCAAGATCACTTTATAGGCATGGATTGCTTCCTCAAAATTCCCCTGGGCCGTGTATATCTTGCCCTGGAGATACAGGGCAAAGGACCAGTCCGGTTTGTGCTCTAAAATGCGTTGGACCTTGTCCAGGGCCTTGCCGAACCGCCCCTGAATGAAAAGGATCCGGGCCAGCTCCAGCTTGATGTGCATGTCTTCCGGCTGTTGGGCAAGGAGGTGGCGATAGGCGTCTTCTGCCTGATCCCAGTGACCCAAGCGCATATGCACTTGAGCCATTTGCTGCAAAAAACGCGGTGATTGAAGGCCTGCCTGCCGGGCCTGCTCAAAATATGCCTCCGCCCGGGAGTACTCATCAGCGGCCAGAGCCTTTTGGCCGTGATGAAAAAGGACCTGTTCCTGATGCAGATGGTGATAGAGAAAGGGCAAAGAGACCCCGATCAGGGCCAGGCAGGAAAAGTAGATCACGTATTGCCTGGGCTGGGGACGGGCGATCTTTTGTATCAGGTTCATACCCAGGGGCCAAGTTCCTTGGTCATGCACAAGACATTGTGCCCGTCTGAGGTTTTGCTATAGGCCCAGGTATCCATAATCGAGGAAATGATCCCCAACCCCCGGCCCCGGTAAGGAAGGTCTTGTGCACAGGATATTGGATTCTGTTCCGGTACAGGCGGAACATGCGAGGAGATATCAAAAGACATCCCTGTGTCTTTGACCTCGATTGTGAGGTGCTTGGGGGCAGTAAACACAACTACCCAGACCTGATGTCCAGACCGGCCGGCATAGGCATGCTCTATGACGTTGTTCACCGCCTCGCAGACCGCCAGCTCAATACAGAATGCCCGTTCTTGGCCAAGTCCCAGGTCGCTGCAGATGCCGCGCACCGCCAATCCCACCAGGCGGACACATTGCAGATTGCTGTCGATACGCAGGGTGATCTGAGGGCAGTCATTCATAGGCCACCGAATGCGGACTGCAGGGAGTCTACAGCTTCATCTTCAGTATCGGCTATGCGAAACACCCCGTGGTCCATCCGGGTGACGGCAAACAGCCTGCGGACCTTGCTGGATACCCCGAACAAGGCCAAGTGCCCCCGGGGACCAAGGCTTTTCAGGGCCGAAAGCAAAGCGGCCAAACCGGAACTGTCCATGAAATCCACTTGGCTCATGTCCAAAGCCAGAAGATATCTCCCCCTGGTTATCTGATCTATAAGAGCGTTTTTAAGGCTTGGGGCGTTTGAGGCCTCCAGGCGGCTGACCTGAGGCCTCAGGACCATGACCTCGCCGTGCTGGCGTTCATATATATCCATAACAGTGTTTCTGCCTTATTCTCTGAAAGTATATTGCACGCAGGCCAAGGACAGGTCGTCGTCAAAGCTCCCGTGCTTGGTAAACCGATTGAGTGCACTGTGGACACTGTCGGCAATCCCTTGTGCCGATCTGTGTCGCTCATTGACCAGTACATCGCGTAGAGTCTCCCATCCCCATTGAGCGCCGGATGCATCTGTCTGTTCATAGACCCCATCGGTATACAGGATCAAGGTATCTTCAGGTTGGAGAGTTATGGATCCGGTGGTGAAAGGGAGCATTCCTCCCAGGCCGATCACTGTGCCCTCTGTCTCCAGGGAGTGTACCTGCCCGGAACTCCTGATGAGCAAAGGGCAGGGATGTCCGGCGTTGCTGAACTGCAACTCGCCGGTCCGGATATTGAGCACCAAATAGGAGATGGTGAAGAAGGTGCCGAAACGTTCCAAGGGAAACTCGGCATCCAAGAGTTCCAAGACTTTGGACGGGGAGGTCAGCTCACAGTTGGGCTCCATCCAGTCGCCTTGGAGCAGACAGCCTTCCCTTTGCAAGACCTGAGCTACGGAAACAGCTACCAGGGCCGCAGGAACGCCATGTCCGCTCACATCCAGGATATATATGCCCAGATGATCATGACTCAAGGGCACCAGATTGAAGATGTCTCCCCCGATTTTGATGCTGGGTTGGAAGAACCACCCCACATCCAGGCCTTGAAGATCGGGCAAAGAGTGGGGCAAAAGACTGAGCTGGATGTTTGCGGCAGCTTCCAGGTCCCGGTCCAGCTCCTTTTGCTTGTGTTCCAGGGCCAAGTAGCTGTCCATCAGGGCCTGCTGGGCGGCTTTACGCTCGGATATGTCCCGCAGGATACCGGCAAAGAGGTGGTCGTCTCCGGATACGACCTCGCTCACGGACAGCTCCAAGGCAATAATGGAGCCGTCGGCTCTTTGTCCCGGGACTTCCCGTTCCCCGACTCCCAGAATCCGCCCCTTTTTGCTGTGCAGATAACGCTCGATGAAAGATTGGTGATTGCTGCAATAAGGCTCGGGCATAAGGACGGAAACCGGGTGTTTGTAAATCTGCTCCCGGGAATATCCGAAGATAGTGCTCACAGCCTTGTTGGCGGCTTGAATGATACCTTTGGTGTCGACAACCACAATGCCGTCTACTGCAGTCTCCAATATCGCATGCAGAGTGCTCTCGACATTGGATATGCAATGGGATGTGGACAGGGGCATGCAATCTCCCTGCTGTGTTGAGTTGACAATGGAAACCGAGCACTTTATCAGGAATTACCTTCAATGTAAATTGTGCATAGGAAGGCTGCTTATCAGCAGTTGAGCGCACAGTGTTCATGGAAATTCACTGCAAATAATTCCTGGGAAGAACGACATAGAGTGAGGCAATGATTTTGCAGATATCAAAGGCACTTGCCAAGAGAGGTCTGCTTTTTACCCAGGTTCTGGCTGTCGGGCTCCTGTTAGCAGGCATGTCGGCTATGGGCATTATCCTGGGGATGGCAGATATTCAGCCAGAACTGCACCTCCACGCAGGTCTTTTCTTAGAGGCAACTTTCACACTCTTGATGGGGGCAACGCTGATAGCCATTGCCTTTTGCCTGCCCAAGTGGTTTGAGCTTTTGCAAACCACAGTCTGGGTGCTGGCCATCCTTGGTCTGGGATTGTTGTTCATGTATGGCGCAATTGACCTTGCCGACAGCTTTGTCCTTAGCCAACCGGGGGGATGGCTCGATGTTCTGGAGAAGGCGGCCCGAGTCTTGGGATGCGCAGTGTTGGCCTTTTCCATAGGCATGTGGATCAGGGAGCTCTTAAATACCAGGCAGTTGCTCTTGGTCCGGGAACAAAGCCTGCAGGAAAGCGAAGCCAAGTTCCGGACCCTTTTTGAACTGTACCCGGTTGCGACCGTTCTTATCGACCACCAGACCGGGCTTGCCGAAGACTTCAACCATGCAGCGCTCGAGCAGCTGGGATATTCCGCCCAGGAGTTCGCCGGTCTGCACATCGCCGATTATGAGGCCCAGGAAGGCCCTGAAGACATCAGAAAGCACATAGAGCATATTCTGCACACAGGGCGCGACGACTTTACTACCAGACATCGTTGTAAGGATGATAGCATTCTAGATGTTCAAGTCACAGTCATCGTCTTCGAAGTGGGTAGCAAGAGCTGTTTTCTGAGCCTGTTCCGGAACATAACCGACCATCTGTCCACAATCCGCGCCCTTGAGGAGAGCGAACAGCGCTTTCGGGACGTGGCCGAGGCGGCTGGAGAATATATCTGGGAGATAGATACCCACGGGGTGTACACCTTTTTAACGCCTCGAGCCGAGGACTTGTTTGGACATCCGGTAGAAGACATCCTGGGCCGGTCTCCCTTTGATTTTATGCCTCGGGAAGAGGCCGAAAGGGTGGAAAAACTGCTGGCTGGATGGGCAGCCCGGGGGGTATCCTGGCAAGGCCTGGAGCATCAAACCATCCGCGCTGACGGCAAGCTTGTCTGGCAGCTGGTCAGCGGCATGCCCATACTGGATTTCCAAGGTAACCTGAAAGGCTTTCGGGGTACTGGCCTGGATATAACTGCGGAAAAAGAGGCCAGGCACGAACAGCAGGAGTTGGCCAACCGACTGCGTCTGGCCACTGAGGCCGCCAACTTGGGAATATGGGATCTGCGCCTGTCCGACAATTATCTGGAGTGGGATGAGGGCATGTTCCGCATTTACGGTCTGAGCCGTAAGGATTTTCAAAATTCCGTGCACACCTGGCTGGATGCCCTTTTGCCGGAATACCGGGACCAGGCACCGCAAGATCTCCAGCAGGGCATTGCCAGTGGTCAGCCATATGAATCAGAGTTCAAAATCCACCGCGGAGACGGCACAGTCCGGCATATCCGGGCCATTGCCCAGCCGATCCACGATGATCAGGGCCATCCGGTCCGGGTGGTGGGCATCAATGAAGATGTGACCCAAGGAAAACGGGCTGAAGAACGCCTGTATGAGCAGGAACGCCTGTACCGCGGTTTGGTGGAGTCCCAGCAGGATCTCATTGTGCGGGTGGATAATGAGGGATGTTTTACGTATGTCAATGACGCCTATTGCCGTAAGTTTGGCAAAAGCAGGGACGAACTTATCGGCAGTTCCTTCCAGCCCATGTTGCATGAGGATGATATTCAGGCCACCAGGCAGGCCATGCACAATCTGGAGCACCCTCCGTACAGGGCCTATATCGAGCACAGGGCTCAAACCCAGGACGGTTGGCGCTGGCTGTCCTGGGAAGACAGCGCAGTTGTGGATGATTATGGAAATATATTGGAAATCCAGGGTGTTGGTAGAGATATTACCGATCTCAAAGAGGCCCAACGCAAGGCTGAAACAGCCAGCCGCTCCAAGAGCGAGTTCCTGGCCAATATGAGCCATGAAATCCGCACTCCCATGAACGCGGTTATTGGGCTCGCCCAGCTCCTCCTGCAGACCTCCCTGAATGAGAAGCAACGTGATTATCTGAATAAAATCAACACCTCCTCACGCATGCTGCTTGAAATCATCAATGATATCCTGGATTATTCCAAAATTGAGGCCGGCAAGCTGGAGTTGGATGCCCACCCCTTTCGTATGGACGCATTGCTGGACCAGATGAAGACTTTGTTTGGTTCAGCAGCCGGAGATAAAGGGCTGGATATTTTCTTCCGGATTTCCCCCCAGGTTCCCAATACGTTGATAGGTGACTCCCTGCGCTTGGGACAGATTTTCACCAATCTGCTGGGGAACGCAATCAAGTTTACTAACAAGGGGCACACCGAGCTTGTGGTCCAGGTAGCAGAGGGCAGTGACCAGAAAGGACAGGAGTCAGATTCCAATGGTCAGGAAACCGTCCGTCTTCGCTTTGAGGTGCGGGATACTGGCATCGGCATGGATGAAGAACAGATCAGCCGTCTTTTTCAGGCCTTTTCCCAGGCAGATACATCCACCACCCGCAAGTACGGTGGTACTGGTCTGGGGCTGGTCATCAGCCAGAAATTAGTGGACCACATGGGCGGCCAACTGCATGTACAATCCACCTCGGGACAGGGCAGCAGATTCTTCTTTGCCCTGGATTTGCCGGTAGCCGAGGAAGACCTCGAGGACAGAGTATGCAGAGAGGTTGAGGGACACAGAGTTTTAATTGTTGACGATCATCCGACTGCCCGGCTGGTCCTGCGTGAGATTCTCGAGGGGTGCACATTTCAAGTCACAGAAGCCGAAGACGGCCGATCTGCAGTTGAGGCTGTGCTGGCAGCGGACAGGACAGGCGCACCTTTTGATTATATCTTTATGGATTGGAAAATGCCCGGCGAGCTGGATGGTTTTGAAGCTGTCAAGGAACTGGAAAAGCTGCATAATGAGGGTCATCTCAGCCAAGCAAACCCCCCGGTGGTGATTGTCAGTGCCTATAGCCGGGATGAGTTGCCGGACAACGACAGTGCATGTTTTCACTGCTTTTTGACCAAACCGGTCACCGCCTCCTCAGTATTTGACGCACTTGCCGAATCAAGGGGAAGAGCCCCTGAGCATCAATCTGATACAAGCAAAACAGCTATACCTTCGTTTGCCGGGTATTCCATCCTGGTGGCCGAAGACAATATTTTGAATCAGGAAGTGGCTGAGCAAATACTGCAAAAAACAGGGGCCCGGGTCACTGTGGCCCACAACGGGGCCGAGGCCTTGGAAACCGTCAGGAACAAGCACTTTGATGTGGTGTTGATGGACTTACAGATGCCGGTTATGGACGGATTTGAGGCCACTCGAAATATTTTAAAACGATTTCCGGATCTGCCGGTTATCGCCTTGTCCGCAGCGGTCATGGAAGCGGACCAAAAGCAGGCCAGGGAAGCCGGGATGCAAGCCCACTTGGCCAAGCCTATCGACAGTAGAGAACTCTACCGAACCTTGGCCCGGTGGCTGCCGGTTCAGGACTCTTTTCCCCAGGAAACAGACGAACAGCCAAGAGAGGATCCTGTTCTGCCCGATTCTCTGGAGGGGTTCGATCTGAACCAGGGTCTGAAGTCCGCTGACGGGGACAAGCACTTTTACCTCAAGATGCTGCACCGTTTTGACCACCAATTAGACTCTGAATTTGCCGGGCTCGAAGGTCAATTAGATCCCGACCCGGATGGAAGCGGCCCCAGAAAGGTGCACACCCTCAAGGGCATGGCCGGAACCGTTGGGGCAGTCCGCCTGGCCGAGGTTGCCACCTCTATTGATCATGCCTTGAAACAGGACCAGGCCATCAGCCGGTCGACGGTCCAAGAGCTGAGACAGGCCATGGAAGCGGCCAAAATCCAGCTGGCAACCCTGCCTTCCACCAGAGAGCAGGTCCCAGAGACTGATCCTGCACAGGGCAGGGCAGCCATGGCCGAGCTCCTGCAACTGCTGCAAGCCAATGAGATGGTTGACGAGGATGTATTGACCACGGCTGTCCATTACATTCAAAGACGCCTGGATGGACAACGATCTGCTCAACTGGCTCAGCTTGTAAATAATTTCGAACATGAAGCCGCTGCAGGGATGCTTTTACAAATCGGGGATGAGATAGGAGAAGACATACAGTGACTCAGCAAACAGCACAGGAAAAACAGGCTGTGCTCATCGTGGATGACCAACCGGCCAACATCCATGTCCTGGGCAAGCTGATCAAGGACGACTACAAGATCCTGGCGGCCACCAGCGGGGCCAAAGCCCTGGAGATCGCCAACAGCGAAAATAAGCCGGACTTGATTTTGTTGGACATCATGATGCCGGAGATGGACGGATATGAGGTATGCCGTCGTCTCAAGGCCAATGAGCGGACCAACTCCATTCCGGTGATATTCGTGACCGCCCGGGACAGCCCTGAAGACGAAGAAATGGGCTTGAATTTGGGGGCTGTGGACTATATTTCCAAGCCATTTCGACCCACCATTGTCCGGGTCAGGGTCAAGAACCACATGAACCTGAAGATAAAGACCGATATGCTGGAAAAGCTTTCCCTGCAGGACGGTCTGACCAATATTCCCAACCGACGTTTTTTTACCCAGAGTCTGGACAGGGAATGGGCCCGGGCCATGCGCAATAGCTTGCCCTTGTCTCTGGTCATGATGGATATTGATAACTTTAAGCCCTACAATGACAATTACGGGCACGGCGCAGGCGATGAATGTCTGCAGCGGGTGGCCAGGGCCTTGAATAACCCCCTGAAGCGGCCCATGGACTTGGTTGCCCGTTACGGGGGTGAGGAGTTCGTTGCCCTTTTGCCGGAGACTGATGTCCAAGGGGCTATGCATGCGGCCCAAGGGATGCGGGCAGCTGTAGAGGCATTGGCCATACCCCACGAATACTCTCAGACAGCCTCAGTGGTCACCATGAGCATGGGCGTGGCCACTCATGCCCCAAACACACCTCAAGAGGACGCTGAGGGATTACTAAAGGCAGCTGATCGAGCCCTGTACCGGAGCAAAGAAAAGGGTCGAAACCAGGTGCAAACTGCATAAGGGGCAAAAGCTCTTTGGCCTTCGCATCTCCATAGGGAGCTGTCTTTATGCGCAAAGTCTTTGAATTTATTTATAATGAGCTTCAGCATAACCGAGCTGTCGTGAGTGCGGTCATTGTGGCCAGCAGCGGCTCCACTCCGCGCAGTGCCGGATCGCGCATGGCCGTTGCAGCTCACGGCAGCACTCAAGGAAGCGTGGGAGGAGGGCCGGGCGAGGCCTGGGCCCAGCGGGAAGCTCATCGAGTTCACCAAGCCGGGGTCAGCAAGCTGCTCAAGCTGGATCTGACCGGAAAAGAGGCAGCAGAGGCAGGTATGATCTGCGGCGGTCGACAGGAGATACTTGTCGAGTATATCCCTGCCCACGAGTCCACTCAGGAGCTTTTTGCCGGTCTGCTGGACAGCTTGGATGCAGGCCGAGGCTGTTCACTGTGCACAGTCTTGACCGAGAGATGCGACGATATTCGAATTCTGGCCAGGACCTTAAACCCCGAATCTTTTCCTGACGTTGTGCCAAAACCCCTTCGGGACAAGGCTGTACAGAAGGCTTTCCAGGCCCGCCTGCCTCTAACCGCCCGGGAAGAAAATACAACACTGCTTATCGAGCCCATCCGCTCATCCGGAACCCTGTACATTGCCGGAGCGGGACATGTGGGCAAGGCTACCGCCGACTTAGCCGCTTATGCGGGATTTCGGACCATAGTCCTCGATGACCGGACCGATTTTTTACATCCCAGCCGATTTCCCCGGGCCTGCAAGCTGCATCATGTCCCTGAATTTGCCGCCTGCTTCGACCAGATGGATCTGCCCGCGGACAGCTTTATTGTCATTGTGACCAGGGGGCATGTGCACGATAAGACTGTATTGGCTCAGGCCCTGCGTACCCCGGCTCAATACATCGGTATGATCGGCAGCCGCAAGAAAAGAGAGGCCATCTACGAATCCCTGCGTGGCCAAGGCGTGTCTCAAAGCAGACTCAATACTGTACATTGCCCCATTGGGTTATCTATTGGGGCGGATACACCGGAAGAAATTGCGGTCAGCATTGTGGGCCAACTCATACACAATCGAGCCCAAGGGGAATGATTGCCCAAGGAGACTAAGGCAAGGGCTCGAAATGCCTAGGAGCAGATACGCAAGCAACTTGACAGAAGGCAGCCAAAGGCATATGCACATGCGTGTGCTCACGCCCCCGTAGCTCAGGAGGATAGAGCACGAGATTCCTAATCTCGGTGCCGCGTGTTCGAATCGCGCCGGGGGCATCAAGAAAAGCACTTAGAGATTTTCTCTAAGTGCTTTTTTCTTTTGTCCGCTTTGGGGACAAAAGATTTCAGATTTGCCGGAGGCAAAGCTGAAGATGATTGACACTAGACGACCGGTCTATTAGGAGATGAGCCTGAGTCCAGGAAGGAAAGAGCTTTTTCCTGGTCCTCGGCATCGATCATTGCTGTCTCATTGTCTGTCTATTCTTTTCCAGGAGCGAATATGCACGATCCATTGTTTACCCCTGTTCAGATCAATTCCCTGCAGGTCACAAATCGGGTCTATCTTCCAGCCATGCACCTGAACATGGCCGACCAGGGGAAGGTGACCGAACAGATCAAGGCCTTTTACGCCCGACGCGCCTGCGGCGGGGCAGGCCTTATTTGTGTGGGCTACGCGACCATCGACGAGCAGTCCGGTTCCTCCTTGAACATCGGGGCCCATAAGGACGAGTTCATTCCCGGTCTTCAAGAGCTGGCCCAGACCATTCAGAAAGGTGGAGCCAAGAGCTGTATCCAGCTCAATCATGCCGGGCGATACAACTTTTCTTTCTTTATGGACGGCCGGCAAGCCGTGGCCCCTTCAGCTTTGACCTCCAAGCTGACCGGAGAGCGGCCCAGGGCCCTGGACATCGAAGAGATCCGCAGCATTGTCAACAGATTCGGCCAGGCCGCAGCCCGGGTCCGCCAAGCCGGGTTCGATGCCTTGGAGGTCCTGGCCGGAACCGGTTATCTGATCAGCGAATTCATCTCCTATGTGACCAATCAGCGCCAGGATGAGTACGGGGGCAGCTTTGAAAAGCGCATGCGCTTTCCCCTGGAGGTTCTCAGGGCTATCCGGAATCAGGTGGGCCCTGATTTCCCCATTCTGGTGCGGATGAATGGCAACGATCTCATGCAGGACGGCATGGGCAGCCAAGAGCTCTTGGATGTGGCCCGGACCCTGGCCGAGCAGGGAGGGGTGGATGCCCTCAACGTCAATGTGGGCTGGCACGAAGGACGGGTCCCCCAAATTGTGCCCAGTGTGCCCCGGGGGGCCTTTGCCTATCTGGCCCGACAGATCAAAGAGGCCACCGGTCTACCGGTCATTGCCAGCCATCGGATCAACGATCCGGATGTGGGCCGGGAGCTGATAGGCTCCCACATGTGCGATATGGTGGCCATGGGCCGGGCTTTGATCACGGATCCGGACCTGCCCAATAAGGCAAGGGAGGGCAGGGAGGAGGACATCCTGCACTGCATCGGCTGCGCGCAGGGATGCTTTGATAATATCTTCCGGCTCAAGCCGGTGGAATGCCTCTGTAATCCCACGGCCGGACATGAGCTGGAAACCGAGATCACTCCCAGCCCGGATCCCAAAAAAATCCTGGTCGTGGGCGGCGGCCCTGCCGGAATGAGTGCGGCTTTGGCCGCCCAGGCCAGAGGACACCGAGTCACTTTGTGGGAAAAATCTCCCTGCCTGGGAGGTCAGCTGTGGATTGCCGCCGCCCCTCCGGGCAGAGAGGAGTTCGCCACCCTGGCCCGGGATCTCGGCCGACAGGTCCGGGCCGCAGGGATTGAGACTGTCCTCGGACGAGAGGTCTCGGTCCAGGATGTGGCCATGCTTTCTCCGGATGCGGTCATTTTGGCTACTGGGGCCAATCCTGTGGTCCCCAATATTCCTGGAGCGGATCTGCCACATGTCTGCCAGGCCTGGGATGTGCTGCAGAAAAAGGCCTGGCCCGGACGGGAGGTTTTGGTCCTGGGCGGCGGAGCAGTGGGCGTGGAATGCGCTCTGGCCCTGGCTCGCCGGGGGACCCTGGGCGGCGAGGAGCTGAAGTTCTTGCTGGAGAACAAGGTGGAGGACTGCGATTTTCTGCGCGATCAATGTGTACAGGGCACCCACCGAGTGGTTCTGGTGGAGATGTTGGAGCGCATAGGCCAGGATATCGGGAAGAGTACCCGGTGGACTATGCTTCAGGAGCTGCGGCGCTTGCAGGTGCAGGTCAAGACCAAGACCAAGGCCCTGGCTATTGAACAAGGGCATGTGCTGGTAGATAAAGACGGGGAGGAAACCAGAATCCCGGCCCAAAGCGTGGTTCTGGCCCTGGGTTCCAGGTCGTATAATCCTTTACAAAAGGAACTGGAGGCCGAGGGCATTGACTGCCGGGTTGTCGGAGACGCCAGGGAGGTGGCCCAGGCCATAGACGCCGTCCATGCCGGTTTTGCTGTGGGCAGAGATATGGGGTGAGTGTCCTCAAAGCAAGGTAATTGTCATTATTCAATCACCCCTTAATCCTCACCCTCACCCCCTGCGCTTGAACATCCGCTCCAACTCTTTGGCCCCCAGGGCGACTATAGCCGGTCGTCCATGGGGGCAATACTCTTTGTCCGGGGTGGACAGCCATAGCTGGATAAGCTCCATGGCCTCCTGGCCGGACAGGATCTCACCGGCCTTGACCGCCTGGCGGCAGGCCATGACCTGCCACAGCTTTTCCTGGGATTCGGCCTGCTCTTTGAGAACCTGATCCAAAAACTCTCTGGCCCGGGAGGGATCGAGGTGGGCCGGAACAGCCCTTATCAGCACTGTGCCGGCTTGGGAGCGGTCCAGCTCAAAACCCAGTCGGCGAAGGACCGGGGCGCTGCGGCCCAGCTGGTCTTCTTCGCTGGGGTGCAGGGTCCGGCTGATGGGTATGCCCAAAGGTCTGCGCGTCCCCTGCTGGCTCTGGGTGGAAAAGCGGTGGTAGAGGATCCGTTCATGGGCAGCGTGCTGATCTATCACCCGGAGCTCGCCATCTGCAGTGGCCAGCAAGAGGTAGGTGTTGTGGACTTGCCCCAGGTAGGTCAGACCCTGGATGCTGATCACGGATGGAGGAGGTTGTTGAGCAGGCTCACCCGGCTCCATTGAGGACTCAAAATGCGTCCTTTCCGCTTGGTCGGTTTGGATCTGGGACCAATGCGCCTTTTGGTCCCATTGGGAGGGAACCTCAGCGGCCCGGGGTTGAACAAACTCTTCAAAGGTAGACAACGTGTATTTGGTCTCCCTTGATGGTGAAGAGCCGCTGCAGGAAGCTGGAGTGGACTGTTCTTCTCTCCCGAATGCGGTCTTGGCCAAGGCTGCGGTGAGTCCGTGGTGCAAAAGGGTGAAAAGCCGCTTCTCGTCCCGGAATCTGACTTCCAGCTTGGCCGGATGCACATTGACGTCCACTTCTGAGCCCGGGACCTCCAGGAACAAAGCGGCTTGGGGATATTCTTTGTGCAGAAGACGGCCCTTGAAGGCCTGGCGCAGGGCGCTGACCAGCATCTTGTCCTGCACCGGCCGTTGATTGACAAAAAATACTATTCTGTCCCCCCGGCCCTGGGCTGCTTCCGGATGCCCGATATATCCGGACAAAGCATAGTCCCCGTCCTTGGCCTCAACCTCCAGGAGCTTTTCCGTAATCCCCGGAGGCCATAAGCTGTGCAGGCGCTGGAGAACACTCTGCCCGGCCGGGAAATCAAGAACTGTTCGTTCATTGGAGGTAAAGACAAAGGAGGTTGCCGGATTGGCCAGGGCAAAGCGGGCCACTGCCTCCTGGCAGCGTTTGGCTTCAGTGGGCTGGGTTTTTAAAAATTTCAGTCTGGCCGGGGTGTTGGCGAACAGGTCCCGGACCTGGATGCTGGTTCCCTCCCGAAAAGGGATGGGCTTGACCTCGGAGAGCACCCCGAAATCAACCTCCAGCTGCGCACCTTCAGTCTGTCCGGATTGGATAGAGCGGATATGCATTCTGGATACCGAGCCGATGGAAGGCAGGGCCTCGCCCCGGAAGCCAAAGCTGGCAATGCGCAAAAGATCCTGAAATGAGGATATTTTGCTCGTGGCATGTCTGGTCATGGCCCGGGGCAGATCGTGAGGACTCATCCCCAAGCCGTTGTCCTCCACCTGAACAAGGGACTGTCCGCCCCCTTCAATTACGGCCTGAATCCGAGTGGCACCTGCGTCCAGGCTGTTTTCCACCAACTCCTTGAGCACGCTGGACGGCCGCTCTACAACCTCGCCGGCTGCGATTTGATTTTGCAGCTCAGGGGAAAGGACCTCAATGGCCTGCATCATACCCGTGTCCGCCCCTTTGCCTAACGTTCTGTGCTGATATCGTGGCCCAGCTGTCCAATCTGCAAAAGATTGACCATCACCGTGACCTGATTTTCGTATTCCGTGCGCTCGAACTCTATATCCAACCCCCAGCACTGATGCCTGTAGCCCAGGCTGAGCCGTTGATGGACGATCTCCGAGTCTTCCAGGTCCTGAGCAATATCCACGCCCACCCGCCAGGAATCAAAGTCCAGGGACCCTCCGGCCCGGACCACATTGATGGGAGTCTGATTTTTGCGTCTATAATCCTCCTCCAACTCCTTTTGATAATCCACCCCGAAAAACACCGAGGCGTTTTCTCTGGGCCGCAGGCGCAGAAAATGCTCATGCTCGGTAAAGGCGGTTTCATACGGGGAAAACCAGCTTTTGGAGTACAGGGAAAGCCAGGAATACGGGTGCAACTGCAGCTCGGTCCTGAGGTCGGAGAAGGGCCGGCGGGGATAGGCCTCCCGCTCCCGGCTGCGGGTGGCTTCCCGGAAGTCGTAGCTCTGCTCCAGTTCAAAGAGGCAGAAATCTCGGTAGTCAGTGGACAGTTCCTGGTTTTGATCAGTCTCTTGTGAGGTCCGTCTGCTCACTTTGCGCCTGCTGAAAACGGATTGCAGAGAGTAGGTAAGGTCGTTTCTGGGCTCAATGCGGTCCAGGGTATCAAAGTCCGGCAGGTCGTCCTGGTCCTGGTTGGGAATATAATTCCATTCCAGTTCCGGCTGCAGGGTGTGCTTGATGCCCGTCCAGCGGGAATCTCCAGGGGAGGACAAGGCCTGCCCGGTTCCCTGCTGGGGAGTGAGGTCGAATACACGCTGCAAGGAGGTAAAGGCGGTGATTTGGGCGTCGAACAGCCCCCGGGTGTGAGAGTGACCGTCCACATCCGGGGCATTTTCCACGCTATCCAAAGCGTACAGGGTCTGCCTCCAGCCCACCCGCGGAATAATCGTGCCGTAGGCATTGCCCAGAGGCATGCTGATTTGGGGATGCAGGTCGGTGCGTATACCGGTGCTGCCGTATTGACGCCAGAAATAGGTCAGCTCGTTTTCCGCCTCCCATTGCAAGGGGGTGGACAACAGCCGGGACTGGAAAAAGTCCAGGTCGATCTGGGGCAGGCGCTGCAAGGTGGGATTCTTGGATGCGGCCAGGTTGTCGTTCATATGCTTGAGGTTTTGGGTATACTCCATCTGGGTGTATAAGCCGGCCTGAGCCCAGTTGCGGCTGATCAAAAAGACGCTGGTCCGCTCCATGGCGTCTTCGTCCTGGATGTCGCGCCCGAACTCGGACAAAAAGATGTCCCGGCTGGCCTCAAACCCGCTCATCCCGGAATCAAAATCGCGCAGGTAGTCCTGATCCGAAACCAGATCGACATCCAGCTTGGTCCTCCACTCCGGGGAAACCAATTTGCCGTTGTATTTGCCCCGTATCCAGTAGCGTTGCGAATTGGGGCGTGCCCAGGAATCGTTTTGGAACTGGTCCATTTCCTCATCATCCAAGGAGTCATCCAGCCAGTCGGCCCGAAAGTAGCCCTTGGACACCAGATCCGGGGTGGTTCGATACTCCAAGCCGAGCATAAGCCCCCGTTTGCTCATCATATTGGCGTATACCGTCGCGTCCCGGTCTGGACCGAGAACTTGGTAATAAGGCTGATTCAAGCTGATTCCATTGCGGCTGCCCGAAGAGAATTCAGGCCTGAGGAGCCCGGACTGGCGGGTTCTTTTGGCCGGGAGAACCAAGTAGGGGGAGTAGAGGACCGGACGGCCTTTGATTTTGAACCTGGGATGATGCACCCGGGCATAGCCGTCCAAGGTGACTGTCCCCTGTGAGGTCTTCAGAGACCAAGCCGGGTTGGGGCCATCGCAGGCGGTGATTTCGGCTTCATCAAAGCTGTAGCTCTCCTTGCCGGTCTTCTTTATCTGTTCTCCAGTGACGTACAGATGGGATTCTTCCAGAAAAACGCGTCCATTGGTCAGCCAGCCCACCTCATTTTTCAGGTCAAACTCCGCAGTTTTTGCCTTCAAGGTGTCCGAACCAAACCTGACCCGGATATTGCCCTCCAGATAGACCCAATTCGTGTCCCAAAAATAACGGGCAAAATCGGCCTGCAGAGAGTCTTCGCCCTTGGTCAACAAGACATTGTCCTGGGCCTCGACCACTTTGCGTTTTTCAAAGACCTGCATGCTCTCGGCCCGCAGAGTCCAGGGCTCGGAATCCGACCCGGAAGGCAGGGGCATGGGCTGGGACTGAGCACTGGCTGGCGGTTGGGCACATAAAATAAGAAGCACAAGGGCAAGGCCAAAGGCGGGCAGATTGAAGCAGGAGGTGCAAGACATATGCAGCATGGTTTGTTCAGCCGGATTTTGCGGGGGTTGCACATCAGAAGCCGGGCAAGGTCCAGCCGGAATTTCCAACCGGTCTGCTTTCTTCTCAGCCAATAGACGGAATCGATGCATTTGTAAAGAACGAGCTGTTTGGAACTCCTCAGGTCAGATCTGATCATGTCTCGTATGTGGCCAACTGATACAAAAATGTTTTGTCGTCAGTTTTGCCGCTGGCGGGCTCGTTATTCGTTCTGAGTTATTCATAAGCTGCCGCCGGATTGGTCCAGGAAGAGACGTGTGGTTTAGCATGTGGGCGAATGATTAGTTGCCATCTTGTGGTCAGGCTCCAAGCGGGGAAGAGCGACCGCCGGTGCCCCTCCAAACCTCACCCCAACCCGGTGTGTATTTTCACATAGGGGTCATCGAACAACTTGTAAGGGCGACTGGCGGTCGCCCTTTGGGAATTCTGGTATGACCACAATACACGCTTGGTCCTTGATCATTCCGGCAGACCTAAAACAACAAAAATGTATCAAAAAATGCATTTATATATAAAATAGCTCTTCGTTTTTTATGTAACATTCTGTTATTAAATATAAATTTGTTTTGGCAAGCTCCTTGCTTTGAATCATTGAACACCAGATACAGACAATCAACCATCACATCAAGGCAAGGAGGAGAACATGAAAAAGATTGAGGCCATCATCAAGCCCTTTAAGTTCAATGCGGTCAAAGAAGGGCTCTCCGAGCTGGGGGTCAAGGGGATGACCATCAGTGAAGTCCGCGGCTGCGGTCGGCAAAAGGGACACCAAGAGATCTACCGGGGAGCGGAATATGAAGTGGATCTGATTCCCAAGATCAAGATCGAGCTGGTGGTGGATGAGGAGCAGCTGCCCCAGGTCATGGAGCTCATTGTGCACAATGCCCAAACCGGGAAAATAGGGGACGGGAAGATATTCGTCCTCTCGGTTGATGACGCCTTGCGCATCCGGACCGGTGAATCCGGTCCCAATGCCTTGTGAGCTGGTTGGCGTATTCAGGTGGCGAAAAAAATGTTTGATGAATAAAGGAGGATATGCACGTGGAATCCGTACTTGAACTCAGTTACGCCCTGGACACCTTCTATTTTCTGCTATCCGGGCTGTTGGTCATGTGGATGGCCGCAGGCTTTTCCATGCTCGAAGCGGGCATGGTGCGGACCATGAATACAGTGGAAATATTGACCAAGAACATAGCTTTGTACTCCATTGCCTGCATTATGTACATGCTTGTCGGCTACAATATCATGTACGGAGATGGGGGATCCGTTATCCCTGGAATCGGCTTTTTGGTGGGAGGTGATCACAGTGTTGCAAGCGTTGTTTCCGGGGGCGACCAGGCCCCGTACTATTCCGCCATGGCCGATTTTTTCTTTCAGGTGGTCTTTGTGGCTACGGCCATGTCCGTGGTCTCCGGAGCCGTGGCTGAGCGTATGAAGCTGTGGGCCTTTTTGCTCTTTGCAGTGGTCATGACCGGTGTCCTCTATCCGGTGCACGGCTACTGGACCTGGGGTGGAGGCTTCTTGGACGGGCTGGGCTTTTCCGACTATGCCGGATCCGGTATAGTGCACATGGCCGGGGCAGCGGCGGCCCTGGCCGGCGTCCTGGTTCTGGGTCCACGCAGAGGCAAGTACAGCCCCAGCGGCAAGATATCGCCCATCCCGGGCTCCAATTTGCCCCTGTCCGCTTTGGGCACCTTCATATTGTGGATGGGCTGGTTCGGGTTCAACGGCGGCTCTGAGCTCAAGGTTTCCGACGTGGAGTCAGCCAATGCAGTGGCCATGGTCTTTGCCAATACCAACATGGCCGCAGCCTCAGGCATGATTGTGGCCTTGGCTGTTTCTCAATTCAAGTTCGGCAAGGCGGATTTGACCATGGGCCTCAATGGGGCCTTGGCCGGACTGGTGGCTATCACCGCCGAACCCAGCGCCCCGAGCATGATTTTGGCCTGCAGCATCGGCGCCGTGGCCGGGGTCATTGTTGTTTTTTCCATTGTGGCCCTGGACAAGGCCAAGATCGATGACCCGGTGGGAGCCATATCCGTGCACGGCGTGGTCGGAATATGGGGACTACTTGCTGTTGTGCTTTCCAACCCACAGGCCACCTTGCTGGCCCAGTTGGCGGGAATAGTGGTCATTTTTGCCTGGATGTTCATAACCAGCTTGGTCTTGTGGCTGATCCTGAAGACGGTTATGGGCATTCGCATCAGTGAAGAGATGGAATACAACGGTATGGATATGGCTGAATGCGGCATGGAGGCCTATCCGGAATTCTTAGCCAGCTAAGGGGGCGAATAAGCCAATAAACGGGATACAGGAAAGATCAAAGGCCATTCAAGGGCTTACGACTGGGATGACTGCGTGTTGTGCGCTGTCGGCCAGTCTGGTATGCAAGGGCTGGGCACGCAAGTGTCCAGCCCTTTGATGTTGGTTCAAGTCTCTTCGAGCCTCGTATGAAACAAGACTCATTGTTTGCTATGTATATGACACACCGCGCTTGGCAGTCCAAGGAGCAGGCATGAAAGAAGTTCACGACGATATTTGGATTGCTGTCCTGGAATCGGGGTGGCATGTAATCTATGAACAAAGCAGGGACGACAATGGAAATCCTATATGGAAGCACCCCCTTTTCTTGGAGATTGAAGAGCAGGACGACGGACAGCCGGGTATAGTCTTCAGGCCGCTTTGCGTGTTCGGTAACAACTCCCAGCTCGATCCCATAGATTCCAAGCATATCATGTATTCCTATCGCCCGGCTGAGGACATTGTGGATATGCGGGAAAAGTTCGTGCACCGCTACCAAGTGGAGCTGGAGTCCATGAGCAAAAGCACGCATGACGTCAACTCCAGCAACGGCGGACGCCTCCAGTAAGGGATGGTCGTCTTGCGGGTTCAATGATGTCTGATTCTACCCTGGCCGAAAAGGTATATTGGCACCGTGATGCAGACTTGGACCCGGAGTTGGAGAAAAGGCTGCCGCATACAGTGCAGGTCCTTATAGTGGGCGGCGGATACACTGGGCTCAGCGCAGCCCTGTATCTGGCTCAAAATGGGGTGCAGGTGGCGGTGGTGGATCAGGAACCAGGTCCGGGTCAAGGGGCCAGTGGGCGCAATGCAGGGATGGTTCTTTCCGGTTATCCCCTGGACTGCTCAACCCTGCTGGGCAGATTTGGAACACAACGGGCCAAAGCCCTGTTTTCCGTCTCCCTGGAGGCTGTGGATCTCGTGGCTTCCCTGATCAAGCAGGGAGGTATTGCCTGTGATCTTCAGCCCACTGAGCACATAACGGCCGCCGTCCGCCCCGGACACCGAAAATGGCTGCACCGGGAGCAGGAAAGCGTGGCCCAAGTCTCAGGACGTATACCCCGGTTGCTGGATAGCAAACAGATGCGCGAAGAGCTGGGCACCGGTATCTATTGGGGAGGCTTGGCCGATCCCTGGGCCGCATCCCTCAATCCGGCCCGATATGCCGCGGGCCTGAGCACAATGGCCAAGGCCGCCGGGGCTGCAATGTGCTGGAACACCGCAGTGGAGCACATCCCCCAAGACCGGGGAAATATTCAGGTTCAAACCAGCCGGGGAAAGATCCGGGCCGCAAGGGTCCTGGTGGCTGCCAACGGCCTGATGCATGGCCTTGATTCCTGGCTCAAACGGCGGGTGGCCCCGGTGGAAAGCGTTATCATGGTCACTCGGAAAGTGCCCCCGGAGATTATGGATGCCGTCTTGCCCGGAAACAAAATCGTTTCGGACACCAAGCGGGTCCTGCACTATTTCCGGCGCTCCCCGGACGGTACCCGGCTCTTGTTCGGCGGAAGGCCGTCTCTTGTGAGAGGCTCTTTATCCAAAAGGGCCGTGGCTCTACACAGAGACATGCGGGCTGTTTTCCCACAGCTGCAACCCTACCGTCCGGAATGGGTCTGGTCCGGACATGTCGGTTTTACCCGGGATCATATGCCCCATGCCGGAGAGAGAGACGGGCTGGTTTACTCCCTGGGTTACTGCGGACACGGTATAGCCCTGGCCACCTATCTGGGCCGGCAAGCGGCCAAGGCTGTTTTGGAAGAAAATCTCCATGCTTTGCCCTTTCCCCAGACCTCATTTCCCGGCTTTCCAACCTACGGCAAGCGGGCGTGGTTCATCCCTCCGGCTCTGGCCTGGTTCAGCCTTCTGGATCGATTGGGCTGATAGGCACGGACTTAAAAAATTGTATGCAACGAAAGGTAAAACACAATGGAATACTGGATATGGATGAGAACCAAAAGTTTCGCAATGTAGCCAAGATGCGTAAGCCCGATGAGCTGGGTCTGGAACCTCTGATCCCTCTGGATCCGGATGAGGTGGAGGACTTCGACGACCTGTTGTGGTCCATGTCCAAGACCTCCTTTGGGGGGCGGCGTCTGGGCGAAGCCCTGGATGTTCTGCAGACCATGGTCCAAGATCCGGACTGCCATGTGGTGGGCACCTTCTCCGGGGCCATGACAGTGGCCAAAATGGGGCCCTTGCTCTGCCGGATGATGGAACGGGGATGGCTGGATACGGTGATTTCCACCGGGGCCCTTATGGCCCATGGATTCATCGAGTCCATCGGTCTCAAGCACTACAAGTACAAGCCCGGGGAAATGAGTGATTCCCAGCTTTGCCAGGCTGGACTGAACCGGGTCTACGACACTCTGGAGTCGGAGTTTAATTTCATTGAGGCCGAAAAGATCATTTATGCGGTTTTGGATGAATTGGACACAAACCAGGTCTTTTCTTCCCGGACCATATGTGCGGCCATCGGCAAGTATCTGCACGAGAACGTCCCGGGCATGGGCATTCTCAAAAGCGCCTATGAACATAACGTACCTGTCTACATCCCGGCCTTTACCGATTCGGAGTTGGCTCTGGATATCGCCTCCTACATGATCAAGCTGGCTCCGGAGATTGCCGATCAGGACATTTCAGCTGCAGAGCTTCCTTTTCACTTCAACCCTTTTGCCGATCTTTTCCATTACACGCGACGGGTTGTGCAGACCAAGCGACTGGGGATTTTTACCATAGGCGGAGGGGTGCCCAGAAACTGGGCCCAGCAGATGGGACCCTTTGTGGAGATGGCCAAACAAACCCATCCCCACCTGTCCTGGCCGTACTCCCGCTTCCAATACGGCGTGCGCATATGCCCTGAGCCGGATCATTGGGGAGGGCTGTCCGGCTGTACCTACCAAGAGGGGGTATCCTGGGGGAAGTTCGCCCCTTTCTCCCAAGGCGGACGCTTCGCCGAGGTATTATGCGATGCAACCATTGCCTGGCCCATACTCATAAAGGCCCTGGACCGGCGCTTGGCCAAATGAATATCTCCGGTTTCTTTCAGCGCCTGCTGCATATTGACCTGGAAAGCCGGACCTTTGAGATCCGCTCTTTGCGCCCTGAGCTCCTGGGGAAAACCCTGGGAGGCAAGGGACTGGCTGCACATCTGTTTGCCCAGGAGGTCCGTGAGGCCATTGACCCCTTGTCGGGTGCAAACCCACTCATTTTGGCCCTGGGGCCGGCAACAGACACCCACATTTGGGGTTCAGCCAGATTCGGGGTATTCACCAAGTCTCCGCTGACCGGTTGCTTCAACGAATCCTATGCCGGGGGCCGGGCAGCAGTGTTCATGAGCCGGACCGGCTTTGATGCGCTGATCATTACCGGCATATCCGATGCACCGGTCTGGCTGCAGATAAACTCCAACGGACCGGTCTTTCATTCAGCCACCAATGTGTGGGGAAGAGATTGTCATCAAAGCGAGGCCGCACTCAAGGCCAGATGTGGAAGCAATTGCGGAGCCCTGGTCATCGGCCCGGCTGGAGAGAATCTGGTCCGCTTTGCGGTTGTGGCCACTGATAAATGGCACATGCTGGGACGGGGAGGAACCGGGGCGGTCATGGGCTCCAAAAGGCTCAAAGGCATCGTTTTCCACGGAACACTCAAGCGTCCGGTGCATACGCCTCAAGCCCTGCGGACCTGGTCCAGGAGCCTGCTGCACACCCACAAAGATCAGCCGGGTCCACAGAATTACCGTACATTCGGGACCACGGCCATGTGGGATCTGATGAATACGGCCGGGGCCTTGCCGGCCAGCTACTGGTCCACGGGGCGGATAACGAACTGGGAAGCCCTCAGCGCAACCGCTATTAAAGATCGCCTGCAGCCCAGAGCCAGGTCCTGCCCCAGGTGTTTTCTGGCCTGCCGCAAGCTTTGCCAGGTGACTAGCGGGCCGTATCAGGGACTGTGCCTGGAAGGTCCGGAATATGAAACTCTGTACGCCCTGGGAGGTCTTTGCCTGATACAAAATATTCAGGATATCGTTTATCTCAACGATCTGTGCGACCGCCTGGGCTTGGACACCATCAGTGCCGGAAATCTGGCCGGGTTGGCAATGGAAGGGACCAGGCTGGGGCGCATCCAACAGGGCCTGGAATATGGGCACACGGATCAGATTGCCCAGATATTTTGGGATATGACCCAGCGCAAAGGGCTGGGCGGCATCCTGGCCCTGGGTATAGATCGGGCGGCCAGGCACCTTGGGCTGGAGGATCTGGCCGTGCATGTGAAGGGCATGGAGCCGGCTGGATATGATCCCAGAGTCCTGAAAGGCATGGGGCTGGCCTATGCGGTCAGCTCTCGGGGGGCCTGTCATCTGCGGGCTTCTTTTCATAGGGCCGAGCTTACCGGAGAGGCGGACCCGGAAGATCCGGCCGGATTGGTACGTTCCTTTGTAGAGCACGAGGATGTGTGCACGGTTATGGACTCCCTGATCATCTGCCGTTTCTTCCGCAAAATCTACGCCCAGAAGCTTCCCGAGATCTTGAGCCTTTGCACCGGATTGGACCTGGATATGCACGCTTTGCAGGAAACAGCCGCAGAGATCATGGACCAGACTCGAAGGATCAACCTTGATCAAGGGGTGAGTGCAGACCAGGACCGCCTGCCCCGGCGGCTCACCCGGCAGGCCCTGCCGGATGGCAGCTGTATCAGCCGGGAGGAAGTACAGGTCATGGTTGGGGAGTATTATCGGCAGCGAGGGTGGGATGAACACGGCGTTCCCATGGGTATGCTCGCCTTTTCCTCCCAGAGTTTACCCCAAAATTGAATCATTCCCCCTGGGATCTGGGGGGGAATCTGCGAACCTTTACATGGGAAGAAAATCCATATTCTATGAAGGAGAGCATATATCCGTTTATCTTGCCGATAAAATCTATAGTTTCTTTATATGGGGGGCTGTTTTTATGCTTTATGACCGCAGCATGGCCCGCATTCCAGGAGGCGGCGATATAGACCATGTCCTGTCCCCCGAATTTGGAGTTGAACTTGTCTGTTCCATAACAGGCCAAGAGAATACTGATTGCCGGATCGAACAGATCTTGAACTGAGAGATTCTTCAGTCTTTTTTCATCGATATGTTTAAAATCATAGCCGGATGCATACAGTTCCCTGGCCCATCGCTTGCCGGTGGGCACAATGATCTGGGTCAAGCCATAGGCTTTGGCCGGGGATACCGCCCGGGGGTTGCCGGCAGATTCCACGCAGATAAGTGCCCGGATATAATTTGGATTTACATTTCTGCCCTTCCTGTGATAGGCAAAAGATGAAAAGTACCGGATATATTTATCATATTTTTGTATGGCCTCCATCATCCTTGGGGAAGGCCTCAGGGATTTATGTTTTTCAACCTGTTGTAATATCCGGGCATCGGTATTTGCGCAGTTTCCTGCCGAGAGCAAGAATGGACTCAGGTACACAAGGACAAGGGCACAACAAAGGCAGCACCCATAAAAAAGGAACCTGCGTATGCTGGAGGTCTTTGCCCACAGAGTACGATTGTGCATAGTTTGAAAACTGGGAGGTCGGCCAGGTTTTGGGGGAAAGATGGAAATGTGGCGGAGAGGGTGGGATTCGAAATGTGCATATAAATGTCTGTAATTATATGCTATAAATTTTTGTGAAGCTCGATATACCCCCAATCATGCCCCCACAGGAATTTTTGTACGCAAATATTCATTTTTGTAACTTGCTGTGCAAATAATCCTATTTGAGCAGCCCCAAAATTGCAAGCCGCAATATTGGGGCCAACTTGAGGCCCATGAATGATCCATCCTCCAGCCCCAAAAATCCGTCCGCCTCCATGCCGTCGTCTTCCTGATCGCCCTCGCGGCCTTACCGCTGTGATAAACGTCCTTATTGCCAAGCTTTGGTCAATTTTGCCCGTCTGTCACTCCTATCGCCTTAAGCTCTCAGTTTGGACAAAAGACCTCTTCACATGAGTTCAGGGTTGATCACTTCTTTGATCCTACTCTTTGCAATGGTGCCGTAGTCCTGCTTGCGCAAATAAGCAGTCTATGCCAAAAGAATCCTTGGGAAAAATGCTCCAGGCAGAATCTCCAGGCAGCATTCATTCCCGACCCTATCATCCTTCTGAGCAAAGCAGATGCACTGAAATGAAGCCTAAGGACAAAGACCAGCCCACATATAACGGCCATATTACAGTCGGAGCCCTGCTCATCCCAGAGAGCAGAGCCATCGCCTCCCTGCTCAAGAATAAGGACCTCACCACAGCTCAATGGCAGCAGGCCATCACAGTGGACAACATCTACCAGACCTTACCTGCTGATGATGACGGCATAATCCCCATCATGGATGAGGACTGGTTCGCAGATGATGCAGCCAACCGGTTTGAGGAGTTCATTTCCGTTGCCTGGTCCAAGGAGTATCTGGAAGAAAACCTGAAGTTCATTGCAGACAGTCTGAGCCCCAAAAGAAATGAATCCCCAAGAGAGACCATCCGCAGGTATCTCTCCTCCAGCTTCTTCAAGGACCACATGCGCATGTACAAGAAGAGGCCCATTTACTGGCTCTTCTCCTCGGGCAAGCACAAGGCCTTTGAATGTCTGGTCTATCTGCACCGCTACAACGAGTCCACCCTGTCCAGGACGCGCTCGGAGTATGTAACCCCGCTGATGGGCAAGTACTCCTCCAGAATCGAGTATCTGCAAAATGAGATTCAGACAGCCACCACCGCCTCAGTCAAGAACAAGCTGAACAAGAAGCTCAGCACCCTGAAGAAAAAGCAGGCTGAGCTTAACAAGTTCGACGAAGAGCTGTGCTACTTTGCAGACCAGCGGATAAGCATTGACCTGGACGACGGGGTGAAACACAATTACGGCAAGTTCGGGAATCTGTTGGCTGAGGTGAAGAGCATAACCGGGAAAAAATGAATGTAAGCCCTCAATAATAATTGCTCCATGGAAAAGCTTGAACGAGGTTTTAACTATGCCTAAAATAAGTATAGACTTACCTGATAGCCTTCTGCTCAGCAAGGCTACATCTTTTGAAGAAATAAAAAAAGAGAGCCTTTTTGCCCTGGCATCCTATCTATTCCAAAAAGGTTATCTCAGCTCAGGCGTGGCCGCGGAAATGTGCGGGGATAACAGGGTAGACTTTATTTTAAAACTGGGACGTTCCGGTATACCTGTGGCTGATTTGGATGGAGAAGAGCTGGACGAGGAGTTCAGCGATGACTAATGAAGCTCATAAACCCATAATAGTATGCAACAGTGGGCCATTGATCGCTTTGGTAAGCATAGATTGTCTATATATACTGAACAGGCTGTATCAGAGAATAATTATCCCCAATGCTGTATATCAGGAAGTGACTTCTTCTCAGGATTTAACTGGTGCCCAGCAAATTGCTCAAGAACCTTGGATAGAAAAAAAATCCCTCAACAGCTCTTCTGACAGACTTTTGCGGGCAGAGCTAGGAGCTGGAGAATCTGAAGTCATTACCCTGGCTATGGAGATAAAAGCGAGCAAGGTCCTCATTGATGAAAGAAAGGCTCGGAGGATAGCCAAGCTCATATATAGCTTGAGCATCACCGGTACTGGAGGCTTGCTTTTGCGGGCTAAGCAAAATGACCTAATTAAGGAAGTGAGGCCCTTGCTGGAGCGGATGAAAGCCAATGGCTATTACCTCTCTGATCGGCTTGTATCTCGAATAGCTCAAGAAGCAGGTGAATAGCACTCCATGAACATAGCCCAGCTTCAGAATAATTTGCATAGGCTATTCGTATCCATTCAGGGGGGCCTTTCCCAGCCAGGCGCTGGAGGCCTGATTTCGGTTGCATGATTGGTTGTCGGGGCATACTCAATCTGGGGAATGGAAAAGGGTTTGCTGAAGGGCAGGTCATCGCTTGGCTGGAAAGGCCCCTTGAACTATGAGAGGAGGCGAGGGGCCTGAATGCTTACCCATCAACGGTGCAAATTACTTGACTTATGCTTCAATATGACTAAAAAATGACTATGGCACTTTATGTTCAACACTGATTCAAACTCAGCTTTACTTGTTGGTGTGAATAAAATTGGCCTTCTTCTGACAATATGCTTCAAAGTATTTTGATAATTGGAGATTTTAAAATGCAACAAACCTATTTTTCGACCTCGTTACGTTCTGCATTGCTGGATATGGCTAAAAAGGAAGGGTATAACGGTATTGGCGTTCAGTTTGATGGTCTCCCATATCAAGCTTGTTTGATTAAAAATATCCCTAAAAGCTGGATAGGGAAAAAGCCCCGCATGTTTACCTTTGGCACAATAGATAGTTGCAGTGGAAAATTTAAAAAAACAAAATCAATGACTGAAATCAAGGATGACGAGACATACGTCTAACACCCTGTATCCTATTGATGGGAGCGTTACACGTTTCTGAAAGCATGATAATTTTGTTATTCTTCAGCACTTACATGTGTTGCTTCACATTGAAACCAGTCATCTGCCACAAAAGGGGGCATCCTGGCTCCTTTCCGGTCATGCTGGTCAAATAGAAGAAATAATCTATGCCGCCAAAACATCACATCGGTTCCCAGGTAGTGCTCTTTTTTGCCATCGCGTCCTGCTTTTTCTGTCTCGCTTGTAGCAGCGGGGAAAAGGACTCCTCGCTGGAGGCGATCAAGGAAAGGGGGTACATCACTCTCATCACCCGAAACAACGCTAACTCCTATTACATATATAGGAATAAGCCTGCCGGCTTCGAATACGATCTGGCCAAGCGCTTCAGCGAGCACCTCGGGGTAGAGCTCAAGCTCATCACCCCCTCCTGGGACCAAATGATCCCCAAGCTCAACCAGGGCGAAGGCGATTTCATCGCCGCAGGACTGACCATAACGGAGAAACGCAAGGAGAAGGTGGACTTCTCGCAGGGGTATCTTACAGTCCAGCAGCAGATCGTTTTGCACCGGGGCGACCGGGCAATAAAGGACATCTCTGATCTGGACGGAAAAACGGTCCACGTCCGGTCCGGGACAACCTACGAAGAGCGCCTCGAGGAACTCAACCAGCGCGAAGACATGAACATTGACATAGAGCGGCACGACGACCTGCCCACAGAGGAGCTCATCCGCAGAGTGGACCGAAAAAGGATCCGGATCACCGTGGCAGACTCCAATATTGCCATGCTCAACCGCCGCTACTATCCGAGCATCCGGATCGCTTTCCCCATAGAGGAAGAGCAGTCCCTGGGATGGGCTGTGCACAAGGGAAACACCCAGATGTTGCAAGAAATCAATTCCTTTTTGGACAAGATCGAGGACAGCGGATTCTTCGCCAAGATCCACGAGCGCTATTATGCGGACGTGCACATATTCGACTATGTGGACCTGATTAAATACCACCAGCGACTGGAAACCAGGCTTCCCCGCTTCAAGACGATAATTAAAAAACATGCCCAAAAGCACGGATTCGACTGGAAGCTTATCGCCGCGGTGATCTACCAGGAATCGTACTTCGATCCCAATGCGCGCAGCTATACCGGCGTACGGGGTCTCATGCAGGTAACACAAATAACTGCCAGGGAGATGGGGATCACCAACAGGATGGACCCGGAGCAGAGCGTCCAGGCGGGTGTCAAATACTTGGCCCGCCTCTACGACCGCTGGGAGGAGATTTCCGGGCTGAACCGCTTCAAGTTCGCCTTAGCCAGCTACAATGTCGGATACGGCCACGTACGCGATGCACAGAAGATCGCTCGGCAAGAAGGATATGATCCACAGCAGTGGTCCGGCCTGAAAAAGGCCCTGCCCTTGCTCCGGATCCAGAAATACTACAGCCAGACCCGCTACGGCTATGCCCGCGGTACCGAACCAGTACGCTACATCAAACGGATCATGAAGTATTATAACATCCTGAAGCAAAGAGAGGACATCGCTGCGGGAGCATAGGCTCCTGAAACAGGTACTCCTCTCAGCCCATCGACCGCATTCCGCGGCGCACAAAGGATTGCAGGCCTTACTCTTCAGGGAGCGCAGGGATGCAGAATGTCCCTCGGTTTGTTTCCTAAGTATCATTTCCGCATGAATCGGGACTTTTGAAGCTGAACACTTTTAACACCTTATACCTAAGAACAAAATTACCGCGAGCCTCTCATTTCAGCCCTTGACAGGATGTGTCCACATCTGTTGATCACGACACCGACAACAGGGTACCTATTTGGGTCCAGATCGCATTGCCCGCTTGGTGCTGCCATACTTGCAGCCTAAAACAAGGATCATTGATATATGCTGCGGGACGGGATTATCCGGAAAGCCCTTTATTGAACAGGGACATCTGGTGGCAGGATTCGACCTTCCTACCAAGAGTCCACGAGCTGGGTTGCAACCGGGTAGGCCGCCCGCTCTCCCAGCGGGCGGCCTACCCGGCCCGGATTCTTCGAATACACCGGGCTCAGACTCTCCGGGCAATCCAGGGGAAAGTCATAGGTTTCAGGGCGTGAATTGCCTTCACGTTCAAAGACATAAATCCCTCCCTAATTTCAAATCTAAATCAGGAAGTTGTGAAAAAATAGGGGTATTTTGCTGTTAAAAAATAAACTATAATGAAGCATTACCTCAAAAATACCCCCAAAAGAATTGGACGTCAATGAATAAACGTGAACGGTGTTGAACAAAAAAAGCCCTGAGAAGCTTTATTTCTCAGGGCTTTTTGAACTATAGTGGTTCTAGTTGAATTCAGTTATGGCGGAGAGGGTGGGATTCGAACCCATAAGGCGCAAAGTTTTAGCTTGTTTTGACTTCTTTTATATTGTCTATTTGGTATTGAATAAATTGAACAAATTCTTCCTTCCGCAACACTCCATCCTTTTTCTTTTTTAATTCAAATTGACCTTTTTTGAGCTTTTGGTTAGGAATAGGTTAGGAAAAATCGCAAGCTGGGTTCACTTGATCCAGTCATCTTTTATCACAGTCAATTCCTAACCTCTTGTCTGACAGGCGCGCATATGGGGTCAAAATACAAGCGGGTTCATGCTAATAAGTGGCGTGGTGTATACTGCTACGAGAGCAGGCACAAGAAGCATCACGGCAAGATGATGTTTGCTATGTCATTGCCTTTAAGCTGGACGGCAAATTGACCTGGGAAAAGATCGGCTGGAAGTCCGAGGGTTACACTCCCCAGGTCGCAGCAGAGATCCGGTCCGAGGGGTCAAGGATGCCAGACACGGCAAAGAGGTCAAGACTCAAAAGGAGATCCGGAAAGAAGAGGCCAAGAGGAACAAGCCGATAAATAAAATCGCTGATGCATACCTGGAGGCCAAAGGTCCTTCCATGAAAGGCAGGGGGGCAAAGATCGATCGATACCGTTTTGACAAGCATGTAGCCCCTGTGGTGGGAGAAAAATCTGTCTCTGAGCTCTCCCAACTGGACCTGGCCAGGATCACAAAGAACATGGCCGATATGTCCACCTCCAGCAAATGGGCGGCCCTGGAGATCCTGCGGCTGGTTATCAACTTTGGCATAAAGCATCAAATGTGCAAACCCCCTTCCTTTAAGATCGAACTTCCCAAGAAAAACAACATGGTCACGGAATATCTTGAACCGGATCAGGTCAAGCGGCTTTTCGAGGTCCTGGAGACCTGGCCTTCAAGAGATGTGGCCCGAATGATCAAGCTGGCTTTTTTGACCGGCATGCGGCGGGGGAAAATCTTCGCCCTGCAAAATGAGGATGTGGACTTTCGGCAGGACCTGATCTTTCTCAGGGGCGCGGACAGGGAAGGCCCGAAAGGCGGCAAAATGGTTTCCATACCCATGAATAAGCCGGTGAAAGAGCTCCTGCAGCGGCAGATCAAATGGAGAGACGAAAGGTTTCCAGGTTCACAATATCTTTTCCCTGGCCAGGCGGAGAGCTCAGGACCCATTGCTCAGCCGTAGGGCGAATCAAAGAAAAGGCCGGCTTGCCTGGAAGCTTTCGTATTTTTCACGGTCTGCGACACCATTTCGGAGTGACCCTGGCCAACAGTGGTGAATTTGGCCTGGACATGATCGGGGAGCTCCTGACCCACAAGTCTCCCCAGATGACCAAGAGATATGCACAGTATCTGCCGGACACCATGAAGAAAGCCAGTACCCGGGCCAGTGAGCTTTTGCAGGTCAAGGAACAGAAAGAGGAAGAGCCGGCCAAGGTGGTGAATATAGACCAGGCCACAGGGAAGGGATAGCGAGCATGAACGAGAAACAAAAAGATAATCTGGCCAAGTTCGCGTATGATCTTGCAAGGATCATAGCTGGTGTGGCTGTGATCACACCTTTGGTGCAAAGTGGAAAGGGTTCTATCCTGAATACAGTATTGGGCTTGATTGCAGTTCTGATCTTTCTGTGGATAGGATACGCCATTGACTCCAAGGAGGCTACGCAATGAATTCAATGACAGTGGTTTTTTTAATTCTTATTGGCATCGGCCTGATCGGTCTATATTGGGTGAAACACTCCAAGCACTTCAAGAAGTAGGGCATGACCGGGCTTGATATTGCCATTGGATTGCTTGGCCTGGTGGCGGCAATAGGAGCTTTTGTAACCTGGATCAGCAATAGGCGGCGGAACAGGAAGCACAAGGCCCACTGATGGGTGAGCTTCTTAAGAGGTCGGAAGTAAAGTGGAGTCTATGATGGGTATTCAATACATAGTGAACGAATCCGGGGATCCGACAGCTGTTGTGGTCCCTATTGATGAATGGAACAGGCTCCTGGAAGAGGTCCAGAAGGCCGAGCCGGAAAGAGATGATACCACGTACCTCTTGCAGAGCGAGGCCATGAGAAAGCGCCTTTTGGAGGCCAAGGAGCGATCCGGCGGCAAGACCTGGGAAGAGGTCCAGGATGCGCTTGGTATTTGATGACCATGCCTTTGATGACTTGGCCTGGTTTGTGTCCAGGGATCCGAAGCTGGCCAAGAAGGTTGTGGCCCTGATTCAAGAAGTTAAGAGGTCTCCATTTAAGGGCAGGGGCAAGCCTGAGCCTCTAAGGCATGAGCTGTCCGGCTGCTGGTCCCGGAGGATCAATAAAGAACACCGCCTGGTCTATCAAGTCACAGAGGATGAAATTAGGATCCTTGCCTGCCGGTATCACTACTGAATTTCTATCTCGATTCCATATTTCCCTTGGCCTAGGGCTGGACTGATCATCTTGCCCGAAATTGTACAACAGCCACTCTGCATCAATCCGAGGTGTATTCAGCCCTGGGCATAAATAGCGTTCCGCTCAAGCCAAGGAAGACGATAACGCAATAAATGTAG
Organism: Thermodesulfobacteriota bacterium; assembly: GCA_051749205.1. Taxonomy (GTDB): domain Bacteria; phylum Desulfobacterota; class Desulfovibrionia; order Desulfovibrionales; family Desulfothermaceae; genus Desulfovermiculus. Next base: position 19,611 of record JBNJII010000006.1, on the reverse strand, counting down.
TGACCATAAAATTAAGTGATTTTAAGGCAAATAACTGTTTTGACTGACAGTCTTGTCGCCGCCCCCATAAACGTAGGTTAAGGGCGCTGTTGGCTCAGCGACCACAGCCCTGGGAGGCCTGCAGGGTGCAGCCGGTAAAGCTATCGGTTCCACTGCGGGCAAAACTGGACTGCTGGGCATAGCTTATGCTGCTGGGCATGGTGTAGGTACAATACTTAACGACCATGTTCCGGCTGTGACTACCGCATCTCAGGCTATATTGGGGTGGGTAGACAGCCTGATTGACTTCTCGGGGACCCAGGAAGCTGCAGATCGGCAAACTGCATCATTTGGAAGGACAGTTGAAGCGATAGCGTCCAACATTGACAAGTTTGATGCTGACCTGTCTGGACTTCGAGGGGAACTGTCGGCCCTGGGGCATGACATGGAGAAAGTGCCAGATGATATGGTCATTCGCATGGCCGCAGAGGCTGACCTTTTATCGTTTGATGAAATTCAGGAGATTCTAAGGACCAGGATTCCTGAAGAAAGAAAGACCAATATCCTTGTGGATGATAAAGGGACAGCTGAGGAAGCCGGGAAAAAACTTGATGAAAATTTGCCGGATGAAAAGAAAGTCGGTGTAACAATTGATGACAACGACACCACAGATGATATCATTGCCCAGCTGAATTCCATGCAGGGCAAGGAGGTTGAAGTCAATACCGACGACAAAGGATCTATTGATGAGACTGCCCAGGAAATTGAAGATAAGATCCCAGCGGAAAAAAAGTTGGAGCTGGAGACCGACCTGAAGATGGCACAGCTGGAAAAAGACATGGCCGAGATCGAGTCAAGGACCGAAGTCATGAATACAGCCATGGAGTGGACGGCCAAAGTCAATATCAAGGATGCCGAAGCCTCCATGGAGAAGTTCAAGAGCGCGATGGAGGCGGCCAATACCACCATCTCTGATACTGCTAGTGCAACGTCTGATTTGTTTTCTACTTGGTTTGGTGATAACAACGCTTCATTTACCCAGAAGTGGGCCATTGAAGACGCCATTGATCAGCAGATGGATATCCAGGAGCAGGCAGCTAAAGATCAGCACGCTTTGATCCAGGAGCAGGTCAAAATGATGCAGGCTAAGAGGGATGCCATGGAGAGCGGAGACGGCTTAATTCAGATCGAGGCCCAGGGACTTGAACCTGAACTGGAAGCTTTCTTATGGAAGATACTGGAGAAGGTCCAGGTCCGGGCCAATGAGGAAGGCAAGCGAATTTCTGTTGGGGTTAAACAGCTAGAAGAGAGCGCATGATATATTCACTCGATTTGACGGAAGACGAGATCCAAAGGGAACCTTGCGTGATCTGCGGTAAAAGCTCAAAGCATGTTCTCGCCCAAAGTGCTGGCCCTGAAAGCAGCTTTGCAGTCCCAGAAGGTTGTGTGCGATTGATCATATATGGCATGTGTGAGACCTGTTTTCAAAACAAAGAAAACATGCCCAAGGAGCAAATAGTTGAGATGGTCAAGACCTTGATGAAGCAAAATGCGGAAAGGATTCAGGACATGATTTCTGCAACGCGGCTTAAAGGGTAGGGTGCACTACTGGATCTGTCTTTCGAAAGCCCGCTCTCACATCGAGGGCGGGATTTTTTTGTGGCCATGTAATAACATTTGATTACATAGCTTAAGAAAAAGTGCTCCATAATGGCCGTATTTTGGCTTTCTGGAATCTTCCGAGGGGGATATGTCGGGGATAATCGGAAAAAGGCAAATTTGCAGCTTTATATGTGGCCGGGATCATTAGGGATGTGAAGAATCGGAAGGCTGATCAGTTTGTGGCTCATGAAATCCGGGGGTCGTGATCCACAAAAGGAATTGTGGGTATTTTGTGAGCAACGAAACATGCAGCAGGTTAGGAATAGGTTAGGAAATTTTAAGTTTTTAATATCTAACATGTGAAAAATATTGAAAAAAAATGGCGGAGAGGGTGGGATTCGAACCCACGTGGCGGGGTAAACCGCCAACCCGATTTCGAGTCGGGCGCGTTATGACCGGACTTCGCTACCTCTCCGCTTTGTTTCGTCTTCGAGTACTGAAAAAATCTGTTAATACCTGTTCACATTCCTGCCGACAAATGCCCTCCAAAACCCAGAAGGAATGGTTGAGGAAGGGGTAATCTTGCGGAACCTGCAATCTGGAAACAACGGCTCCGGCTTTGGGATCTCTGGCTCCGAACACCACCCCCGACACCCGGGCATGGACCAAGGCTCCCACGCACATAAGGCACGGTTCGAGGGTGCAAACAAGGATTGTGCCGGTGAGGCGATAGTTGCCTATGGCCCTGCCGGCCCGACGCAAGGCCAATATCTCGGCATGGGCTGTCGGATCGTGGCTCCTGATGGGGGCGTTATACCCTTGGGCCAAAAGCCGACCGGAAGTATCCACAACAAGGGCACCTACCGGCACCTCGCCCATCTGTTCAGCCTTTCTGGCCTGCTCCAGGGCTGTACCCATCCACGGAGCCCAATCATCGCAAAAAGACATTTTTACTGGCCTAAAGGCTCTTCGTCAAGGGTGCATCCATTTTCTAGCGCAGAAAGTTCACCGCATTGGCAAAAAGCACTGTTCCCGGTATTGATTGTTCTTTCCTGGTCCATCGGGGATGGTTGGTGGCATGATTATACGCTTCCGGATGGGGCATGAGTCCAAAAATTCGGCCGGTACTGTCAGTGAGCCCGGCCACAGCCATTTCCGAGCCATTGGGGTTTTCCGGGTACTTTTGGGTTACAGCCCCGGAAGAATCGGTGTACTGCAGGGCGATGTGATTGCTGTTTTGTATTTCCTTCAAGGTAGCTCTGTCTTTGGCAATCACCTTGCCTTCTCCATGGCGGACCGGAAAATAGAGGGTATCCAATCCGGTAGTGAATACACAGGGCGACTCGGGATTGGGCCTGAGATACACCCAGCGGTCCTCGAATCTGGCCGAGTCGTTAGGTCCAAGACTCACCTCCCGGGTCAGGGACTGCTCCCTGGTAGCCGGCAAAAGACCCAGCTTGACCAGAAGCTGGAAACCGTTGCAGATACCTAAAATCACCCCCCCGCGGGAATGCACATCCGCGATATCCCCAACCAAAGAGCGGCCGGACCTGGTGCGGGTATGTTTGAATCTGGCCGCTGCGGCCTGGGCGGCACCTAAGTGGTCCCCGTCCAGAAATCCGCCGGGAAAGACCAGAAAGTTGAAATCCGCCAAGGATACCGTCTCTTGGACCAGATCGGCGAAATGGGCGACTACCGCCTGGTCAGCTCCGGCAATCCGGCACGTATAGGCGGTTTCCCGTTCACAGTTGGTTCCATATCCGGTTACAACCAAAGCTTTGACCTGAGTCATACACAGCCTCACACAAGAACTGTTTGCAGTTGCAGGATTGCTTGACAACGGTTGCCGGCCATGTCTAGGTCACTGCCGTGCGCCAGGAAAAGATACGGGCAGAGGCCTTGGGAGTCAATCCGATGGAGCCAAGCCTCAGGGCTTTTGGGTTCTGCTTTCCATTTTCAACAATTTCAGTTGATGTGCTCTGTCTCTGGATAATAGCAATTTGTGTTCAGTGTTCGGTGTTCACTTTTCAGCATAATAAATTGAGATGCCTGATATTTCTTGATTTACGTTCCTGATGCCACAAAATGTCCCAAAATATGTTTCCAAAGTATAATGTCGGCATGGATCAGGACTTCTGAAGCTGAACACTCGTATGAAACTAGAACTTACTCCGAAGAGGGCCTGCCTTTGGGGGCAAGGGCGTCCTACTTGCGAGCCGAGCTCTTCCAGTAGGGCGGGTTTGACCCCAAGCCCTGCCCTTTTGATAGAAAAGCTTTCCCCTAGATTGCCCGGTGAGTCTAATCCCGGTGTATTCGAAAGATTCGGGGCGGGCAATGACGGAGGGGGACATCCGTGCGTTTCATTCGTGATCAAACTGGCGGCTTCTTACAAAGAACAGATAACTGATAACCAATAAAAGGCCGCCAGAGGCGGCGCTGAAAACTGAAACCTGAACACTCCTGGAGACTTACATTTGAGAACAAAATTACCGTGAGTCCAGCCTGGGGAGATCGGCGTGGACTTTTGCCCGGCTAAACGGTATACCAGACCGGTCGTTTGACGCTCCCACGCAGAGCATGGGAGCGATAGGAAACTTATATATAAGCTGAGAGATGAAATAGAACCAATCGCCAAAAATTGGGGCAATATTTTTAAAGACGCAGTACTATAGAGCTGATCTTTATGTTTGGGAGCGGTTCCCTGAGATAGACTGGATGTGCATGATGAAAGGGGGAGTATGAAGACTAAATTTCTGTTTGTAACCGGAGGGGTGCTCTCGTCCCTGGGGAAGGGGCTGGCTGCGGCCTCCATCGGGGCTTTGCTCAAGTCCCGAGGCCTGAAGGTGACCATCCAAAAGCTGGATCCCTACATCAATGTGGACCCGGGGACCATGAACCCTTTTCAGCACGGGGAAGTATACGTTACCGACGACGGAGCGGAGACAGACCTGGATCTGGGCCATTACGAACGTTACCTTGGGGTGCCCATGGCCCAATACAACAACTATACCTCGGGCAGCATCTACGACAAGGTGATCACCAAGGAGCGCCGGGGGGATTACCTGGGCGGCACGGTCCAGGTTATTCCCCATGTGACGGATGAGATCAAAAAAGCCATCCAGGGGGTGGCCAGACACGGCGAAGACGTGGCCATCATCGAGATCGGGGGCACGGTGGGAGATATCGAGGGTCTGCCCTTTCTAGAGGCCATCCGTCAGTTGCGCTCCGATCTGGGCAAAGAAAACGTGTGCTACATCCATCTGACCTTGGTTCCCTACATGCGGGCGGCTGGAGAACTCAAGACCAAGCCCACCCAGCACAGCGTCAAGGAGCTGCGCAGCATCGGTATCCAGCCGGATCTCATCCTCTGCCGCTCAGAAGTTGAGCTTGCAGACGAGCTCAAGGCCAAGATCGCTCTGTTCTGCAACGTAGAGCAGGATGCTGTCTTTTCCGCCGTGGATCTGAACAATATCTATGAGCTCCCTTTGGCCTTTTACAACGAAGGCCTGGACCAGAAAATAGCCATCATGCTCCGTCTGCCGGCCAAAAATCCCTCCCTGGCCCCTTGGCAGCATTTGGTGCACACCCAAAACCACCCCCAGGGCCTGGTCAAGATCGGGATTGTCGGCAAATACGTAGACCTCAAAGAAGCCTACAAAAGCCTGCACGAGGCCTTGATCCACGGAGGGGTGAGCAATATGGTCTCTGTGGAATTGGTCTATGTCAGCGCCGAAGAGCTCACTGTGGAGACAGCGCCGGCCATGTTTGAAGGCTTGGACGGTATCCTGGTCCCCGGAGGCTTTGGTTACCGGGGCGTGGAAGGCAAGATTGTTGCCAGCGGATATGCCCGGGAGAACAAAATTCCCTTTTTCGGCATCTGCCTGGGCATGCAATGCGCGGTCATTGAGTTCGCCCGCAATGTCTTGGGGCTGCCCCAAGCCAACTCCAGCGAGTTTGTGCCTGAAACCTCTGATCCCATCATATATTTGATGACCGAGTGGTACGATTTTCGAACCCAGAGTATGCAAAAAAGGGATGAGTCCTCGGAAAAAGGCGGCACCATGCGCCTGGGCTCCTACCCCTGTCAACTCAAAGAAGGCACCAAGGCCAGGGAGGCCTATGGCTGCCCCAGCGTGGAAGAGCGGCACAGACACCGTTATGAGTTTAATACTGACTACTCCCAGGCCTGTCATGAGGCCGGCATGATCTTAAGCGGGACCTCTCCGGACGAAACCCTGGTGGAGATTGTGGAACTCGCCGAGCATCCCTGGTTTGTGGGCTGCCAATTCCATCCTGAGTTCAAATCCAGGCCCATGCAGCCTCATCCCTTGTTTCGGGAATTCATACGCGCGGCTAAGGACAACAGATGAGCGTTTTCGATCTTGAACCGACATCCCTTTTTTTCATCGCCGGCCCCTGTGTCCTGGAAAGCCTGGACCTGGGGCTTCAGGTTGCCGAGGAGCTGGCCGTTTGCAGCCAGAAGCTGAATGTGCCGGTTGTCTTTAAGAGTTCCTTTGATAAGGCCAATCGGTCTTCTCTGGACAGCTTCCGCGGACCGGGCCTGGAAACCGGCCTTTCCTGGCTGGAAAAGATCAAGGCCGAAAGCGGGCTCTTGGTGACCACGGACATCCATCTTCCCAGCCAGGCCGACCCTGTGGCTCAGGTTGCGGATATGCTCCAAATCCCAGCCTTTTTGTCCCGCCAGACAGACCTGCTTGTGGCCGCAGCCCGGACCCAGAAGACGGTGAACGTGAAAAAGGGACAGTTCTTGGCCCCTTGGGACATGGCCGGACCTGTGGACAAAATCCGGTCTACAGGAAACAGCTCAATCTGGCTTACTGAGCGGGGAAGCAGCTTTGGGTACAACAATCTGGTCGTGGACTACCGATCTGTGCCGGAAATGCATAAGCTGGACGTAAAGGTCGTCTTTGACGCCACCCATTCGGTACAGCTTCCCGGGGGCAGGGGGACTGCTTCCGGAGGAAACCGGGAGTTTGTCCCTGTATTGGCTCGGGCAGCGGTGGCCGCCGGATGCGACGGGGTTTTCCTGGAGGTCCATCCGGACCCGGATTGCGCCTTGTGCGACGGACCCAACAGCTGGCCTCTGAAACGACTTTTCCCCCTCCTCAAACACCTTATGTCTCTGGCAGAGGTGCCCCATGACTGCTGAAAAATTGGCCCGGGAAGTGAGCATGCTCATCTGCGATGTGGACGGGGTGTTTACCGACGGCGGGTTGTACTACGATGAATCCGGAAAGGTGAGCAAGCGATTCCATGTCCATGACGGCTTTGGGGTCAAGCTTGCCCAGCGTATGGGCTTGGAGGTGGGCGTGATTACCGGCCTGGAGTCCGAGGCGGTGCGCCTGCGTATTCTGGAGCTGGGAATCCGGGAATATCACGCCGGACACCGAATGAAAAAAGCGGTCTTGGACGACATTTGCCAGCGGAACAATCTTTCCTATGACCAATTGGCCTACCTGGGAGACGACTGGGTGGACGCCGCCCCCTTGTCTTTGGTCCGGCTACCCATGGCCGTGGCCAACGCCCAGGAGGATATCAAAAACATGGCCGCTTGGGTTTCCTCCTTCCCTGGAGGTAACGGGGCGGTCCGGGATGCTGTCCGCTTTATTCTCCAAGCTCAAGGCAGTCTGGCCCAGGCATGGCAGTTATGGTCCCAGGTATCAGACGGCGCGTGATTCTCTTCGGCCTTGGATTGGCCTTGGTCGCTGTAACGGCCTGGAGCATCTGGAATCAATTCGCCGATTCCAGCCCTTCGGTCCAGGTGGTATATACAAACCTGGATGTAGCTGTTGAGGACCTGCACTTGGTCCAGGGCGGGAAAGGACAGAGGACATGGGAGCTCAAGGCCCGGGAGAGTCGGTATCTGCGGGATGCATCGCGTTTAGAGTTTGACCGGCCCAGAATCACCTTTTATAAGGAAGAAGGTGCATCCCCTATCCATGCCCAGGCCGCATCCGGTGAATATCTGCAGGACAAAGGGGTGGCCAAGCTCTGGCCGCAGGTCAAAGCCTCCTTTGGTCAAAACACGGTCCATGCCGAACGTATGGTCTTTGATCGCAACAGGCAAAGCATAGTTTTCCAAGGCCATGTGGTTATCGATCATCCCCAGGCCCAATCCAGAAGCGGCAAGGCCCGCATTGACCTGGAAAAAAACCAGCTGGTGCTCACCGGCGATGTGGAGGTGGATTTTCATGAGACAAGCATCCAGTAGACGACTGCGCACATATGTATTCACGGCCTTCTTTCTGTTCCTATGGGCCCTGTTGGTCAGCGGCCACCCGGCATGGTCCCAAAACCAGGGATTGGATGCGGACAGCCCCATGCACATAGAAGCGGACAAGGTGGTCTATGGCCAGAACGATCGTAAGCTGGAGTTTATCGGCCAGGTCCATGTCCAACGTCCCGATTTCCAGCTTTGGTGCGACCGCATGGAGGTCATCTTGACCTCTGCGGAAGAAGACGGGGAAAAGCAGTCGGAACAGACAGCAAAGCTTGGCTCTGCGGGCAAGGTGCGCAAGATCGTGGCCGTGGACAATGTTCGCCTGAGCATGGAACAGCGCCAAGCTACCAGTGACAGGGCAAAATATTATGCCCGGGAGTCCAAGATCATCATGCTGGGCAATGTAAAGCTCAAAGAAAACCGAAATACCGTGAGCGGGCACCGGGTGACATTTTATCTGAAAGACGGGCGCAGCGAGATTGAGAGCAAGGAGAGCGACCGGGTTAAGGCCGTATTTTTCCCGGAAGAAGAATCCGAGGAGGAACAGTAGTGGCTGTATTGAGCGCCCATGGCCTGCGCAAGGCCTTTGGCAAGCGCTTGGTGGTCAAAGGCGTGGATGTGTCCCTGGAACAAGGGGAAGTGGTGGGTCTTCTGGGACCCAATGGGGCGGGCAAGACCACAACCTTCTATATGCTGGTAGGGATTGTCCGGCCCAATGCCGGCCGTATCTTTGTCGATGAGACGGAGATAACCCGCTGGCCTCTGCACAAGAGAGCCAGATACGGACTGAGCTATTTGCCCCAAGAGAGCTCAGTATTCACCAAACTCTCGGTTCGGGAAAACCTGCAGGTCATCCTGGAGTTTACCGGACTTTCCCGCAAAGAACAGCAAGACAAACTTTCGTCACTTTTGGGTGAGTTGGGAATTGCAAAGCTGGAAAAACAAAAGGCCATTCATCTCTCTGGTGGGGAGCGCAGAAGGCTGGAGATCGCCAGGGCCTTGATCCGGGATCCTGACTTTATTCTCTTGGATGAACCCTTTGCCGGCATCGATCCCTTGGCTGTGGATGATATCCAGCACATCATCCTTTCCTTGAAGAAAAAAGGCATCGGAGTGCTTATATCAGATCACAACGTTCGGGAGACCATGAATATATGCGACCGAGTCTCATTGGTCTATGACGGAGAAATCATCCTGGAAGGTACTCCGGCTGAAATGGCCGCCGATTCCAAGGCACGCCATGTTTACCTTGGTGAACGCTTTTGTTTGTGATTTCCGGTTTCTTGGTTTGCAAAACCTCGTCGTTTGTGGCAAATTTTAGACAGAAACAATGGTAGGCGGTAATGGTACCTATTTGGTATCTCTTTGCATCTCTACTCCAAAGATGAACCGATTATGAGTCTTCAACTCCGGCAAAATCTGAAATTGGCCCAGCAACTGATCATGACTCCGCAGTTGCAACAGGCCATTAAACTCCTGCAGCTCTCCCGTCTGGAACTCGTGGAGACCGTCCAGCAGGCCCTGCTGGAGAATCCGGTCCTTGAAGAGCGGCCACCGGAAACAGACCCTGAGGCAGATACGCAACAGGCTACTGATGAACGTAGTGAAAAAGTCAAAGAATTCGATGTCCAAGAACAGTCATTACTCAAAAGTGCTGAGTGGGACGACTACTTGGGCAACTTTTCCAGTACCTCCCGCCAGGCCTCTGAGCGTGAGCTTCCCGAAGAGCTGGCCTCTTTTGAAACTATGCACGCAGCCAAGCCGACCCTGGAGAGCCATCTTTTGTGGCAGCTGCACCTCTCCAACCTCACCGACCGGCAGAAGGAAATCGGTGAAGTTATCATCGGAAGCCTGGATACCCACGGCTATCTGCACTCCAGCATTGAGGATGTTCAATCCATATGTCAGGCTGAGCCTGAAGAAATTGAAGAAGTCCTGCACATAGTCCAATATTTCGATCCAGCGGGCGTAGCCAGCCGGTCCCTGTCTGAGTGCCTGCAGGTGCAGGTTAATTTTTTGGGCAAGGATGACCCTATTCTGATATCCCTGATCCGCGATCATCTCCTGGATATTGAAGGAGGCAATCTCCAGTCTTTGGCCAAAAAGTTTCAGGTGAATAAAGAAGACATCCAAGCCTATGTGCAGATTATCCAAGGCCTGGACCCCAGGCCGGGGCGCAGCTTCGGCGGCGGAGAGACCTTCTATATCAGCCCGGATGCCTATGTCTACGCCTATGACGACGATTTTATCATCGTTCTCAATGACGAGGGTTTTCCTGACCTGCAAATAAGTCCCTTATACACCCAGCTGCTGGAGTCCAAGGACGGCCAGCAGAGCAAACAGTATTTGCAGGAGCAGATGCGTCAGGGCCTGTGGCTGTTAAAAAGCATTCAACAACGTCAGCGCACTTTATACAAGGTCCTGGAGGCCATTGTCCGCTTTCAGCGGGAGTTTTTTGTGCACGGCGTAAGCCAGCTCAAGCCCTTGGTCCTCAGGGATGTAGCTGACGAGATTGAAGTCCACGAATCTACAGTGAGCAGGATCACGACCAATAAGTATGTGGCCACTCCCTTTGGCATCTTTGAGCTGAAGTACTTTTTCAACAGCGGTCTGGGGACCAGCAACGGAGAGCAGGTGGCCTCGGAAAGTGTGAAGGCGGCGATCAAGAATCTGATAAGCCATGAAGACCCGCACAAGCCTTGGAGCGATAAGCAGTTGGTAGAGTGCCTGAGCAAGGACCTGCAAGTGCACATCGCCAGGCGGACTGTGGCCAAGTACCGGGAGGCTCTGGGCATTCCCTCGTCCACCAAACGAAAGAAGAAAATGCGCTGAAGCTGTGTCCAGGACTGGATTTATTGTCTAAAAAAAGTCAGCAGGAGGCAGGCATGGAGGTTGTTTTCAACTTCAAGAACTTTGAGGCTTCGAATCAACTCAAGGAATACGCCCAAACCCGGTTCGAAAAGCTGGACAAATACATTCGCAACCCGGAAGCCGCTCAAGTCCAGATCAACCTGGAAGTGGAGAAGTTCCGCCAAATAGCGGAAGTCATATTGACTGCGGATGAGAACAAGATCTCGGCCCAGGAAGAGACCGAGGACATGTATGCCACCATCGATCAGGTTCTGGACAAGGTAGAAGCCCAACTGCGAAAGCTGCGGGATAAGGAAAAGGATCGCCGCCGAGGCAAAGGAAACCGCGCCTTTGCTTCTGCGGAACTCGGGGGGGCCTTACTTTCTGACCAGAGCGGGGAGGAAGACCAGCCCAGGATCGTACCCACGGAAATGTATGAACCCAAGCCCATGGATGAAGAAGAGGCGGCCATCCGGCTGCAAAAATCCGATGACGGTTTTCTGGTTTTCTTCAATGCCGGAACAAATCGGGTCAATGTCATTTATCGGCTGAAAAATGGGGACTTCGGACTTATCGATCCTAGGATATAACCCATGAAACTTTCTTCGTACCTGGATCCGGACCTGATCATCCCAGAGCTTATGGCCACCACCAAATCCGAGGTCCTGGCCGAACTGCTTGAGCCCTTCCAAGCCAAGTGGCCGGATAAAGACAAGGACAAGGCCCACACCATCCTCATGCAGCGTGAAGAGCTGGGCAGCACGGGCATTGGGGACGGTGTGGCCATTCCCCACGGCAAACTGGACGATTTGCAGGACATTGTGGTTATTGTCGGCCGAAGCCTCCAGGGGACGGAATTTCAATCCCTGGACACCAAGCCCTGTTATATCTTCTTTCTGGTTTTGGCTCCGGAGCAGGTTGCCGGTCTGCATTTACGCATCCTGGCCCAGATATCACGCCTGCTCAAAGATCCCGATTTTCGGGAGACGTTTATGCACGCTGAGGGACGAAGCGGATTATGGAGCCTCCTCAAATCGGTTTGATCAGGACGGAGATGCCCTGATATGGCCTCCAGACACACCTCCAAGAATCCGCACCTTCAAACGGGGCGGAATCATTTTCCCATGGTCATCTTGACCGGGCTCTCCGGAGCCGGCAAGAGCACGGCCCTGAACGTGTTTGAAGATCTCGGTTTTTTTTGTGTTGACGGCTTACCTGCCAGCATGGTTGCCCGCTTGGTCAATCTTTTTTGGGCCCAGAATCCCAGTCAATACCGTGGAATGGCCCTGGGTATGGATATCCGGCAACCGGATCTGGTCCAGGAGTGGCAGCGCACGCTGGAGTGGATGTCCGCCCGCAGCATGCATCCACAAGTGATATTCCTGGAGGCGGAGCAAGAGACCCTGCTGCGCAGATATGCGACCACCCGCCGTCCGCACCCGCTGGAATCCGTTCATCACGGCCTGGAAACAGCTTTAGACAAAGAACGTCAGATGCTGGCCGTCCTGCGCCAGGACGCAGAGCTGATCATCGACACCACCTCCTTTTCCATCCACGACCTGCGTCGACACCTTCAGGAAAAATGGGAGTTTTTGGCCGATACCCTGCAAGGCCTTCGAGTGCATATCATATCTTTTGGCTATAAGTATGGAGTGCCCAAGGAAGCAGATTTAGTTTTTGATCTGCGTTTTTTACCCAATCCGTACTTTGAGGAACATTTACGTTCCTTGTCCGGACAGCATGACCAGGTTGCCGCCTATGTTCTGCAGGGAGAACCCGGAGCCGGCTTTTTAGACCATTTGACCGGTTTTTTGAGCTACACCTTGCCCCTGTATGCCCGGGAAGGGCGGTATCGTTTAACCGCGTCCTTTGGGTGCACAGGGGGCAGACACCGTTCTGTAGCCGTGGCTGAAGCCGTGTTTTTGCATCTGCAAAGGCTTGGCTATCAAGCTTTTTTGGAACATAGACATCTGGAACTGGGGTAGATATGCAGAGCATGTGTGTATGCAGGACAACCATTTTCAGAAATGACCACGCAGCACATAAGCTATGTGTGCACCAAGCATGAGGTGCTGATGATTATGATCGGGGTACTCATTGTGACCCATCTTGATTTTGGCCACAAACTATTGGAGACTGCCGAAGGAATTGTCGGGCAACAGGAAGGGTGTTTGGCCCTGTCACTGGATGCTGGCCACAATATGGAAACTGCCTTGGCAGAGATCAAACAGGGCCTGAAGAAGCTGGATTCCGGGGACGGGGTCTTGGTTTTGACCGATATGTTTGGCGGTACTCCCAGCAATATATCTCTCTCTCTTTTGGGGACGGGCAAGCTGGAGGTTATAACCGGGGCCAATTTGCCCATGCTTTTGAAGATATTCAGTGCCCGCTGCTCAACCCCTCTTGAAGATCTGGCCCTGGAGGCCAAGTCGGCCGGACGCCAAGGCATTTTGGTGGCCGGCGAGGTCCTTAAACGCAAAATAGCCAATGAATAAGAAGAGGCTTTGGGTCCGGATAGACAACCGGCTGGTCCATGGACAGGTCGTCGAGACCTGGCTGCCATACTCTAATGCCAAGACCTTGGTTGTAGCCAACGATCAATTGGCAAACGACGAGCTGCGCCAGGAACTCTTGCGTCTGGCCGTTCCCACCGGTGTGCACATTCTATTCTCCAGCGTACAGCAAACCGCTGAACAGGTGGGTGAGTTAAGGCCTAGGCATGCCGGAGCGGACATTTTTCTTTTGTTCGCTTCCTGTGAAGATGCCAAGCTGGCCTACATCAGTGGTCTCAAGTTCAGTTTTTTAAATATCGGCAACCTCCACTACAGTCATGGCAAGCGTCAAGTCTGTGATCATATCGCCCTGGATCAGGATGACATCACCTGTCTGCGTTACCTCCAGGAGCAAGGGGTGAAGCTTGATTTCAGGTGCCTGCCCAATACCCAAGTAAACGTGAAAGCCTTGTGGTAGCAATGAATACACTTGTGGATACATCACTCATACTGCTGGGGTGGAGTTTTTTTTTGGCCTCTTTACCCAATCTCGGAGCTCAATCAATACCGGATTTTTAGAACGTCCGATTACAGTGGGGCTTATTGCAGCCCTGCTCACAGGCCAATGGACCCAATGCGTTGGTGTAGGGATCTTTTTTGAGCTTTTGTGGCTAGATCTCTTTCCGGCTGGAACCTATCTCCCCCCTCAACGCATCTTGAGCACCCTATTGGTCTGTTGCGTGCTCTCGGTTCTGAGTCTGACCTGGCCGTCCCTGGTTGTGATCCCCATCCTCTGCGCCCTTCCGGCAGCCAGCCTGGGAACATTTCTGGAAAAACGCCTCCGACTGGTCCAGAGCGAGAACCACACCCGGCTGGTGGATTGGGCCGGTCAGTCGTCTTCCGTGTCTTTTCCTGCTTTTATGATTTGGACCAGCTTGGGCAAGAAGATCGTCGTAGAAAGTGGCCTCTTTCTGGTCCTGGCTGTGCTTGTTACAAGTTTCACAGCTGCCTTCCAGTCCGTATTATCTACTGCCCAACCTCCTTGGGATGTGCGTTGGCCGCATCTATGGACCGTCGCCCTTTTAGGAGCGATCCTCTCAGTACGCATCCGTAAGGCCTATCACATATTGCTTGCCAGTGTGGTCCTGGGGATCCTTGCTGTGCTCGCCCTCGTATGAAGCAAGACGCACCCCCTAACGGATAACACATACCAGTCAATGAGTCAGGGCCAAAGCCTAGAGCAAGGCTCCATGCGCATACCCTAACAATATATATCAAATCATATCAGAATGATAAAAATATAATGCCTGCCCCCTCTTGGCAGTTGTATTTATTTGTGCTAAAAGTCACAAGGCTTCGGTCGGATGCTCCAAAAAAGATTATGAAAAGATGAGGAGGTAGGACATGGCAGTTTATGTGGTCGGTCACAAGAGCCCGGATACGGATTCCGTGTGTGCAGCCATTGCCCTGGCAGACTTGAAGAGCAAGCTGGGCGTGGAATTCAAACCTGTGGTGCAAGGGGATCTCAGTCCAGAAAGCAAGTTCGTCCTGGACAAGTTTGGATGCGATGCTCCAGAGCTGCTCACAGACGCTACGGACAAGCAGATCATGCTCGTAGACCACTCCGATCTCTCCCAGAGCTTGGACAACTTGAACAAGGGCGAACTCATGGCCATTGTCGACCATCACAAGGTCGGAGATGTGACCACACCCAATCCCATTGAAGTTTGGACGTGGCCGGTAGGGTGCACCTGCACGGTCTTAAAGAGCATGTACGATTTCTACGGCGTGGAGATTCCCAAAAACATCGCCGGCATCATGACCTGCGCCATCTTGAGCGACACTGTGATCTTCAAGTCCGCTACCTGCACGGATGCAGACAAAAAGGCGGCCGAGGAACTGGGCAAAAAGGCCGGCCTGAACGATCTGCAAGGCCTGGGAACCGAGATGTTCAAGGTCAAGTCAGCCATTGAGGGCACTCCCGTCCGCGAGCTGGTCATGCGCGACTTCAAAGACTTTGATATGAACGGCAGCAAAGTGGGTATCGGGCAGCTGGAAGTTGTGGATCTCTCACTCCTGGACGGAGTCAAGGGCGATCTGGCCAAGGATATCTCCAGCCTGAAGGGTGAGGGCAACTACCACTCCGTGTTCCTGCTGCTCACAGATATCATGAAGGAAGGTTCGGAGCTGCTTCTGGTTTCAGATGATCCTTCCAAGGTGGAAAAGGCCTTTGGCGTGGCTCCTTCCGGGGACAAGGCCTGGTTGGACGGGGTCATGAGCCGCAAGAAACAGGTGGTACCCAACTTTGAAAAGGCCTTTGGCGCCTAAGCTTTCCGGACAGGACAAGGCCTCTCGCGCATAGCCCGGTTTGAGATTTCAGACCGGGCTGTGCTCTATGGAGATGCACAACTCCCTTCATTGCAGCCGGTAAAGATTTTTCCTTTGTTGTAACCCACCCCTACCGACAAGACATCGTCCTGCCCTGTGCTCAGACAGAGTTTTTGAATATACATTCTGCAGGCAGCCAGAGAGGCTGCCTGCAGAATTTATCTGGTCAGCTTTCGATACTTGATCCGCTGGGGCTGCAGGGCGTCCTGGCCCAAGCGGCGCTTTTTGTCGTCTTCGTATTCGCTGAAGTTTCCGTCAAACCAGACCACCCGACTGTCGCCTTCAAAGGCCAGGATGTGGGTGGCCACCCGGTCCAGGAACCAGCGGTCATGGCTGATGATCATGGCGCTGCCGGCAAAGCTCTGCAAAGCATCTTCCAAGGCCCGCATGGTGTTCACATCCAGATCGTTGGTCGGCTCGTCCAAAAGAAGCAGGTTGGCCCCTTCCTTGACCATCATAGCCAGATGCACCCGATTGCGCACCCCGCCGGAAAGTTCGCCCACCTTGCGCTGCTGTTCCGCGCCGGTGATGTTGAACCGGGCCACATAGGCCCGGGAGTTGATTTCCCGGCTGCCCAGGCGGATGGTGTCCCGGCCTCCGCTGATGGCCTCCCACACCGTCTGCTCCGGATCCAGCTTGTCCCGGCTTTGCTCTACATAGGCCAGCTGCACGCTGTGCCCTAGGCGTAAGGTGCCGTCGTCCGGTCCTTCCTGGCCGGTGATCATGCGGAACAGGGTGGTTTTGCCCGCTCCGTTGGGGCCGATGATGCCCACAATGGCCCCCGGAGGAACGGTAAAGGACATATCCTCCATGAGCAGGAGATCGTCATAGGCCTTGCGGACCTTGTCGGCTTCAACCACCACATCGCCCAGGCGGGGACCGGGGGGAATGACGATCTGCAGCTCTTCATTTTGCTTGTCGGCGCTGGAGAGCAGATCGGAATACTTGATGATCCGCTCTTGGTTTCGCTTATGCCGATCTGCCGGACTCATGTGCAGCCATTCCAGCTCCCGGGCCAGGGTGGTCCGCCATTTCTTGTCCACCCGTTTTTCCTGCTGCATCTTGGCCTTTTTCTGCTCCAGCCAGGAGGCGTAGTTGCCTTTCCAGGGCACACCCACTCCCCGGTCCAGTTCCAGAATCCACCCGGCCACGTTATTGAGGAAGTACCGGTCGTGGGTCACGGCAATGACCGTTCCCGGGTAGGTCTGCAAGTGATGCTCCAGCCAGGCTACTGTCTCTGCGTCCAGGTGGTTGGTGGGCTCATCCAGAAGCAGGATGTCCGGCTGCTGGATGAGCAAACGGCACAGGGCCACCCGGCGCTTCTCGCCGCCTGAAATTGTTTTCACCGGGGTTTCTCCAGGCGGACAGCGCAGGGCCTCCATGGCCATATCCAGACGGCTCTCGATATCCCAGGCATTGACCGCATCCAGCTGGGCTTGGACCTCGCCCTGGCGGTTGATGAGCTTGTCCATGGCTTCGTCGTCCATAGGTTCGGCGAACTTGGCGTTTATGTCCTCAAACTCCTGCAAAAGATCAAAGGCCTGCTGGGCTCCTTCTGCCACCACTTGGCGGACGGTCTTTTCTTCGTCCAGCTGGGGTTCCTGCTCCAGGTAGCCTACAGCATATCCCGGAGCCAAGTGGGTCTCGCCCTCAAAATCCTGGTCCACGCCGGCCATAATCCGCAACAGGGAGCTCTTGCCGGAGGCGTTTAGGCCGATGACTCCGATCTTGGCCCCGTAGAAATAGGACAGGGAAATGTCCTTGATGACCGGCTGCTGGTTGTAGTGCTTGCTCACTCCCATCATGGAGTAGATGATCTTATTCGGTTCGTCCTGGCTCATAGAGTTGTTCTCGCTTTGGGCTGGAGTTTTGCTAAATATTGGCTCGGCAATGACGAAATAAGTCATGCCGGGCCAATCTTTGGCTGTAAATGTACGGTCTTGACTGCACTGGCCTAAGGTTGAGGCATTTTGAAGTACTGAGGGTATCAGGGTCAAGGGGCAAATATGGGTGCCGTGTTTTTCTCTCAGTGGTTGTAGCCAGCTTTGTCTCCGGCAGGCTCGTTATGAGTTATTTGTTATTCGTAAGAAGCCTCCAGTTTGATCCAGGATACACTGGCGAGTGGGTAGTAGGGGCGAATAATTATTCGCCCTCTTGGGCCAGTCACGCGTCTACGCGTGACTGGCGGTCCCAAACGGCCAAGCCAGCGACCGGGTTTAATTCTTTTTTCATGCGAGACAATGTGTATCTGGTTGACTTTTATGTGTACAAATTTTAAGTATATTGCTAGTAAGATGAAATTCAACAAGGAATGCCATATGGAAGTCAATGTCAAAGTAGCCAGGGCACAAATCAGTGCTCTTCTGGATAAAGCCCAAAAAGGGGAGGAGGTTACGATCCTCCGCCGGGGAAAGCAGATTGCTCGTCTTGTAACGGTTGATGGCCCTTCCAAGAGATTGCCTGATCTTACCGAATTTCGAAATTCGATTGCAGTGAAAGGAAAGCCTCTCAGCCAGGCCGTGATCCAGGGCAGGGACGAGGAAAGATATTGGAAGATTTGAAATAATACAAGTATGGCCGGAGCCATAAGAGGAAAACGTCCCCAGGGTGACCCTGGGGACGAGGAATGAATTCAGAGCAGATAGAGGGTTTTCCCCTTTTTTGCTCGCTTTGGGAAAAAAATATGTCTGATTTGCCGGAGGCAAAGCTGACCAAGGGAGTATTGTATGTCCCGTGTACTCATTGAACCGGCCGATTATACCACCTGCCTGCCGGCTGTGCGCAAGGCCCTGCAGGCTTTTTCCCAGGATTTGGCCGGCAAGAAGGTGCTGATCAAACCAAATGTCTTGCGCATTGCCCAGCCGGATGAGGGAGTCGTTACCCATCCAGCAGTATTGCAGGCCGTGGTCCAGGCGGTGGAGGAACAGCATCCGGCGATGGTCATCGTCGGGGACAACCCCGGACTGTTCAACTACGGGGATAATGAGCGTTGCTTTGAACAGACCGGGCTGATGCAGGCAGCCGGAGGGCATTACCAAAATATCGGGACCGAATCGGTGCAGATGGATTTTGATCCCGCTCTTCTGCCCCGGATCGGGGTGTCCAAGGCAGTATTGGATTCCGACGTGGTCATCAGCCTGCCCAAGTTCAAGACCCACGGCTTGACTGTGATCACCGGGGCCATCAAGAACAGCTACGGCATCCTGCCGGGAGGACTCAAGGCCAAGTTGCACAAGGCCGCCGGGACTCCGGAACGCTTCCAGGAAGCCATTGTGGAGGTCTTTCGGCTCCGGGTTCCGGATCTGTTTATCATGGATGCGGTGCTGGGCATGGAAGGCAACGGCCCGGCCTCCCCTGATCTGCGGGATATCGGACGGATCATGGCTGCGGACAATGCCGTGGCCATGGATGCGGTCATGGCTGCCATGATGGGCTTGGAACCGGGCCGGCTGCGTTCGCTGCAAAAGGCCAGGGAGCTCGGCCTTGGAGATTATGATCTGCAATCCATACAGATTATGGGTGAGCTGAAACACATTCCGGATTTCAAGCTCCCGCCACTTGGCGGCGAGCACCATATGGACAATGAGGAAATTCAGGGTTTGCTTGGGTCCAAGGCCGGGCTCAAACCCCAGGCCGACCCCGAGCTGTGCACAGCCTGTGGAGAATGCATTGAGCATTGTCCGGTATCAGCTCTGTCTATGGGTAATGACAATATTCCGGAGGTGGATGCCGACACCTGCATCACCTGCTTCTGCTGTCAGGAGTTGTGTCCGGAAAAGGCTATGAGCTTGCAGTAGGTTCAGCGGCAAACAAGGCCGCGCCCAGGGCGCCCATGATCTGGGGGTTTTCCGGGATAAACAGCTTACAGCCGGTCAGGTGCTCCAGCTCCCGGACCACCCCTTGATTGAAGGCCACCCCTCCGCTCATGGCCAGCTTGGGCTCTCGTCCTACCCGGTCCAACATGGATACGGTCCGTTTGGCGATGCTGCGGCAGACCCCCTTGCAGATGACTTCCACCGGGGTATCCTCGGCAATCAGGGAAACGACTTCGCTTTCGGC
>JBNJII010000005.1:0-70510 GCA_051749205.1 Thermodesulfobacteriota bacterium | reverse complement strand
ACACTGAACACCGAACACTGAACACAAATTGCTATTATCCAGGGACAGAGCAAATCACCTGAAATTGTTGAAAATAGAAAGCAGAACCAAAAAGCCCTGAGGCCGCTTGAGGTTGTATTGACATGGGACGAGGGTTGGGATACGAATATAGTCTTGCGGGCAATTAGCTCAGTCGGATAGAGC
This sequence comes from Thermodesulfobacteriota bacterium, assembly GCA_051749205.1. GTDB lineage: Bacteria > Desulfobacterota > Desulfovibrionia > Desulfovibrionales > Desulfothermaceae > Desulfovermiculus. Next base: position 70,327 of record JBNJII010000005.1, on the reverse strand, counting down.
GCCAGCCTCCGGAGCTGGAGGCCGCAGGTTCGAATCCTGCATTGCCCATATAAAAGGGACGGGATCCGAGGATCGCGTCCCTTTTTTGTGGGATTGTAGACAGTTATGAGGAGACCGGGGTAGAGTTGTTTCGACTTGAGCTGACCTGCGGGCAATCATGGGCCGAGGGTGCATTCTTTTTCATCATGGCTTCCAAAGCCGGACCGAGCTTTTTTTTCTTGATTTTCTCTAACAAAGTCGTCCGTTTCATGTTCAGGATTTGGGCCGCCTGCTTCTTATTGCCCTTTGCCTGCTGCAAGGCGTTGAGGATGAGTTGGTCCTCGAGCTGACTCATCCGGGTATAGAAGTCCAGGTTGGCTGGATCGTGGATCGATGAAGCAGAAGTGACCGGCCGATCGCTGCGGCGGGCGCCGCGGTATTTGGGGGGAAGGTCCTGTACGTGTACGGTTTGGTTGCAATGCAGTATGCACATGCGCTGGACCAGGTTTTCCAGCTCCCGGACATTCCCCGGCCAGGAATAGGATTGCAGGGAGTGCATAGCCTGGGTGGAGAAGCGCTGTACCCCGAACTTGACGCCGCGGTTGTACATCATAACAAAGGTCTGGACCAAGGCTGGAATGTCCTCCGGCCTGTCCCGTAACGGAGGGATGTTCAGAGGGGCCATGCTGAGTCGGTGGTACAGGTCCTGACGAAAACGCCCTTCCTGGACCGCTTTTTCCAGGTTGATGTCCGTGGCAGCGATGACCCGGACTTTGGCTGAGTCCTCGAGGGGCTCGACCTCTTTTGCCTGCAGGAGCTGTAGGATCTTGCTTTGCAAGGGGTGCTGCAAGCTTTCGATCTCATCCAAAAACAGGGTGCCTTGATCGGGAATGGCGATGCGCCCTGTCCGGTGGTGATCTGTTCCACTACTGGTCCCTTTGACAGGGCCGAAGAGCTCGCCCTCCAGCTGTTCGTCCAAAGCTGTCCCGCAATTGATGGCCAAAAAGCGTTGTCCGGCCCGGGGGCTTAAGTCATGGATGGTCTTGGCCACAAGTTCTTTGCCTGTTCCCGGCTCTCCTTGAATGAGCACAGCTTCCTGATCATGGACAGCTATGCGCTCAATGAAGTCAAAGAGGCGGCGCATACTGGCGGAGATCCCAATGATGCCGTGGAAGCCATCGCTTTGCCTCAGGGAGGGCCGGGAACGTCCGGCCAAGTGCACAAGCTCGCGGTGCTTGAGGCCACGGGTGCTCACCAGAACCACCTCTTCGTGGTCGTAGGGCAAACAGATATGAAAATGGGCGCCTGCGGTCAGGGCTTGAATCAGCTCCTGGCGCTGGTTTTCAGGAACTGCAACGGCAATGACCACAGAGGGATCGATTTCCTTGAGCCGGGGAATAAAATCCGGCATGCTCTGCTCAGTGTATTGGATATTGATCAAACACAGGTCGATCTCCTGCTTTTGGGCTCGGGCCAAGGCCTGGATAGGCTTGGGCTCCACAAAAACACCGGCTTTGGTTTCTGCTTCCAGAACCGTAGCCAGATGGGTTGTATATTCTGTCTTGGCATCCACCCAGAGAATTGTCAGCGGTTCAGTCGACATAAGTGTGTATTGCTCCCAATGAAATGTTCAAATTTTTTACAATATGCAAGCTTTGGTCCTTTTGGGGAATACAGGCGAAACGACCATTGGGGTCAGTGCTCAGCCTTGCCTCCTGAAAGTCTGAAACTTGAGTGCTTCTGGTGTGTTACAACTGAGAATAGGAGTATTGCGGTGGTTGCAGGAAGGTCCAAGAATGCGTCCGTGCCCGGCTGGAAAGGGCTGGAAGGGCTGGAAAGGGTGTGCAAAAAAATGCATGTGTGTGCACAGGTTTGACCCGGATGCAGCCTGACAGACAGAAAACTGACCCTTGCCGTATGCCTGTCCTGCTGTATCCTTTTTCAGCTTTGCCGGGCTGATCTATGACGAAGGTGATCCTTCTGCCAGGGAGAGAGAGGTACCACTTCTTCGTTTTCAGGGTTTACCCGCTTTATTTTGAAATGAACCCAACGGACCTGAACATATCTTCCAGGTGCGGATTGCACTCTGGGACTGGGGGGACAATGCAGCGATTTATTCAGCACAAGGTGGATGTCGAAGATCCCGGGGCGAGGGGCAAGCACAAGCACGGGGCAAGCTTACAACACGCTCCGGTGGATCTTTCGGCAACAAATGTCTTTTTCATCGGCCCCCGGGCCAGCGGCAAGACAACCTTGGCCCGGGCCGTGGCTCTGGAGCTGGGACTCGTCTGTGTGGATACGGATGAGCTGGTTCAAAAAACCTCGGGGAAAAGTATCGCCAGTGTGGTCCAAGATCACGGCTGGGAGGCGTTCCGCGATTTGGAACACAAGGTACTGGAACAGGTCTGCGCTCAAGCCGGGCAAGCGGTGGCTACCGGGGGGGGGATAATACTCAGGGAGGACAACCGGGAGATCATGCGCTCTACGGGATGGGTCTTTTATCTTTTGGCTCAACCGGACGTGCTGCAGGCCCGTCTGGCCGAGCAAAACGATGAGGCCTGGCGGCCGTCCCTGTCCGGAATGTCTCCGGATACGGAGGCGGGGCAGATCATGGCTGAACGGGAGCCGTTGTACTTGCAAACTCTGCACTATATCCTCCCGGCGGACCGGGAAGTGGCCGAGCTGGTCCAGGATGTCCAGGAGCGGCTGGGGGTCATCGGTGGCTCGTACCGCGTCTTATAAGTTCTGTCCCATGGGGTGGCAATTTGGAATGCTGATTTTCTTTTCAAGCTTGACCTACTATGCAACGACACGGAAATTCGAATTTGAGGGGTATATCTCAATCAGTGCGGTGGAGTAAGACATGCAGGTTCAAGAAAGGAGAATGCATCCCCAAAAAGAGGCTGCTGGCCTCAGTCCTGAACAGGCCGCCCTGCGGCTGCAGGCATTTGTGGAAAGCACCTATTACGAAGAGGACTGGGCCCATCAAAGCCACATCCGTCTTAAACTGGACCATTCCTTGCGGGTCTGGGAGGGAGTGCAGCACATTGCAGCTTTGGAGAAAATGGCGACCGAGACGCGCAGGCTGGCGGAGATCGGGGCTGTATATCATGATGTGGGGCGTTTTCCGCAGTACAGAAGATACAGGACCTTTCAAGACAGTCTCTCGGAGAATCACGGCCGGCTGGGATTTGTGACCTTGCGTACAAGTGATCTGTTGCAGGGACTTCCCCGTACAGAGGCCAGAAATGTCTTGCGCTGTGTCTTTATGCACAACCGGCCGACGATCCCTCCCGGTCTGCCCCGTGGCTTGCATGCTGTGCTCAGCCTGGTCCGGGATGCGGATAAACTGGATATTATCGGGGTCATTTCCACCCATCTTGTGCATCACGGAGGCGGGGATCAGGTGCTCACTCTGGGCCTGACCGACGATCCCAGGCGCTATTCCCCACGTATTGCCCAGCAGGTTCTGCATCGAAGCCTGGTCAACTATCAGGACATGGTCTGGGTCAACGACTTCAAGCTCTTGCTGTGCAGTTGGGTTTTCGGCCTGAATTATTCGGCAACCCTGGATCTGATCCGCCAGCGGGGCGAGGTGCAGGAGCTTTTGGACTCTTTGCCCCAGGACGGGCACATCGCGGAGCTCAAAGAGCAGGTGCTCACCGCGCTGAAGGTCTGAGCCGGGTTGACTCAAAAAACGGATTGAACTAACGATTCCTATTTGTCCAAGGTCATGTATGGAGACAGAGCAGGAGCTCTGGGCAAGAACATTTGATCATCCAGGAAAAGCTATGAATGAGAATGCAGTGATTGTGCCGGCTATGGCCAAACGTGACTCGGAGACGGTGAAGCTGGAGTACCAGGGTCGGACCTATGAGCTGCCCATTGTGGTGGGTACGGAAGGGGAGAAGGCCGTGGACATCTCCCGGTTGCGCGATCAGACCGGTTTGATCACCATGGATCCGGGATATGGAAACACCGGAAGCTGTATGAGCGCCATCACCTACATGAACGGGGAGGAGGGTGTTTTGCGCTACCGGGGCTTTCCGGTGCAGGATCTAGCTGAGCAGGCTACCTTCAAGGAAACCGCTTTCTTGCTCATATACGGCCGGCTGCCCAGCCGCAAGGAACTGACCCGTTTTTCGGTGATGCTCAACGATCACTCCCTGCTGCATGAAGATATGAAAGTCTTCTACCAGAACTTCCCCCGGGGGTCGCACCCTATGGGGATTCTTTCGGCCATGGTCAACGCCATGCGCAGCTTCTATCCGGAACTCAACGACAACGACGAAGAAATCCAGATGACCGTGACCAGGCTGGTGTCCAAGATCAGAACCATGGCGGCCATGTCCTACAAGATCTCCCGAGGACACACGGTGGTCTATCCCCGTCCCGATCTGGCCTATTGCGCCAACTTCTTGAACATGATGTTCGACTCTCCGGTCAAGCCCTATAGGCTGGATCCAGAAGTGATCAACGCCCTGCGCGTTTTTTGGATCCTGCACGCCGATCATGAGCAGAACTGCTCCACATCTTCCGTGCGCCTGGTGGGCAGTGCCCGAGTTAACTTGTATGCAGCCATATCCTCAGGTATTGCCGCTTTGTGGGGCCCGTTGCACGGAGGAGCCAACCAGGCGGTGGTGGAGATGCTGGAGGAAATCCGGGAGAGCGGACTGGGGTATCGTCATTTTATCGACCGAGCCAAGGACAAAAAGGATCCTTTCCGGCTCATGGGGTTTGGCCATCGGGTGTACAAGACCGTAGATCCCCGGGCCAAGATCATGCAGAAGGTCTGCCATCGCCTGCTGCGGGCTTTGGACATCTCCGATCCTTTGCTGGATATCGCCCAGGAGCTGGAGCGGGAGGCCCTGGAAGACCCCTATTTCCAGGAGCGTAAGCTGTATCCCAACGTGGACTTCTATTCCGGAATCGTCCTCCGGGCCATTGGGATACCCAAGAACATGTTCACTGTTATGTTCGCCATCGGCCGTTTGCCCGGATGGATCGCTCAGTGGCTGGAGAGCATCAACGATCCCAATTGGAAGCTGAACAGGCCCCGGCAGATCTATGTGGGCCAAAGCAGGCACGAGTATGTTCCCGTGGATCAGCGGGAATAAAAAAGGGGCCCTGCGGCCCCCTTTTGTATCCTATTCTTCGTCCAGGAAGGGATAGCGGTAGTCCCTGGGCGGATCGTAGTTTTCCTTGATGGCCCGCTGAGAGACCCAGCGCATGAGGTTGAAGATGGAGCCCGCCTTGTCGTTGGTTCCCGAGGCCCGGGCCCCGCCGAAAGGCTGCTGGCCGACGATGGATCCGGTGGGTTTGTCGTTGATGTAGAAGTTGCCCGCGGCCTGGGAGAGGATGTCTGAGGCCAGGGCAATGGCCTTGCGGTCCCGGGCGAAGACCGCTCCGGTCAGGGCGTAGGGGCTGGTCTGGTCGCACAGGTGCAGGACCTTTTCATATTCACCGTCCTCATAGGCGTACAAGGTGACCACCGGGCCGAAGATCTCCTCTACCATGGTCTTGAAATGCGGGTCCTCGGTCTCAATGACTGTGGGCTGAATAAAGTACCCTACTGAATCGTCGGCTTCTCCCCCGGCCAGAATAGAGGCCTTTGACGATTCCTTGGCGTAGTCCAGATAGCCTTTGATCTTGTCAAAGGCCGCCTTGTCGATCACTGCGTTGACGAAGTTGGTAAAGTCCTGCACATCGCCCATCTTTAAGGTCTTCACTTCAGCGACCAACTTGTCCTTGAACTCTTGATACAGGCCTTTGGGTATGTACACCCTGGAGGCTGCCGAGCATTTCTGGCCCTGGTACTCAAAGGCCCCTCGAACGGTGGCCGCCACTGCGGCATCCACATCCGCCGACTCGTGCAGGACGATGAAGTCCTTGCCCCCGGTTTCGCCCACAATGCGCGGATAGGAGCGGTAGTTCTCAATGTTTTTGCCGATAGTCCGCCACATGTCCTGAAAAGCTGGAGTGGACCCGGTAAAATGGACTCCGGCCAGATTGGGGTCGGACATGACCATGGGGCCGACCACTGATCCCCTGCCCGGGATGAAGTTGATCACCCCGTCCGGCAACCCGGCCTCCTGCAGGATCTGCAACAGGTGGTAGGCCGGATACACCGCGGAAGAGGCCGGCTTCCAGAGGACTACATTGCCCATCAAGGCCGGGGAGGTGGGCAGGTTGCCGGCAATGGCCACAAAGTTGAAGGGGGTGGCGGCGAAGACAAAGCCCTCCAGGGGGCGGTGTTCCAGGCAGTTCCAGGTTCCATACGGAGAATAGGGGGGCTGTTCAGCATAGAGCTGGTACAAAAACTGGGAGTTGAAATTGAGAAAGTCGCACAGCTCGCAGACGGCTTCGATCTCCGCTTGGTAGCAGGTCTTGCCGATGCCCAGCATGGCTGCGGCATTCATCCGTTCCCGGTAGCGGGTGCTGATCAGGTAGGCGGCCTTTTTCATCACTGCTACCCGGGTCTGCCATGGGGTGCGGGACCACTCTTTTTGAGCCTCCATGGCGGCATCGATGGCGGCCCGGATCTCGTTTTCCCCGGCCATGTGGTAGGTGGCCAGGGTGTGGCCGTGGTTGTGGGGCATGACCGACTTGGCGGTCTGACCGGTGTAGATCTCCTTGCCCCCGATGACCACCGGGATTTCCAGCTCCTGGCTGCTGAGCTCCTTGAGCTTGGCCTTGAGGCGGGCCTTTTCCTCTGTTCCAGGCGCATACTGATGCACCGGCTCATTCACGGCTGTGGGCACTGCTGGTCGCCAATTCATAGCATCCCTCCTTATGATAGATGTATTAGGCTATGCAATCTTGTGGGTAGAGACATTAAAAATCTCCGAACCAGGGTAAATACGTTTTGTACTTTTGTACGCAGCTGAGGACGTCGGTGTTAATGGTTCGACCATTCGAAAACTCGGTTTCACAATACGGAAAGTGGTGAATCTTTGTCAATCAACAGCCGGAGGGGGGCACGGTAATTTTGTTCTCAAATGTAAGTTTCCAGAAGTGTTCAGGTTTCAGTGTTCAGCTTTGCCTCTGGCGGCCTGTTATTGGTTATCAGTTATCTGTTCTTTGCAAGAAGCCGCCAGTTTGATCACCAATGAAACGCACGGAGGTCCGGTCCCTCCGTCATTGCCCGGCCCGGACCCTTCGATTACTCCGGGATCAGACTCACCGGGCAATCTAGGGGAAAGCCTTTCTATCAAAAGGGTAGGGCTTGGGGTCAAGCCCGTCTTACTGGAAGAGCCCGGCTCGCAAGGATGCCGCCCTTGCCCCGAGGGCTGGCCTCTTCAGGGTAAAAACCTTGTTTCATACGAGCTTCAGAAGTCCTGATCCATGCGGATATTAGACTTTGGAAACATATTTGGGGACATTTTGAGGCATCAGGAATGCAAATCAAGAAATATCAGGTATCTCAAATCCTTATGCTGAAAAGTGAACACCGAACACCGAACACTGAACACACATTGCTATTATCCAGAAACAGAGCAAATCAACTGAAATTGTTGAAAATGGAAAGCAGAACCAAAAAGCCCTGCGGAGGGGGGAGCACTATTGAGAGATACCCCGCTTTCTGATACGTTTTAAATCTATGAGAAGAAGAGTCCATTCTGAGGAGGTGTACATGCAGCCAGTTTCCAATCTTCGTTCCAACCCCCTGGGGGATGTGCCGGAAGTCCATCCCAGCGCATATGTGGACCCCACAGCCCAGCTTATTGGAAAGATCAAGGTTCAGGAGAATGTGTTCATTGCTCCCAATGTGGTCATCCGCTCGGATGAACCCGGTCCGGAAGGCAATGTGGAGCCGGTGATTGTGGGTGCAGAAACCAATATCCAGGACGGGGTGATCATCCATTCCCGTGGGGGGACCTCAGTGGTCATAGGCACCAGGTCCACCTTGGCCCATGGAGTCATTATCCACGGTCCGAGCAAGATCGGACCCGGATGTTTTCTAGGCATCCGCTCGGTCATCTACACCGCCACCCTGGAGGACGGGGTATGGGTGGGGATCGGGGCCATCGTCATGCGGGCCGAGATCCCCTTCCACACCATGATTCCGGCCGGCTCAGTGGTCGGTTCCAAGGAGGACGTCAATCAGTTCCGGGTCACCAACCATCGGGAGCAGAACTACCATCAAGAAGTCTGGGAGATTTCCCACGAGCTCAAAGACGGGTATCTGGAACTCATGCGCAGAAACCGCTGATCCGGGCTCTGGCCTTGCCTGTTCGGACAAAGGGGCCTGAATACGTTCCCGGGTTCATTCCTTGGCAGCCGGGGCCATGCACACGAACCTCTTGGTCGTGGCCCCGCATATAGGGCACCGCCAGGTGTCCGGCAAGTCTTCAAACTGGGTTCCCTTGGGGATCTTGCCCTTGCGGTCGCCACGGTCCGGATCATAGATATAGCCGCAATTCACGGTCTGGCATCTGTACATTTCTTCTGGATTGGCCATAAGCAGCTCCTGTTATGAATGGTTCAGTGAAGGCACAAAGTTAAAAAAAACTTCTCCTTATCACTACAGCGAAACTTCAGTTCTTTTCCGTCATTCCCGCGCAGGCGGGAATCCTGGCATCCCGCCATAGAAGAAAGCGACCTCAGATATCAAGGCTTTCCCCTAGATTGCCCGGGGAGTGAGATTGCGATGTGTTCTGAAATCGGGGCCGGGCAATGACGGAAAAGGCATGTGGCTCCTATCTTTCGCTGTAGTGTTATTTAAATATATATATAGTGATTGTGACCATTAAGGTCAATTCTGTCTAGTACTGCGTCTCAAAAATGTTGTTTCAATTTTTGGTAATTGGTTCTATGTCATTTGTAAGTTTATAAAATTCGAATGTCGAGATCCGAAATTCGAAACAATCAAATGTGAATTTACCGATGACCAAAAGAGTGGATGTGTATGCCAACAGACATTGAGCGGCTCGAACAGAGCTTAAGAGGGCATTTTGGGGCCGAGGCCGCAGACCTGGCCCGGGTGTTTGATATCTGCCTGGATCGGGAATGCACGCTGTATGCGGATATCGACCTTGATCTGGAGGACAAGAACGAATGCCTGCTCACTGCTTTTGAGGAGCGGGCCTTGGTTCCGGTGCAGTTAAGGCCCAGCCAAGGTTGGGATTCCTGCGGGCTGCGTCTGCAGGACCAGGAAAGCTACTTTCTTCCCCGGGTGGTCCGCATACTCCTGGCCAATGCCCGGGATACCGGTCACCTGGAGCCGAGACGAGCGGTGCAGGAGGCCTTGGTTGCTTGTTCAGCCCAGGACAGCGAATCCATGGCTGAGTTGTTTGAAGCGGCCAAGGGGCATCTGAGGTCTTTTAAGTTTGAGGCCGGGCTTTTGCACCAATTGGGAAGGGATCTGGCCAGGCCCGTGGACCTGCATGCCAGTATGGACACCTTTATCCTGGCCGGGATGATGAGCCCCTGCACAGGCATGTCCGTGCCCAGCGGCCTGGCCTGGTTTGAAGTCAATCCCTGCCTGTTTTGGGAGTGACAGTGTAGGTTTGAAAGTGATGGTCCACCAGCAGGGAGGTACGTGTTTTTTCCCCTTGTCTGCGGGTGGAGATGATATCCAGAAAGTGCGTCTTTCCGTATTCGTCCGGAACCGGAATCCGTTCTCCGTCGGTAAATCCGCCCTGCCGGAACCAGACCTCCGGGGGCAAAAGCCAGGTCTGGCCGAAGGTGTCCTGAAACTGGAAATAATCCAGGGCGTGCTTGGGAAAGAGCAGGTAGAGGCAAAGCTCTTCGGAATCCGCCTTGCGCCCTAAGCCCTTCTCCAGCTTCTTGCGCTGTCCGTCCAGGTCCGCTTGGGGCAGGTCTTTGACCCCTTTTTCCAGCTCCAGGATCTGGGTCCAGGTGCGATTGTCCTTGCGGTTGTGCTCCAGGACCTTCTTCATGATCCAGTCTGCAGGGCGATAGAAGGGGAAGGGTCCGTACTTGCCCAAAAGGAGGTTTTTCAGATCTTCAGAGGGCTGCTCGTAGCGGCCGTTGATGAAGTTGCTCACCGCAGTGGCCCACAGGATCTGGCTGCCCGGAGATACGGACCACAAATCGCCCAGCTCCTGGTTTACCCGGCTCAGCTCTTCCATAACCTCATGGAAGCGGGGCAGAAGGCCCAGCTTTTCCGCTTGCTCAAAAGATATGCTGGCCGCTCCCCCGGTCAGTTTGTGTACCTTGACGGTGGGGTCAAATCCCCGAAATGGGGACTCAAAGCGCTGGTAGAGCTTACGTTCCCTGCGCAGAAGGTCGGATGCATCCAATAGAGGCTGCACCTTGAGTCCAGGAGCCCGGTATCCGTAGTCGTGCAGGGTCTGGACCAGGCTCAAGGCCGGGGCTTGGGAAAACATCCCCCCCAGTCCGTGGTCGGCCACCTCCACCACCTTCACCCCCTCCTCCACAGCGGCCACCATCCGGGCCAGGTCGTTGCCGTCCGTGTTATGCCCGTGGTAGGCCAGCACCAGATCCGGGTATTCCTGGTGAATAGCCTGCACCAAGCGGCTGATGTGCCTGGGGGTGCCGATACCGGAGTGGTTCTTAATGCACAAAATAATGTCCGAACCAAAGGTATCCGCAATCTCCTGTACCTTGCCCAGATAAAAGTCCAGGGTATGATTTTGGCCGATATTGATGCACAGTCCTATACTCAGCAGCCTGTTTGCTTTGCGTATCTCGTCCGCTGCGATCCGCAGGTTGGGTATGTGGTTCATGAAGTCAAAGAGACGCCAGACATGCACATACCTGGAAAACTCCCTGATAACCGTGCGCTGCACATTCTCCGGGTACGGCCGGTAGCCGAAGAGGTTTCTGCCCCGGCAGACAGCTTGCAGCATGGTCCGGGGCATAGCCTGGCTGACCAGGCGCAGCTTTTCCAAGGGATTTATATGCTTGTGCATGAGATCCATATGCACTGAGGCCCCGCCGGAGATCTCGAAGGCGAAGAATCCGGTCTCATCCCGGTATGGGGCGGCCCGCAACGTGGTCCTGGGCATGATCCGGCCCTTGAAGTCGGACTGGGATACGTCCCGTTCATTGTTCACCAGGTAATAGCCTGAAGATTCCCGCAATTGGGCCAGGATTTCCTGGGGGGGCATATCCGGAGTAAAGCGTTGAAAAGTGTTCATGGCTGTTTCCTTAAGGAATCTGGTTTGTGGTGCCGCTGGGAGCATCCGGAGGTGCTGTTTCGGTATATGGATTGTATCCGTAGGCGTTTATTTCCGCCACCAGGCGGGCCAGACGATCCATGTGCGGAACTTCGTCCCGGTAGTCCAAAAGATGGGGATGGGTTTCGATATACGAAGTATCGAAGCGCTGGGCTATGAAGTCCGGATCGTCCAGGATCTGGCGGTAAAAGGGAATGGTTGTTTTGACCCCCACGATGTTGAATCCCTCCAGGGCCCGGCGCAATCTGTCCACGGCCTCGGTCCAGGTGAAGCCGTACACTGTGAGCTTGACCAGCATGGAGTCGTAGAAGCCCGGGATCTCGTAGCCCTGATACATGGCTCCGTCCAAGCGGATGCCGTGGCCTCCCGGGGATTGATACACCTCGATGGTCCCCGGGCTGGCCATGAAGTTGTTCTGGGGATCTTCGGCATTGATACGCAGCTCAATGGAGTGTCCGCGGGGCTGGATGTCTTTCTGAGCAAAGGCCAGATTTTCTCCAGCGGCTATGCGCAGCTGTTCGCGGACAATATCCACGCCGGTGATCATTTCAGTGATAGTATGTTCCACCTGGATGCGAGTGTTGATCTCCAAAAAATTGTAGTTGCCCTGATTGTCGATGAGAAACTCCACTGTTCCGGCGCTGACATAGCCGGTGGCCTCGGCCGCGCGCACCGCGTCCCGGCAGATGTCTTCGGCCAGTTCCGGCGGCAGCTGAGCCGGGGCTATTTCGATCATCTTCTGATGCCGGCGCTGAATGGAGCAGTTCCTGGTCCCTAAGTGAATGACTCGGCCATAGGCGTCGGCCAGGATCTGTACCTCGACATGATTGGGGTTCTGTAAGGTTTTTTCCAGATAAATGTTGGGATTGCCGAAGGTGGTCCGGGCTTCGGAACGGGCTGCCCGCATGCCCTGGATCAGCTCTTTTGGTGTGGTGGCCATGCGGATGCCCCGGCCGCCGCCCCCGGCTACGGCCTTGATCATGACCGGATAATCGTGCTTTTGGACAAAGTCCAGGGCCTGATCCTCCCCGGCTTGTCCTTCCTCCAGGATGTCCGTGCCCGGAATCAGGGGGATTCCGGCCTCGGACATGATGCGTCTGGAGACGACCTTGCTGCCCATGTCGATGATCACCTGCGGCGGAGGGCCCACAAAGCTGAGGCCGGCCTGAGTACAGCTTTCAGAAAAGTCCGGGTTTTCAGCCAGAAATCCATATCCGGGATGTACGGCATCTGCTCCGGTTGCTTTGGCCGCATTGATGATATGGTCGATATTGAGATAGTCCTTGCGCGGGCCGGAGCCGATGCAGACCGCTTCATCCGCGCGCATGATATGCATGCCCGCCTTGTCTGTTTCTTCATACACGGCCACTGTCTGCAAGCCCAGCTCCTTGGCCGAACGCATAACCCGAACGGCGATTTCGCCGCGATTGGCTACCAAGAGTTTGGATATCATAAGTGCACCTGCTGGCTCTTTGGGGTCCAAGAAAATTGCCGCCCCCCATGAGGGGCCTTCAATTGAGTCAAACGTGATGCCATGTTTTGCTGTTTTTGGCAATGCTGTTGAGAATAAAATTACCGGAGTGCCCCTTAATTTCTGCGTTGACAAGCGCAGTCTTCCCCATTAGCGTTTCACAATACAGTGCGCTGAGCGTTTTTTGCCGGACAGCCAAAGAGATGGTTGTTTCATTGACACAAAGGGCTCATGCTCAAGCCCGAACCCGCAAATATGTAAGCTTTTGAATGCCATACAGAAATACAGTCTCCAGGAGCGAATGCATGCCGGATAAAGCACGGCTTTTCTTGACCAGACGCCTGCCCCGGGAGGTCATGGACTTTTTGCAGGATCACTTTGAACTGGTTTTCAACCACCTGGACCGGCCTCTGGATAAAGGGGAAATCATTGACGGGGCCCGGGATTGCCACGCCTTGCTCTGTCTGCTCACAGACACAATCGATGCCGAGGTTATCGATGCCCTTGCCCATGTGCAGGTCATATCCAACTATGCAGTGGGATACGACAATATCGATGTGGCCGCGGCCACCAGAAGAAATATTCCTGTATGCAACACCCCCGGGGTGCTGACCTCGGCGACCGCGGACCTGACCTGGGCCTTGATTTTGGCCCTCAACCGGCGGGTGGTGGAAGCCGACCGTTTTGTCCGGGCCGGTTCTTTCCAGGGCTGGGACCCATTGCTGTTCCTCGGTCCCGAACTCAGCGGACTGACCTTGGGGATTGTGGGCATGGGGCGTATCGGTCGAGCTGTGGCCAAAAGGGCGGTGGGCTTTGATATGCGCATCCAGTATGCCAAGCGCAACCCCCTTTCCCCGGAGGAGGCCATACCCCGGGCAGAGCATACGGATCTGGAGACCCTGCTCCAGGAGTCGGATATGGTCAGCCTGCATCTGCCCTATTCCAGTCAAGTGCATCACGTGATAGACGAACAGGCCTTGGCCCGTATGAAGCCCCAGGCGGTTTTGATCAACACGGCCAGAGGACCTTTGGTGGATGAACAGGCCCTGGTATCTGCCCTGAGAAGGGGCCAGCTGGCCGGAGCGGGATTGGATGTGTTCGAACATGAACCGGCGGTCCATCCCGGACTTATGGATCTGGACTGCGTGGTTCTCGCCCCGCATATGGGCAGCGCAACAGAGCAGGCCCGGGTCCGGATGGGGCGTATGGCTGCTGAAAACGCACTGGCCGTTCTGCAAGGAGTCCAGCCCCACTCCGTGGCCAACCTCCAGGTGCTTTCCGGGCCATGAAGATGGGTGGACAAAAGCTCTTTGGATAACAACCCCGATAAAGGGGAGACGATTCTGCAAAGACTCATATACAAGGACGCGGGAATGTAAGGATGAGGGGCATGGAAAACCGAGCATACGACCGGGATCAGGTACAAGAATGCTTGCAGATGCACTTGCAGGACAAGCTGGAGTCTGCCAGGGCCGGGGGCATACCAGGCGGCGGCGGACGGATAAGTGATCCGGACAAGGCCATGGCCCTGGACCGCTACCAGCACAGGATCTGGCAGCTCAAGGACCGGTTGTCTTGCCAGGTGTACGGCCCGCACACCCAAGGCCTGGTGGATGAGTTCATGTCCAAGTTCGGCATCCAGGTGGACAGGTCAAGCAAAGAGTACATGTGGATCGTGCGCATGGTGTTGCAGACTGAAATCCGCTATTATACCATCCTTATGCAGGGTTTGAATGCAGAGAACGATGAAGAATGCCTCTTCCAGCGCAAGGTCTCCGGAAGGCATGAGAAGACGCCAGGGGAAGGGGCGTAAAGGGCCAAAGGCCTTTCCGCCCGGGCCTATATGCGCTGCAAAAGGTCCGCGAGAAGTCTCTCCAAGCCCAGGCCGTGCACCTTCATCTGGGTGAACTCATTGATAGTTGGCTGAAAAGGCTGTCGGATGAGGGCCATATTCGCTTCCCGTGGGGTGCGGCTTCCTTTCTTCTGGTTGCATGCCGTGCAGGCGGTCACTGAGTTCTGCCAACTGATGGACCCGCCTCTGGATTTGGGGATGATGTGGTCCAAAGTGGGGCTTTTGCGGCAGGACTGCCCGCAGTATTGGCAGGTAAAGGCGTCCCGGATGAAGATGTTCTTGCGGTGCAAAGGGACCTTGTTTTTGTACACCTGGCGAACGAATTTGACCAGCCGCACGATGCTGGGCAGGGTGAGACTGCGGCAAAATCCGTGGACCATGTTTTCCGAGTACTTCAAGACCTCCACCTTGCCCTTGAGCACCAGGTTGACCGCCCGGCGCCAGGAAACGGTATGGAGATAGGTGTAGTCGGCATTGAGGACTATGACGCTCATCCGTTCCCTCCTTTGCTGGTGATGCCCTGATATCTGTAATAGCTTGTGCCCTGTACCGGCAGTGTACCGGCAGGATCTGTATTTTATGCCAGGAAATCGGTTGTTCGCGGTTATGGTGGCTGTGTGTTGTGTGGTTGGGGGGATCTTTCCGGCCTCTGCTCCGGCGAGCCATGTCCAGGAGATGTCCTCGTTGAGCGAGCAGGTGGAAGAAAATATCCGTTCCCGGGTACAAGCCAGACCGTTTTCCTGCCATAAGGAATTGATTTGCGGAGTAAAGGCTCTGCCCGCCGTGTATGCCCAGCGAGGGTATCGCCCCCTTTGGGGATTGGAGCGGGGAAACTGGGCATCGGCCCAGTCCATGCTCGTCTGCATCCGAGATTCCGTCCGCCAGGCCATGAACCCTGCGGACTATCACCTGCATGTCCTGGATGATCTGCTCACCGGCTTTAAACAAGATTGGCCCATCCTGGATCCCCGGGAGGTAGCTGATGCAGACATCCTGCTCACGGATGCTTTTCTGACCCTGGCCGGACATCTGCGGGCCGGGCGGGTAAACCCGGAAACTCTGCATTCCTCCTGGGTGGCGGATGTCCATGCCCCGGACTTTCGGGCCTCTTTGAAGCGAGGCCTGGCCAAAAAGAGCCTGTGCCGGGAGCTTTACAACCACCTGCCGCCGCACACCGGTTATAATAAACTGCGCCGGGCCTGGGAGTCGTATGCCCAGATAGCCCGATTCGGAGGGTGGCCCCGGGTCCCGGCCGGAGAGAAGCTGGAACCTGGAGACGAGGATGAGCGGGTCCTTGCCCTGGGTCTGCATCTGGCCGTGACCGGAGATCTGCCTTTGGACAGGCGGACTGTTGTCAACCGCAGCTTTACATCCGGGTTGGAGGAGGCGGTGCGTAAGTTTCAAGACCGGCACGGCTTGCGGGTGGACGGTATTGTGGGTCCCAATACCCTGGCCGCCCTGAATGTATCTGCCAAGGACCGGGCCAGGCAGCTGGCCGTCAACCTGGAACGGTGGCGCTGGGTTCCACGACATTTCGGCACTCCGCATGTGCGCGTGAATGTGGCAAATTTTAGCCTGGTTATGCGCAGGGACGATGGCAGTGAGATACGCCAGCGGGTGATTGTGGGAAAGACCGCCAGGCGCACGCCTGTTTTCAGCGACCGGATTACCTATCTGGTCCTCAATCCGGCCTGGAATGTGCCCCGCAGCATCATGATCAAGGATATTCTGCCTAAAGTGATCAAAGATCCAAGCTACTTAGAAAAACATTCCATGACTTTGCTTTCCGGTTGGGGTGAAGAGGCCCGGGAGATCGACCCCCAAAGCATCGAGTGGGACAGCGTTTTGCCCCGTTCCTTCCCCTACCGCTTGCGCCAGGAGCCAGGACCGCACAATGCTCTGGGCCGGATCAAGTTCATGTTTCCCAATCCCTTTGCCGTCTATGTGCACGACAGCCCGCACAAGAATTTGTTTGAAAGGGTGACCCGGGACTTCAGCTCCGGTTGCATCCGGGTGGAGCATCCCCTGCCTTTGGCTCTGGCTTTGCTGGAGCCGGAAGAGGACTGGGATGAGAAAGCTTTGCGCACAGCCCTGCAAAGCGGTCGTACTCGAAAAATACGCCTTTCCCGTCCGGTTCCCGTCCACTTGCTGTATTGGACGGCCTGGGTGGACGCCGACAGAGAAGTCAACTTTCGGGAAGATATCTATCACCGGGACGGAAAGCTGCGAGCCGCCCTGAGCAACAGGATTCCACCAGGGATAGAGGTGACGGATATGTCCCTGTCGGTGGTCAATAATTAAAAAAACCTTTCATTTCTCACATTCATTTGTGACTATGTACTAAAAAAGTGCTCATTTTGGCAAGATACACGCTCCATACAGCACTGAAAACCATTTCCGACCAGGAGGAAAAAATGCACAGACGCGAAGCCATGGTCGCTTTGGTTGCAGCCGGGGCGGCCAGTCTCTTTCCGGCCCGGAGTCAAGCCGGATGGTCTGAGTACGGATCCTCGGTGGGCATTATTCAGCCCCGAGACAGGACTCTCCCTGAGGCATCAGCTGAACGCAAAAATTTTGAATACCGCCTGGGCAGGGCTGTATTGGAGCTGATCGAAGACTGGTACCAAGGGGGCAATCTTCCGGTTTGGGGTCGGCCTTTGGCCAGGATCGATATGCACAAGCGGGTGGTGAATATCGTCTATTGGGTCACCCGCAGCATCCCGGAAAAATATGATGTGTATCCGGTTGATCCGGTGTGGATCATGGCCCAGATCATGGAAGAGTCCTTTTTTTATGAGTTCGCCGTCTCCTGGGCCTTTGCCGTGGGTATCTGCCAGTTCATGTCCGTCACGGCCCGTTCCGTAGGCATGATATGTCCGGAAAACAGTACCCTGGACCCTTCACAATTTAAACGCCAGGATCTGGCTGCATCCCAGACCAAGCTTAAGGACCTGCAGCAAAAGCGTAAAGACCTGATCCGTTCGGACCCGGATCTTTTTCAAAACGCCCAGGCCAAGCTCAAAGAGGTCCTGAGTGCTCTGGCCGACGGCCAGGGATACTCGGACCCGGAAGCAGATTTATCCCGCCTGCAGCAGCTGGAGAAACTGGAGGAGGAAATCTCTGAGGCCAGGTCGGAATACAGGACTTTTCTTCAGGCCAATTACCAGGGGCGAAGCATATTCGATCCCAGTGACGTGCGCTTTTTGTCCCGCTTTGATCAGCGGGTGACCTATAAAAAGCCCCTCGCCGGGATGGTCAGGATCATGGCTGAAAATCTGCGGGCCAGAGGCGGCAACCTGCTGGCGGCCACCGCAGCCTACAACGCCGGCCTCTCGCGCACCTATACCGGGCGGTCCGGGTATGAGCCCTATGGCCGGATGCCGGCCTTTAGGGAGACGGTGGCCTATTTGAGCCGGATCATGGTCAATCATCATGAGATTGTGCAGAGGATGTAGCCGACAAAAAAGACCGCAGCAGATGAGGGTATACAGGTTCCCTGCCCTGGGCAGGGCGGGGACAGGGGCGGGTTGTCATGAGGACATTTCCCTTCTCAAGGGGTTATGGTTTCGTTTCAGGCGAGGAAACCACGGACCTGACTCTGTCCAGTATCTCCGGGTGCAGGGGAAAGGGGTTGGACAGAGGCCAGGGCCGCGGCAGACGGAGATGAAATCCGGAAAAAGGCAGCAGGTCCAGCTTCCGGTTCCAGGCTTCGGTCATCAAAACATCCAGGTTCAGGACGTCTTCGCAGTTGTAGCGGAGCAGGGTGTGCAGATAGCGGGTGTCTTGGTGCGTCTGATGCCCATGCCAGAGAAGCACGGCCAGATAGCCGTCAAAACCGTCCAGTTCTCCGCGGTCCAGGCCCAACTGCCGTTCACATCCTTTGAGACCGCCTTTGAGCCCCAGGCTGGCCAACACAAAGCGCAGATCAATATGGGCGGCAGGTGTCGGCAGTCCCAGCTCTCGACGAAGATAGGGCAGATCAAAGCAGGATCCGTTGTAAGTGATGAGCAGCTGGGCCTGGACCAGGAGGTCTGCCGCCTGTTCCAGATTGCGGCCGTGGACAAAGGTATGCACCTGGGTGCGGTCGTAGGCGGCAATGGTGGTGATGTGATCCAAGCCGTTGAGCCCGCCGGTGGTTTCAATGTCCACGTAGGCCAGGCTGTGGGTGAAGGAGGCGAAGACTCTCCATGTTTCCGACTTGGGCAAACGGGCGGAGAAATAGGCGGCCTGGCCGCTTTCCAGACGGTACAGTGAGTCTTCTATTTCCTGAGCCAGAAATCGGTGCCTGCTGGCGGACATGCGGGAGGGCTTATGGACCAGGAAATCCTCCCAGGTGAGGATGCCTTGATCCCACCAGCGTTTTTCCGTGTTCAGGCCAATGCCCGGCAGGTGGCAAAAGGTATGGGTGAGCATCGGGATGTCTTTGTGTCCGATGTGTTTCGGATTTCAATATTCGAATTTAGCAGGGCCTTGTTTTATATGAGCTGCTGCTGAATAACTGTCCGTCTTGGCTGAAGATATTGACCATTTGAGTATAAAAAGCTAGCATGTTTTGCGTATAAATGCAAAGGTTCCCGGCATGTCCAGCAGACGGCGGCCGGATCTCTAGTTTCTATTTTAAGGAGGGAGAGAATGCCCCAACCTCTTCGGGATGCAGTGGCCATGTGTAAAACCATCAACCGTAACGGGTTTGATGCCTATGTGATAAACAGCGGATTGCAAAAAAGCGTGTTGGAGGACGGCCAGGAAAAGGAAGTGGAGCTGGCCACAGACATACCGTTTTCCGATTTGCAGCGCCTTTTTCCTCATGCTGTTCCGGGCAGACAGGAAGGCCAGGTGGGTGAGCTCCGGGAAGGAGAAGCCCTGTTCCGATTTTATTCCGCGGATGTGGAGCCTGCCTCGCACATGGACGTGGCCATGGTCAAGCTCACTCCGCGGCTGCGCAATAAGCTTCAGGAACGAGGCGAGTTGCCGGCCAATCTGGCCTGCCCCATCTTTTACGGTACAGTAGAAGCGGATGAGGGATTTGCCGGATGGGATGGGGGCGAGATCCGCCTGCGCGGACTACCGGATGAGACCCTGCGCTCCAACTTCCTGCTGGCCATTCGGGCCTTGCGTTTTGCTGTGAATTTCAACCTGCCTATTGAGGCCAATACCTGGATGGCCATTGTCCGCCATGCCCGGGCTGTGGTCGATTATGTCCCGGTCTACGACATCATGGACGAATGGCGTAAGGTAGAGGCCGAAAATATGTGGCACTTTGTGCAGCTCCTGTTCGATTGCCAGATCCTGCACGGGTTGATTCCGGAAGTTGCAGCCTTGAGCCGTGTGCCGCAGATCAAGAACGAGAGCGGGCAGGAAGAGACGGTCTTTGAGCATACCATTGAGGTCATGCGCTACTACACCGAGCAGTTGCCCTACGATTGGTTCGGAACCATGGCCTGCATGCTCCACGATGTGGGCAAGCTGCACACAGTAGAATATGCCCACAACAGATGGATGTTTCATCAGCATTCCCATGTTGGGGCCAAGCTTGCTCGGCTCATCCTGCGCCGGCTGGAGCTGTGGCCGGAAGACATAGATCTTATCGTCCATTTAGTCCGACATCACAAACGCTTCGACCCCATGCTTACCGAGCGGGGTATCCGGCGGTTCAAGACCCTGAATGAGTATCCGCGGATCATTGAGATGGCTCGGGCCAATATCAAGGCCAGGGACGGAAGCACCAAGGCCTTCAATCACAATATGAAGTATCTGGAGCGGGCGGATATCCCGGAAGAGATGACCGAACCCCTGCTCAACGGCAATGAGATCATGGATTTTACCGGCCTGCGGCCCGGCCCGGTGGTGGGAGTGATCCGGGAGGCCCTGCTCACGGCCCAGATAGAAGGCCGGGTGAACAGTGTGCCGGAAGCTGTGGAATTTGTTCTCTCCTACCAGGAGAAGGAAGGCCTGAAGGCTCAGAAGGGAGAGGAGATATGATGTTTCCGGTTTCTTGCTCGATCAAACTGGCGGCCGCTGCCAGAGGCGGCGCTGAAACCTTGTATGAAATGCAAGGTGAGATCCCCTTGTGACACGCCAGGACAATAAGAGGATGGCCGGAGCCATAAGAGACAGACGTCCCCAGGGAGGACCCTGGGTACGAAGAAGTAATACATTATGGTCCACATCACCATATATCACAAAACGACATTCACCTGAGCCAGCTGTGATCAGGCCATAGGTGTGGCTGAAAGCGTGGCTGAGAAGCTGGGCCCGGAGGTCAATCTCCGGGTCCTGTCTACAGATTCAGATGAAGCCCGCTCTCTGGGGATCAAGAGTGCTCTGGCTGTATATGTCAACGGACACAAGATTCCGATCAAGAAGGTTTTGGACCGGGGACTCTTTGAAGATATCATTTGGTCGTATACACATGGCAGTGAGTTCGATTCCCCATGAGCCTTGGCAATATATTCGACCAGCCCTTATGATCCCTTCAATTCTTCTTTTCCATATTTCTCTTTCTTGGTCTTTGCCTGTTTGAACGTGGCCTCGAAATGCAGGACGGGTCGGCCTTGTTCATCCTCTACATGCGCTTCTCCGTAAAACTCCCGGCCTTCCCGGCCGGTGATTTGGGCTTGCGCAGTCACTGTTCCCTGGAGGACCGGGGCCAAAAAATGCGTGTGGGCCTTAATGGTTCCAAAATGGGTGCCAGGGGCTAATAGGCTCTTGATGGCCATGGCCAGGGCGGTATCAGCCAGGCTGACCAGAGCCCCGCCGTGCATAAGACCCGCTCCCTGAGCGAACTGGGGCAGAAAAGGCATGCTCAGGGTGGACGCACCATCTCCAGCTTCGTGGATGTGCATATGCAAAAGAGACTCGAACGGGGCACATGCAATCCAGGTATCTTTTTCCATATTACGCTTTGTATTCCAGCCCTTGCTCCCGGATATCCCGCAAGGCCTTTTGCAGTCTCTGTTGTCTAGCCGGGAGTTCGAAAAGAGGCTCCAGGCTGGAGACATCCAGTTTTGGAACCGGGGGCGGTTGAGTGTTGATGTGCATGGCCTCGTCCAAGAGGCATTTGGTCATCTCTTCGGCAGTGAGATTGGAAGCCAGTTCCTTGACCAGGGAGCTGGTGCTGGACGGATTCAGGCTCAGGCGGTCGTAGGCCTTTTTGATTTCTTTGAACTTTTCCGGGAAGTGCTCCGGGGGATAGCGTCGGGAGAGCTTGATATAGGCCTTGCGCACGGTTTCCATGTCCGCATCCCTGGGCACCCGCAATACAGAACGATCCTTTTCCAGCATACGATCTAGCTCTTGTTTTTTTTGGATTTCTTTTTCTTCTCTTCCAGCACTTCATCCAGCAGGGTCTTTTTCTTGCGGCCGGATGATGAAGCCCGCGACTTTTTGCTCTTATAGGCCAGGGGCTGCAAAATATCCCGGGCGGATCGAAAATCCTGATCCTGTCCGAGTCGGGAGAAAAGATCCAGCTCCTGCCAGATATCCCATACCAATTCGGCCAACTTGTTGAGTCGATTGAGTTGAATATCCCGAACCAATCGAACCCAGCCCTTGTTTTGGGTCAAGTAGTCGGCGTGATGGGTGATCACCGCAGCCAAAAAGGTATTCCGGTACGGTGTTGTGGGCCAGGTGAGCATCCATTCCAACATGTCGTCCAGTATTTCGGGCGGGGGGAGATGGTCCAGGAAACACTGTGCCTCTGTGGCGTTTTTGGGAGTGGGACAATCGGTTGTATTCTTTTGTGCGCTTAACAATACCAGGCCATAGAGGGAAAAATCCGGGGACAGGATCTGGGCAAAGTCCTGCATCAGGGACGGGGGGATCTCCGGCCAACCCAGGCAGGGATTATCGAACAGAAAATCCAGAGGGCTCTGTTCCTTACAGGTCTCATGAAAGACCCGCTGCAGGAACAACTGAACCAAGCGCTGGTAATCTTCTTCAGCCATGCAGCTTTGCCAGGCCCGGAATATATTCGCCAGGTTGGACTGCTCATTGATTTTGTCTGCGATCCTATGCAGCTCCTGTTCAGATGCGTGCAAAGGGGCACGCTCTTGAAGAACTGTATCTATGCTTTTGATCCCCTGGACGTTCGGGGCATGTTCGACCCGTTTCATGATCACAAACAGTAAGGCTGCATCGGGTACAGGCGAGGCGCACATGGTTACCAGGAGCTTGTCCAGATGCCGAAAGACATGAAAAGAGGGAAAATGGGCGATTGCCTCCTGCCATTGTCTGGTGGCCTGATCCAAAAGGGATGCATCCTGAAGCCCCAATTGGGCATGCAGGTCAATAACCTGCTCCAAGGTGTGGATGGTCTGGACGATATGCTGGATTATGACCTGGGCAATCTGTTTTTCAGGTGCGGGTCCGGATATCATGTCTTCCAGATAATCTGCAAGATCATCCCCGGCATTGGCTGCAATGTGCAATTGGGCAAGAAGCAGGAGCATACGTTCTCTTGCTGACCACACATCGTGCTTGAGCATCTCTGGGATAAGCTGGGTGACGAAGGGTTCTTTTTGGGATACGTG
Source organism: Thermodesulfobacteriota bacterium (assembly GCA_051749205.1). Lineage (GTDB taxonomy): Bacteria > Desulfobacterota > Desulfovibrionia > Desulfovibrionales > Desulfothermaceae > Desulfovermiculus. The sequence continues at coordinate 47,329 of JBNJII010000005.1, read as the reverse complement.
GTGCAGGCTTTGGAACTGCTGCTCAATGTGTGGGGGCAAATCTGGCGCTAATCCGGGGAGCAAACCGCGTAAAGAAACTCGAACGCCGTCTTCCCATTTGGCCCCCAAGCATTTACGGCCCAGGGCCAGAACCCCGCAGGCCAGACTTTCCACCGCAGAATGGGTGGAGGGCTGAAATCCTTTGTCCTGGAGATGATAGACCACCTGGGCCGGACTGATCAGGGATCTGGGTGGGGAATGCATGGTCCGCAACAGGTCGGCCAGGATGACCATATTGTTCAAAATGGGGCTGTTGATGTTCAAATGGTCCTGTACTGTTGCCTGCAGGTCGCGGAGGGATTTTCGAAGCTGGGTAAAGGGCTGAATAGTAGGGGACTGAAAATCCTGTTTGCGCAACACATTGTACTGTTTGCCTATTCTGGCAGTCAGGGCCAGATGCCTTTCACCCTTTCTGGCCTTGGTTCTCTTTTCCTGCACATATTCTCCCAGGGAGGTAGATGACATCTGGGAGATATCGCGCATGGCCATGGAGAGTTTCGCAAAGGGGTCCGGTAGCTCAGAGGGCAGGTCCTGTGCTGCCTCTGCACCGGCTTGGCCGTGGTAGAGAGCCAAAAAGGTGGAGGCTACCTGGAGGCAGTTTTGATTTTCGTCGGATATTGTCTGAGGATCGATAAGTTCATGAACTATATGCTGAAGCAAAGGCAAGTCTTGGGACTCAAAGAGGCTGGAGAGCAAGAGGTTGTATACAGCCGCATCCCAGCAGGCTGCGGCTTGAGTCTTTTGGGCTCTGGCCCAATGACGCTGAAACAACGTGACAAACTCGCCCCAGGACTTTCTTTTCCAGTACCCCAGAAGGCGGGATTCCAGCTTGTGGAGCGAGGCTTTGCCGGAATCTGTTTTTTTCTTGCCCCCTTTCTTCCTGGTCATTATTCCCCCTTGCCTTCCAGCTCGTCCAGGTAATCAACCAGCTTCTCTTCAGCTTCGTCCACTGCGTCTTCGTCTTCTCCCTGCAGGGCCTGTTCGTACGCGGTGATCAGGGCCTGCAAGGTGTTGCGCTGGGCGGAGTCTTCCGTATTTTTCAGGATGGTTCGGGCCTTGTGCAATATAAAATTGGTAATGTTGCGGTTTTCTTCCTCACTCTCTTCCAAAGACTCATCATCGTCTTCCCATCCGTGCGCACGTTCATCATCATCCAGATCCAATTCCAAAAACTTCTGGTTCCTCTGGGAGCTGTCCAGATCCACCTCCCGTTTGCGGCTGTATCCTTTTTGCTCCACTTTGACGTGGATGATGCCGTTTAAGTCATAGCTGTATTCAATAACGATGGGCGAGCCCTCCGGGGCCGGAGCCAGGGAGAGGTCCAGAGCCCCGATAAGGGTATTGTCGTCAGGGACATAGGACTCCCCTTGGTACACACTGACCTGAACCTGTCTTTGCTGGGAAATAACGGTGTAGAACATCTCCGAACGGGTGACTGGTATCTGGGTATTGCGGGGAATAATGGGGATACACTGCAAGCGCTGGTTGGGATCGTCGGTCAAGGCTTTTGTGCTCAGGGTGTGGGGAGTGACGTCGATGAGCACCTGGTGGATGTGGGAACCGGTGATGATGCCTCCCTGAATGGCAGCTCCCTTGGCCACGCTGAGATCCGGGTCCACAACCGGCATACGCGAGGATCCGAACTCTTCCTCCAACAGACTGATAACCGCAGGAATGCGGGTGGAGCCGCCCACCAAGAGGACATTTTCAATGGCCTGTGCAGGCAGAGCGGCCTCGGAAAGGGCATTCTTGACTTCTGTTTTCGTGGTCCGCAAGAAAGGCTCGATCAACTGTTCAAAGGCGTCCCGGGTGACCTCCAGGGAGAGGTGTATATCCTTGTTTTCAGGATTAGGAATCAGGCTTTCCTCTATGCTGGTGAAGGGATGGGCGGAAAGGGTGATTTTGGCCTGCTCCGCAGCTGACTTGAGCCTGGCCAGGGCAGGGGGATGGGAGCGCAGGTCCAGCCCGTACTGGGACATGATCTCTTCAAGACAGATATCTATGAGCACCTGATCAAAGTCGTCTCCGCCCAGCTCCGTGTTTCCGGAACTGGCCAGGACTTCTGTCAATTCCCCCATGCGCAGGATTGAGACGTCAAAGGTCCCACCGCCCAGGTCGTAGACCAGAACATATTTTTCCTTTTGCTCCGGGGCTTGGGAAATCAGGGTGTGGGTGTAGAAAAGAGCTGCGGCTGTTGGTTCATTGATGATCCGTTCCACATTCAGGCCGGCCAGCTCTCCAGCCTTGTGCGTGGCCCGGCGCTGGGCATCGGAAAAATAGGCCGGCACAGTGATGACCACGTCTTTGACTTCCGTTTTATGAACTTTTTCGGCTTGGTCCTTGAGATAGGAGAGGATATACGAAGAGATATCTTCCGGGGTGTAGGTTTGATCCCGGATAGTAAAGGTCTGATCCGTCCCTATGACCCGTTTGACCGAGCTCACGGTGATGTCAAAATGGAGAACGGCCCGGTTTCTGGCCCTGGAGCCGACAATGATCTCTTGAGGATCAAAGCTGACCACTGAAGGGACCAATGGAGATCCATCCAGAGACAAGACTTCAGGGATGCCGTTGTTCAACCAGGAGATACAGGAATTGGTGGTGCCTAAATCGATGCCGAAAATGGTGCGCATACAAATATCCACAATGGTATGTTGCAATTTAAAAACATCTCAAAACAACTCTCCAGACCCCTCCGGGTTGGAGGTCCTGTTGACCACAACGACTGCCGGCCGGGTGATTTGCCCATGGACGACAAGGCCCGGACGAACGACTTCCAGAACCGCGTTGTCCGGGGCCTGGGGATCATTTCGTATGTCGCAGACTTGATGCCGGGTGTCGTCGAATCTCTGATGGTGATCCAAAATAAGCTCGATGCCCAGGGCTTCCAGCATGACCGTGAACTTCTTCCAGGTCTGAGCCAGGGCGTTGTCTTGGGGGTGATGCTGGTAGTAGAAGGCCAGATTTTCGGCACAAACGGTGATTTCGTCAATCGGGAGCTCCCGGCTTTGCTGGGCCAGCACCCTGTCCAGCTTGCCGCCCAGGTCCTGATACATCTGCTCCAGAATCTGCGCCTGCCGCCGCTCCCGCTTTTGCAGCTTCCGAAGCCTGTCTTCCAGGAGTTCAAACTCGGTCGGTTCAGCCGGTTCAGTGCTTTCTGGCGGGGTTTGTTTTCGAAAAATATTCACAAATTTGGACCACAATGTCGTATGCTCCCTTTTTTCTGAAAAAAAACAATATGAAAGAAAAGGGTCACTCCAGTCAAGGAAAGTTTGAAAGCGGAGCTGTTTTGTATGTTCTCGACGGGATAGGCAAAGCAAAGTAAAAACTCAACGCAAACTGCCGCGTTGAGTTTTTTACTCAAACATCTCCGCAGCAATCTCCCGCAGCTTGTATTTCTGGACCTTGCCTGAGGCGGTCATGTCGTATGCGCTGACAAAGGAGATATGCTTGGGGATTTTGTAGCGGGAGATCTTGCCCCGGCAGAAGTCCTGGATGTCTTCAGGCTGCAGGTCGTATCCATCTTTTAAGATGATGAAAGCCCCCACCTCTTCCCCGTACTTTTGACTGGGAACGCCCACCACCTGCACATCGTAGATCCCGTCCATGGTGTACAGAAATTCTTCGATCTCCCGGGGGTAGATATTCTCTCCACCTCGGATAATCATGTCCTTGATCCGGCCGGTAATACTCACATAGCCTTCTTCATCCATGACCCCCAAGTCCCCGGAATGCAGCCAGCCCTGCTCGTCAATGGTTTCAGCCGTGGCCCGGGGGTTGTTGTAGTAGCCCTTCATGACATTATATCCCCGGCAACACACCTCTCCCGGTTCACCGAAAGGCATCTCCCGCCCGGTCTCGGGATCGAAAATCTTGACCTCGATCCCGGGCATAGCTCGGCCCACGGTTTGAACCCTCTTTTCTATGCTGTCTTCCACCCGGGTTTGGGTCATCACCGGCGATCCCTCGGTGAGACCGTAGCAGATGGTGATATCCTGCATGTGCATGTGTTCCATGACCTGGCGCATGACCTTGATGGGGCAGGGGGAGCCGGCCATAATCCCGGTGCGCAAAGAACTGAGGTCGAATTGGGAGAACAGGCTGTGGTCTAAAACAGCCATAAACATGGTCGGGACCCCGTAGAGGGCGGTGCATTTTTCGGCCTGGACCGAGGTCAGGATCAAAAGAGGGTTGAATTCTTCCAGGATGACCAAAGTGCAGGCGTGGCTGACAGCGGCCAGGACTCCGAGTACGCAACCGAAGCAGTGAAACAAGGGCACAGGCAGGCAGATGCGGTCCTTTGGCCCCAGGAGCTGGTTATCCCCGATCCAGAAGCCGTTGTTCCCGATATTGGAGTGGGTGAGCATGACTCCTTTGGGAAACCCAGTGGTCCCGGAAGTGTACTGCATGTTGACCACATCGTGGGGGTCCAGTTTTTTTTGCCGGGCCAAGTAGTCAGTCTCGGAAATCAAACGGCCCAAACCCATTATTTCCGGAAGGGAATACATACCCCGGTGTTTCTCCTGGCCCAGAAAAAAAACTCGTTTCAAGCAGGGAAAATCTTTGCTGGCCAGATGGCCCCGCTGCTGGATACGAAGCTCCGGGATCAGTGAATACACGGTCTGCACGTAGTCGGTATCCTTGAAGCCGTCGATAATGACCAGGTTCTCTGCTTCCGACTGTTGGAGCAGATAGGCCAGCTCGCTTTCTTTATAATAGGTGTTCACTGTGAGCAAAATGGCCCCGATCTTGGCCGTGGCAAACTGCAATGCCACCCAGTGGGGGATATTCGTGGCCCAGATAGCGACTTTTTCTCCTTTGTCGATGCCCAGGGCCATGAGTCCTTTGGCCAGATCATCCACCAGATCTCCGAACTCCCGATAAGTGAGGCGGAAATCCCGGTCCACATAGACCACGGCGTCATTGTCCGGGTGGCTGGCGATGGCTTCATCCAGCATCTGTCCAAGGGTTATTTTGCGTATAGGATTCTTTTGGTGCATATTTGAGTCCATAAGCCTAGTTTTTCAGTATGTCTTTTTGAGCTTCATTAAAATACGTTTCAGCGCAGCCCCGGGCTGCGCTCGTATGAACGAGATTTACCTCGAAGAGGGACTGCCCTTGGGGCAAGGGCGGCCTACCCGGCAAGCCGGGCTTTTGCCTAGGGCGGATTTGACCCCAAGCCCTGCCCTTTTGATAGAAAGGCTTTCCCCTGGATTGCCCGGAGAGCCTCATCCCGGTGTATTCGAAGCATCCGGGCCGGGCAATGACGGAGTGGGGTTCACACGTTTCATGCTCGATCAATCCGGCAACTTTCCCTTTTTGGGCGCTTTGGCCCAAAAATAGGTCAGATTTGCCGGAGGCAAAGCTGACCTCAGTTGGGCAGATAGAGCACGGCGTAGATTTCGGCTGGTTCGTCCCCGATACAGGAGACATGGTGAGGGATGATGGAGTTGTAGTAGATGCTGTCTCCGGGGTCTAGAATATGGGTTTCTTGGCCGTAGATGACCTCCACCCGTCCGCAGAAGACCACGATGAATTCTTCGCCTTCGTGGGAGGAAAGATCTTTGTGCTTGGCCGATTCGGGCAGGATCTGGATGAAAAAAGGCTCCATGTGCCGATCGTTTTTTCCTTTGCCCAGGGAAAAAAAGCGTAAGGAAACCGGGTGGTCTTTGCCCCGGAGCATGTGCAGCTCTTCTTCTCGTTCCTGGAGACGGACGATCAAGGGATCCCGGCTGACCTTGTCGTCCAGAAAGGTGCCCAGGCGCAGGCCGAGGGCCCGGGAGATCTTCAAAAGTGGTCCCAGGCTGGGATAGATGTCGTCTTCTTCCAGGGAGGTGAGAAAGGAAATATTCAGATCAGTCCTGGCGGCCAGCTCTTCCAGGCTGATCTCCCGGGCCTGACGCAGCTTTTGTACTCTGGTTCCAATGGGGGTATCGCTCATGTTGGGTCTCCTGCAAAGGGGTGGTCTTGTCTCACAGCAAAGGCAGGAACATAATGACGATGGGGATAAAATGCAACTTGCATTATAGGCGAAAGATGTTCAGCCTTTCCCATATTGCAACCGTGTTCTGATATAAATTGGCCGATACTTGCCCGATAACAAAGTACAAATGATGAATACCAACCAAGCCCCGGATTCTACCTCCCATACGTGTCTACCATATCCGCCAAGGCATTGGCCAAGCCGGAACTCAGCTCTTCTGAGCGCACCCGCCAAGCCCAGTTGGCTTGCGTGGTACTGGGCAGATTCATGCGGGTTTGCCCATCCAGTCCTAAAACGTCCTGCACCGGGAAAATGGCCTTGTCGGCCACAGAGCCCATGGCCAGTCGAATGAGCTGCCATGGAATCTGCTGATCGGGGAGTTCCCGGCCCAGGTAACGGTACAGGCGCTGCCTGGTTGGTTCGTCGGTTTCATGATGCAGCCAGCCAAGGACAGTGTTGGTGTCGTGGGTCCCGGTGTAGGCTACAGAGTTACGCTCATAGGTATGGGGCAAAAAAGGGTGTAAGGGGTTGTCCTCGTAAAAGGCAAAGACCAGGACCTTCATGCCCGGAAAACCAAAGAGGTGCATGATCTCCCGCACATCCGGGGTGATTTCTCCCAGGTCCTCGGCGATGATAGGCAGGGTGGAAAAGCGCTTGAGCAGGGTGCGGAAAAACTTTGTGGCCGGGGCTTCGGTCCACCAGCCGTTTATTGCTGTTTCTTCTGCAACCGGTACTTCCCAGTAGCCGACAAAACCCCGGAAGTGGTCGATGCGCACAATGTCGTAGAGTTCAAAGGTGTGTTTCAGTCGCTTGATCCACCAGGAGAAGCCGTTCTCCTCCATCCGCTTCCAGTTGTATACTGGATTGCCCCACAGCTGACCCGTGGAGCTGAAATAGTCCGGTGGAACCCCGGCCACGGTGATGGGCGTGCCCTGCTCGTCGAGCTTGAACTGTTCCGGCTGGGCCCAGACTTCTGCACTGTCGTAGCTGACATAAATGGGCAGGTCGCCGATGATCTGAATGCATTTTTCGTTGGCATACAGTTTCAGTCTGGCCCATTGGCGGAAAAAGAGAAATTGGGCGAACTTGATTTTTTCCAGGTTGTTGGCCTGTTTTTGGGCCAAGTCGTTCAAGGCTTGATGGTCCCGGTCCCTGATTTCGCTGGGCCAGTGTGACCAGGCCCGGTGGTCGAATGTTTTCTTGGCGGCGCAAAACAAAGCAAAGTCGTGCAGCCAATCCTGGTGCCGGGAGCAGAAGCGGTTGAAGTCGTCCTGGAGGGCGGGGATAGCTGACAAAGCAGCATGGGCCTGATCTATCATGTGCTGCTTGCTGTTTTCCACTCCGGAATAGTCGACTCGTGTAGGATCATCCGCAGTCCCAGGCAGGTCGCTAGCGCTGATGAGACCCTCTTGAACCAGAATCTCGGGGCTGATGAGCAAAGGGTTGCCGGCAAAGGCGGAGATACTGCTGTACGGGGAGTGCCCGGTGATCCCTGAGGTCGGGGTCAGGGGAAGGATCTGCCAGAAGGACTGGCCGGCTTGGTGCATGAAGTCCACGGCCCGATAGGCCCCGGGTCCAAGATCGCCGATGCCGAAAGGAGAAGGCAATGAAGTGATATGTAAAATAAGGCCGCTGCCGCGTCTATTCATGGTGACTCCAATATGTATAAAAAATAGCTGGTTGAGAGGGGAATTCAAGGGATCAGATCTCTTTTTCTGACTCACTCCCAGTATACAGAACAAAGCTCCAGGGCATGAGGGTGATCTGAGCGGCCTGGTTGAGGCGTTGTGGGGCTTGGCCGCCGGGACCGGCCCATCTTTTTTGGCTGGAGTCCAGGAGCAGGGACCAGGGCCTCTGGTGAGGTCTGGCTGCCCAGGACTGCTTTTGGGGGGAGAAGTTGGCCATGAGCAGGGCTTCTTGTCCCCGATACCAGCGGTGGATGGTGAGTATTGTGTTGTTGTTCCAGGTTTCGGCCTGGACTCGGTCCTTGTCCAGAACCCTTAAGGGGGGCAAAGACCGCCTCAGACCGATAAGCTCTTGGTACAGGGCCAGTATCTTGGCGTGTCGGCCCGTGCTCCGCAGGTCCCAGTTCAGTCTGGAGCGGGTGAATGTTTTTTTATCCTGAGGATCCGGTGGTGTCCCGGACCACTGGAAGTCCTTGAACTCTTCAGCCCGGCCCCGGCGCACGGCCTCCACCAGATCCGGATCCGAGTGGTGGACAAAATACAGAAAGGGCGCTGTTTCCGCATACTCCTGGCCCATAAACAGCATAGGCACAAATGGTGAGCAGAACATGCATCCGGCAACCAGCTTGAGGGCCTCAAAACCTACCAGGTGAGATAACCGTTCGCCAAGCATGCGGTTGCCCACTTGGTCGTGGGTCTGGGTGTAGACCACGAACTGCTCGCCCCGGCACTCTGCACTGGACGTTCCATGCCGGCGCTGACGGAAAGGGGAGTACTGCCAGGTATACACATATCCGTTCTGCACACTCTTTTGCACATCCTGCAGGCCTCCGAAATCCTGATAATAGCCCTGACGTTCTCCAGTGAGCACCGCATGCAGGCTGTGGTGGAAATCGTCCGTCCACTGGGCCTGATGCCCGAAGCCGTCCTGGGACCTGGGGCGCAGGACCCGGGCGTCGTTCAAGTCGCTCTCGGCAATAATATACACCGGCTTGCCCCGGCTTTGGCCCATGGCCTCCATCTCCAGGCTCAGCTCCTGCAAAAATGGATGCGAGCTCTGATCCATGATGGCCTGGATAGCGTCCAGACGCAGACCGTCCATGTGGAAGTCTTCAACCCAGTATAAGGCATTGTCCAGAAAAAAACGACGCACTGGTTCGCAGTAAGCCTGGTCGAAGTTGATAGCCTCTCCCCAGGGGGTTGTGTATTTGGGGGTGAAGTAGGGCCCGAAATCACGCAGATAATTGCCCTCGGGACCCAGATGATTGTAGACCACGTCCAAAATCACGGCCAGGCCTTCCCGGTGGCAGGCGTTGACCAGCTCTTTCAGGCCCTGGACACCGCCGTAGGCCTGGCTCACGGCAAAGGGATAGACCCCGTCGTAGCCCCAGTTACGTTCTCCCGGGCATTGGGCCACAGGCATCAGGGACACAGCAGTGATCCCTAAGTCTTTGAGTTCGCTCAGGCGAGGAATAACTGCCCGGCAGGTTCCTTCCGGAGTGAAGGTTCCGATATGCAGCTCATAGAGGATAAGTTCGGACTGAGGGATATTTGACCAGCCATGGTCCGCCCAGGCAAAGGCCGAATGATCGATGACCCGGGAAGGGCCGTGCACTCCCTGGGGCTGGGAATGGGAAGCGGGATCGGGCCGCTCCAGGTCATTGTCCAGGCGGTAAAGATACTGGCTTTTGGGGGGGACATCCGCAATATCCTTTTGCCAGTACCCCTGCCCGATCGGATGCAGGGGGACAATCCGCTCATGTTCACCGTTGAGGATCTTGACCTCCATCCGGTCCCGGAAAGGGGCCCAGACCGTGAACCTGCAGCTGGAGTTTCCCAGGTAGTGTGCGCCGCAGATCATGTGTCTTCCTTCCTGGGCCGATGTTTGAAAGCTACCAGGCCCAAAGGGGGCAGAGTCAGGGAGAGGGAATGGTTGCGCCCATGGGCGGGGATGGGCTCAGAGTCCACTTGACCGAAGTTGCCCATGCCGCTGCCCCCGTATTCGCAGGCATCGCTGTTTAAAATCTCAAGCCAAGTGCCGGAGGCCGGGACTCCAAGCCGGTAGTCCTGTCTGGGAATGGGGGTAAAGTTGCAGGCTACAAGGATTTGTTCCTTTTGGGAGCGGTCCTGGCGGAGATAGCTGATGACCGAGTTTTCCCAGTCAGACAAATCCACCCATTCAAAGCCGGCGGACTCCAATTCCAGGGAATGCAGGGCTGGGGCTTGGCGATAGAGGTGATTGAGGTCCCGTACCCAGTCGCCGAGGCTGCGGTGGTCGTCCAGTTCCAAAAGTTCCCAATGCAGGGGCTCTTCGTGATACCATTCCTGCCACTGACCGAACTCTCCGCCCATGAAGACGAGCTTTTTGCCGGGAAAAGTGTACATGTAGCCAAAGAGGAGGCGGAGATTGGCAAAGCGTTGCCACTCGTCTCCGGGCATCTTGTGGAGCAGGGAGCCTTTACCGTAGACCACTTCATCGTGAGAAAGGGGCAAAAGGAAGTTTTCGGTAAAGGCGTACCAGATGGCAAAGGTCAGCTTGTTGTGCTGATAGCGGCGGTATATGGGATCCAAGGCCATGTATTCCAGGGAGTCGTGCATCCAGCCCATGTTCCATTTCAAGCCAAAACCCAACCCTCCGGCATAGGGAGGTCTGGTGACCATGGGCCAGGCTGTGGACTCTTCAGCTATGACCTGCACATCCGGATGGGTTCTGTACACCTCCTGGTTTAAGGTGCGGATAAAGTCGATGGCCGCCACATTCTCCCTGCCCCCGTATTCATTGGGAATCCATTCTCCGTCTTCGCGACCGTAGTCCAGATAGAGCATGGAGGCGACAGCGTCCACCCGCAGTCCGTCGGCGTGGAAGGCTTCCAGCCAGTACAGGGCGCTGGAAATCAGAAAAGAGCGGACCTCATTTCGGCTGTAGTTGAAAATGGAGCTCTTCCATTCCGGATGAAACCCTTGCCTGGGGTCGGCGTGTTCAAAGAGATGCGTGCCGTCGAAATAGGCCAGTCCGTTGCCGTCATTGGGAAAGTGGGATGGAACCCAGTCCAAAATGACCCCGATGTCCAGGCTGTGCAGATGGTCAACCAAGGCCATGAAATCCTCAGGGGTGCCGTATCTGGAAGTGGGGGCGAAAAAGCCCAGGCATTGGTACCCCCAGGAGCCGTAAAAAGGGTGTTCCATGACCGGCATAAACTCTACATGGGTAAAACCCATATCCAGTACGTAGCGGCCCAGGCTTTCGGCCAACTCCCGATAGGTGAGGAAATCACCATCCGGCCGGCGGGCCCAGGAGCCCAAATGGACCTCGTAAATGGACAGGGGGGCATTGAGGGCATTTTTTTCCTTGCGCTTTTCCATCCAGGCCTTGTCCTGCCAGGAGTACTCCGGATGCCAAACTTTTGTCCCTGTCTGGGGTGGGGTCTCCCAGAGCCGGGCAAAGGGATCGGCCTTATCCATACGGTAATCGGATGCTTCGGAGATGATGTGGTACTTATATACAGTCCCGGACCCCACCCTGGGAAGAAAGCCTTCCCAGATGCCGGAGCCGTCTTGACGGCAGGCGAGGGGATGCCGGTCCACGTCCCAGGTGTTGAAGTCTCCTATGATTGAGACAGAGCGGGCATTAGGGGCCCAGACGGCAAAATAGGTGCCCGGTTTTCCCTCCCGATGCATTGGGTGGGAGCCTAATTTGTCAAACAGACGATAATGGCTGCCCTTCTTGAATAGATAGATGTCCAGCTCGGAAAAACGGGTTATATCAGTGTATACAGTATCGGTCATAAGCAGGACCTCGTTTGTGGTTGAGATTTCAGTGCAGCCTCTGGCAGCGCCAAACCTATTTTTAATAAATAGGAATAAAACGCAAAGTAAAAGTTTTTCAAGATCGGACCACGATCCGGAAAAATTTTATTGCCAAGCCATAATATTCTGCAATCCCTGCAAAGGAATGTACAGCCCTTCCGGTTGGGTGTTGAGTCGGTACAATATGTCGTGAAAGGCCTGTTCCAGGAGGTAGTGGTTGAGCAAGGTCTGGATCTGCATCCTTTCCTGAGGAATAAATGTCTGGTTGTATGCTTCCTGGAGGTAGGCGTTTAAAAATGTTCCGCTGAGCACCTTGTGCCAGGGATCAATCCACAACTTGAGGTTGGCATGGTCCTCCGGGTGCAAGTGGGCAAAGGCTTGCAAACCGGTATTGGCCGCGTAAAAGAAGGAACCGATCATGGTGGCTACATCCATGAGCCCGGAGCGCTTCAATCGGCGTTGGCTCAGAGGCTTACCCGGGTCGCCTTCAAAGTTGAGCACTGCAAAGTTGTTGCCGGTGAACAGGACATGGGTGAGATTATAATTTCCGTGGATACGGATCTTTTGAGCCCGGAGCTTAGTTTGGATGATATTCCGGGCAAAGGCGATCAGATTCTGCTCCGATTCCAGCACAAACTCGGCCAAATGTATACAATCCGGAGGAATGCGGTGATAGCGGCGCCGCAGGGCATACAGCGTTCGGCGGATCAAGGTGCGGATGGCCTGATACTCGGAGCGTTGATATAAAGTGGAAAAGGGCTCGGGCTGGAAACCGGGGTATTCCTTTGGACGGGCCAGCCTGGAATGCAAGCTCCCGGTGGTGGTTCCCAGCTGAGCTATGAGATCCAGATAAGGAGTACCTATGCATTCCTGCAATGGTTGGGGAATGTTTTCGTAGTTTATATCAAATACTGAAGACGGCAGCTGGACGGCTTCATCCAGACTGGGACGGGTGGTCAGAACGGTTTCAAAAAACCGGTACAAGGCGTCCCGGGTCAGCTTCCAGGCGTCCCCTTGGCCCTGATTGGGAATGAAATCCCGGAAAATGCCCAAGCTGAAAGGCTCATTGGGTGGACTGTGGTACACAAGCTCCCCGGCAAGGGTGGGCACATTGGCCAAGGTGCCGTTGCGGCCCAGAAAGGTCAGCATTTCCACCCCTGGGTTGGTCCCTTCCTCCAGGCAGCGATACAGTTTCAGGCATACCTTCTGATCATAGAGGATGCACAGGTTGTTGTGCTTTTCAGAGAGGACTTTGGAAGAAATACCTGCCCCTGATGGGGACCACATCTTGTCCAGGTCGTGCGTGGGGACAAATTTGAGTCTGCCCCCGACTCCGAGCACTGATTGCCTTTCTTGCAACTGCTGCAGCAGGGCCTGCTGCAGATGGGGGTCATAGAGGCCGTCAAAGAGCACTCCTGTACTTCCAGGAAAGGAGAGATGGGCCAGAACTGAGTGCTCAGGAATGTTTTCCGGGCGGGAATCCAGGTGGCATTCCTGAAAGGAAAGGGCCAGGAGATGGTTTTCCGGATCCCCTTCGGCGAATAAGGCCAGGACGATGAGCAGCCAGTGGTGATCCTGGGCTGAGGTGATGGGGATGCGGTCTTTGATCTGGACATCTAAAAGTCTTTTGCTGGTGGCCCTGGACCAGTGACTGCGGTACAGATATGGAGGCAAAACCTCTTTTTCCAGCACTTCCAGGCTGGTGCCTTGCAACAAACTGTCCCAGCGCCCATGCATTTCCAGCTCAGGGATCCTTTGCCCGGGAGGGCTTTCCTGGTGGTCATGGCTGCGGACCAGCTGAAACCAGAAGTAGTCATTCATGCCCATGGTAAACTGGTAGGGGCTGTCCTTGATCTGAGGAAACTCGTTGCCGCTGAACAGATCCTCAGGGACACATCCGCTGTAGGCTGAAAGATCCAGGTATACTGCCTGAGCAAAGCGGGACAGGTTGATGATGACCAAGATGGTTTCGTCCTTATAGCTGCGGATAAAGGCCAGGACCTTGGGGTTCTCCGGAAACAGGAACTGGATATTTCCCTGGCCAAAGGCCTTGAACCGCTTGCGCATGGCAATGACCCGGCGCATCCACCACAGCAGGGAGGAAGGGTTCTTGTCCTGGTTCTCCACATTGACCACTTCATAGTGGTACTCTGGATCCATGATCACCGGCAGATAGAGCTGCTGGGGATTGGTCTTGGAGAACCCTGCGTTGCGGTCCGGGCTCCACTGCATGGGGGTGCGCACACCGTTGCGGTCGCCCAGGTAGTAGTTGTCCCCCATGCCGATCTCGTCCCCGTAGTAGATGATCGGGGTTCCGGGGAGGGAAAACAACAGAAAATTCATGAGCTCCAGTTTGCGCCGGTTGTTGTTCAAAAGAGGGGCCAGGCGGCGACGGATGCCCAGATTGATTCGGGCCCGGGGATCCTTGGCGTACATGCGGTACATATAGTCCCGTTCTTCGTCGGTGACCATCTCCAAGGTCAACTCGTCGTGATTGCGCAGGAAGATGGCCCACTGGCTGGAATGGGGGATGTCCGGGGTCTGCTCCAGGATGTCGATGATCGGAAAACGGTCCTCCATCCACAGGGACATGAATAAGCGGGGCATGATGGGGAAGTGAAAGGCCATGTGGCATTCATTGCCGCCGCCGAAATAGGCGGCTGCTTCCTCCGGCCACTGGTTGGCTTCGGCCAAAAGCATGCGGTTGGGGTATTTCTGATCCACATACTGGCGCAGGTCTTTTAAGAACTGGTGGGTTTCGGGCAGGTTTTCGCAGTTGGTCCCCTCCCGTTCATACAGATAAGGCACCGCATCCAGGCGCATACCGTCTACACCCATCCCGAACCAGAAGTCGATGACCCGAAACAAGGCCTCATGCACATCCCGGTTGTCGAAGTTCAGGTCCGGCTGGTGGGAGTAGAAGCGGTGCCAAAAATAGGCCTTGGCCACCGGATCCCAGGTCCAGTTGGATGTTTCGAAGTCCTTGAAAATAATTCTGGCTTCCTGGTACTTGTCCGGGGTGTCGCTCCAGACGTAGAAGTTTCGTTCCGGTGAGCCTGGTTCAGACCTGCGTGCCTTCTGGAACCATTCATGCTGATCCGAGGTGTGGTTGAGTACCAGTTCGGTTATGATCCGAATTCCTCGCTCATGGGCTGCATGGAGGAGATTGCGGAAGTCGTGGATGGTCCCGTAATGGGGATGGATGTTCTCGTAGTCGGCAATGTCGTATCCATCGTCGCGCAACGGTGAGGGGTAGAAAGGCAGCAGCCATATGGCTGTACATCCCAGCTCTTGCAGGTAGTTGAGCTTGGAGAGCAGACCAGGCAGGTCACCAATTCCATTATTGTCTGCATCAAAAAATGTTTTGATATGCAGTTGATAGATAACCGCGTCTTTGTACCACAAAGGGTCGTTGTTGAGAATGACATTCGATTGGTGCATAGGTATTTTGTATACTTCGTTGTGCTGTGCCTTCGGCTTTGCAGGCATAAAAGGTATCGATAAAAACGGCAAATCCTTATGGTTGATAAGGAAAAGTTTTGGTTTTGCCGCAAGCAGAGCTGTAACTTTTCAGCATCGTTCAAAAATCTCGGTTTCCCGCTTGAGCCGGGCCAGAATCTCCAAACGGAGCTGTTCATAGGTGAACCGCCATTCCCAGTTGCCTTCCGAGGTCCCGGGACGGTTCATTCTGGCCTCAGTGCCCAGGCCCAGAATGTCTTGCAGGGGGATGACGGCAGTTCGGGCTGTGGAGCCCAAGGCCAGGCGGATGAGGTCCCAGTGGATCTCCTCTCCGTTGGTTCCCACATAGTCCAAAAGATATCTGCGTTCCCTTTCGATTTCCTCCCGGCTCTGGGTGCTTTGGCTCCCTGGAGGAGAGGTGAACCAGCCCACGCTTGTGTTGTGGTCGTGAGTGGCTGTATAAGCCACACTGCGGTGGACGTGGTTGTGCGGTCTGTACTCCGAGGCCTTGGGATCGTTGCCAAAGGCCATTTGCAGGATGCGCATGCCGGGAAAACCCAATGTGTCCCGCAGAGCATCCACCTCTTCTGTGATGACTCCGAGGTCTTCAGCTATGACCTGGACAGGGCCCAGAGCGGCCTGGACTGCCCTGAACAGGTCTTGGCCGGGCCCTTTGACCCAGCGTCCGTGGACTGCAGTCTGTGCATGGGCCGGAACTTCCCAATAGGCCTCAAAGCCCCGGAAGTGGTCGATGCGTAGGATATCGAACAGGGTCAGGTTCAACTGGAAACGTTCAATCCACCATGCATAGCCGTTCTCGGCCATACGCTCCCAGCGATAAATGGGGTTTCCCCATAACTGGCCTGTGGAACTGAAGTAATCCGGGGGCACGCCGGCGACTACTGCGGGACTTCCGTCGGGGTTTAAGTGAAAAAGAAAGGGTCGGCTCCAGACCTCGGCGCTGTCGTGGGCTACATACAGGGGGAGATCGCCGATAATGGATACGCCGCGGTGGTTGCAGTAGCTCTTCAAGGCTGTCCATTGCCTCAAAAATAAGAACTGCAAATACTTATGAAACTCAATCTCTGATTTCAGGCTAGCCTGCCAAGCCTGCAAGGCCTCGGGGTCCCTCTGAGCGGCTCCAGCGTCCCACATGGTCCAGGCCGCCTGGTCATGGGCCTCTTTGAGGGCCATGAACAAGGCAAAAAAATCCAGCCAGCCCTGGTGGGTATGGCAAAATGCTGCGTATTCTGTATGATGGGGATGGTCTGGGGTGGACATGAACCGTGAAAAGGCAGCGGCCAGAAGGGGGCGCTTGAATGACTGGACGGCGCTGTAATCCACCCGATGGGCAGTGAACTCTGGATGAGAGCGGATCTCATCCCTGGTCAGCAGGCCTTCCTCACTGAGCTGCTCCAAGCTGATGAGCAAAGGATTCCCAGCGAATGCGGAAAGGCACATATACGGGGAGTTGCCGTACCCTGTGGGGCCAAGGGGCAGGACCTGCCACAGGCTTTGCTCGCTTTGGGCCAGGCAGTCCACAAAGCGATAAGCTGCCGGACCCAAGTCGCCGATCCCGTGCGGTCCAGGCAGGGAAGTGGGATGGAGAAGAAGGCCGCTTCGACGCGTATCCAGGCTCATAATGTGCTCCCCAGGCTCGATATATGTATATGCTCAGCCAGTTGGTACAACCTCATCCGGCAGTGAGCCGAGCAGGAGTTGCATTGCACACAAATTCCGCTCATATTGGGCTCTGTGCCGTTTCATCAAAGGAGTATGCAGCATGTTGAAGACGATCCTTTTTCCAACCGACTTTTCCGAACGATCTTACCAGGTGTTGGAGGTTTTTGAAGATTTGCGGGCCAGGGGCGCGGACACAGTGATCCTGCTCCATGTAGTGGACGAAAGAAGCTTTATGGCCATGGAACACTATGCCTACGGTCGGGCCGAAGAAGTGGAAAAGCATATTTTGGACAGTGCACAAATTGAATTGGATAACATGGCTCAAAAGCTCCAGGATCAAGGCTTTACTGTGCTTCCCAAAGTTGTGGTTGGTGTTCCGGTCCGGGAAATTCTGAAAACGGAAAAAGAGGATAACGTATCTATGATTGTTCTCGGTTCCCACGGAGGCAGTAATCTGCAAGAGATCCTGCTGGGTTCAGTCGCTGAAAAAGTTGTCCGCAAGTGTACCAAGTCGATACTGGTAGTCAAGCGGTAGCAGGCAAAATCCCAATACTTGGTTACGTTTTCAGCTTTGCCACCGGCAAATCTGATATATTTTTTTGCCCCAAAGCGGGAAAAAAAGAATGAATTTGCCGGATTGATCAAGGATGAAACGTGTGTTGTGGTGATACCAGTATTCCCAAAAGGGCGACTGCCAGTCGCCCTTACAAGCTGTTGGATGACCCCTATGTAAGAATCAACAATGTGCTGCCGTGAAGTTTGTAGGGGCGACCGGCGGTCGCCCTTGCTGGCTACAGCGCATCCTCCCCCGTCTCTCCGGTCCGGATGCGAATGGCCTCTTCAGTTGGGGTGATAAAGATCTTCCCGTCCCCAATCTTTCCGGTTCGAGACGCTTCCTGGGCCGCAGTGAGCGCCTGATCCACCATCTGCTCTTCGACCACTACTTCTATTTTGGCTTTGGGGACAAAGTCCACATGGTATTCAGCACCTCGATAGATCTCAGTATGGCCCCGTTGGCGGCCATAGCCTTTGACCTCGGTCACGGTCATGCCCTGAATGCCCACGGCATTGAGGCTGTCCTTGACCTCATCCACCTTAAACGGTCGGACAATGATTTCAATCTTTTTCATCTTTACCCTCTCCTGCTCCCGGCTCATTGCCGGTTCATTGATGGTCACATCCTGTGTTGCGGGAGTGAGCCTGTCACATCCTTCCTCTGGGCAGACCCTTCTTCTCCGAGGTGACCGCATGGACAACGGCTTGGGTCTTTTGGGAGAAAAGATCCCATTCAGTTTTGAGAGAACGAAGCAGCAGATCCCAGGAAAGTATGGCTTCCGAATCGTGGACCTGGCGGTCTTTGTGCGCGCCGCGTAGGGTTTGATACAGCTCACTCAGCTTGCGGGCACTGGCTTGGCGGGAAAAGCTGTCAGCGGTCTTCCTGGCCTGGGACTGGTACTGATTCAGGGCCTGTCCTGGGGCGAGCATCTCGGTTATGGCTTGAGTAAAGGTCTGTTCTGGGCTGTTTTTTGCAATAAGGCGTCCGTTGACCCCATCCTTGACCACTTCCCGGCTTCCGGAGGCATCCAGGGCCACCACCGGAGTGGAGGCGGCCATGGCTTCAGCCAAGACCAGGCCCTGGGTTTCAGTGCGGGAGGCGAAGGCAAAAAGGTCCATAGCCGCGTAGGCATCGGCCAAATCTTTTCCAGATCGCTTTCCGGCCCAAATCAAGCGATGTCCCAGGCCTTGCCTGGAAAAAAGTTCCTGGATCTCTTGCAGGCTGGGGCCATCCCCGACCAGGAGAAAGACGGTATCCGGCAGATCCTGCATGGCCGCAGTCACGGCCCGGGCTAAGAAGGAAAGGTTCTTCTCCGGGGCCAGGCGACCGACATGGCCTATGATCCGGGTATCGGCTTTCAGATTGAACTCTTCCCGGACTTTATGTCCTTGCCCGGATGCAAAATGGTGTATGTCAATGCCAGTCGGAATGACCTCTATGTGCGTAAGCACGCCCCGCCGGCGCAGAATACGGGCGATACTTTGGCTGGGAGCGATCACTGCGGAGCACATATTGGCGTACTGGGTGGAGAGGTTGATCACAAAACGCTTCATTCCTTTGGAATCAAAAGGTACGTAATGGGTATACCATTCGTACATGGTGTGATGGGTGAAGATCAGGGGAAGATTGCGCTGCCTGGCCACGCGCATGGCCGTGTCTCCCAGAAGAAAGGGATGGTGGCTGTGAATGAGTTCCGGGGTCAGGCTGTCTATACGTTCGGACAGGGCAAAGGGAATGGGCAGGCGGACCGAAAAGTCGCTGCCGTTGAAGTTCTGGATGGCCGGCACGCGTATGACATGCACTTGGCTGGGCTCTTGCGTGGTTTGGCCCTCAAAATGCGGGGCGACTACGGTCACGGCATGCCCCATCTGGGTAAGGTCCAGGGCAAAAGCGGAAACCGATCGAGCGACCCCTCCCACATGGGGGAGGTAGGTGTTGGTAAACATAGCAATATTCATATCTGAGTCAGTCGGTATTCCTGATCCATGGTGTGGATACGTTGGGCTGCATAACCGGGAACACGTACATTGATAGATGTCTTGTCCGGGTCTACAGTGCCGGTAATGTGTATCGAAGCCTCCGCCTCCCCGGTCCCGGCCAGAAAGATGCTGATTTTTCCGTAGGGGGTCAAAGTGGGACCAAACTCTAAAGGCTCCCCGCTCCGGAGCCAGTTCGGGTCCAGACCGGAACCCACAATCAAGGCCTGATCTTCTTCCCGGACAAACATATTGCGCAGGATCATAACCCACTCACTGGCCGCCCACCCGTGTTGGCCGTCGCCCATGCAGCCGCCGAAGGTGAGGGGGTGGATGGCTTCCGGCCATTGACCGGTGGGCGAGGCCAAGTCGGCCACAGTGCGGACCAAATCCAGACATTGCATATCCTGGGCCCGCAGGAGGCTTTGGGCTATGCACAGGGTCAGGTAGGGATTGATCCCAGAGTGGATCATGTCTTGAAAAAAGCCACCTTGAAAAAAACAGTTGTGCATCAAAAATTGCACAGTGCTCATGATCCGGCTGTCCCCTCCCGGAGTGATCTGCAAGGGATAGTCCGCTACCAGGGAGCCGACAGCACCGGCATCCAAGCGCCTGTAGGGAGAGGCGGGGATACCGCCTGAGCTACGTTCATTGGGTATGGCCTCAATGCTGTTCCAGATGGCCCGCATAAAGTCATTTCCGGCCTGGGTCGCCCGGCTCATTTCCTGAGGCCGATCGTGGCGTTGCAGGATGTTGGCAGCGCTTTGCAGTCCGGCCGCGCCCCACATATCATCCCAGTAGTAGTAGTCGTTGGGACCCAAGTGCTCGGCGCTGAAGCCAGCGGGCAGGAGGCCGGCATGCAGGCTGTCCTTGCTGTAGGGCAGGCGTTTGGCCTGGATCCATTTCACTGCCAGGACAACTGAGGAAATCATCTCCGGGTCCAGCTGGCGCTTGCTCAGTCGCTCAAAGCGTTCCAAGAACCAGAGCACCTGTCCATTGGAATCCCATTCCCCGGCCTGGGACTGAAAATATCCGGACTTCTTCTGCCGCAAGGGAAAGGCCTGGATGATTCTCTCCACTGTATCGGTAAAGCCCAGGTTGAGCAAGGCATGGAGCATGAAGCAGGCATCCCGGAACCAGAATCGACGGTAGGTGTAAGGTCCGGGAACGACATCCCGGGCGGAAAGAAGGACTAAGGTTCGCACAGCTGTGTTGTACAGCCAAGTGAGCTTTGAGTCGGGCAGTCGCAGCCGGCATGCCCCTTCCAGGGCTTCATCCCAAGTGGATAAGGGGGCTGGGCAGGGACTGCGTTTTTTGATCCGCTTGTCTTCAGCTACAGACAGAGGAATCCGGGCCCTGATTTCCTGTTCCGGCTTTGAGCCGGTGAGGGGGAACAGAGCCGCAGCCGTAGCCATGCCTACTTTGCAGTCGACGCTGAGCTCCCGTTGTTTTTGGTCAGTTTTATGGACTACATCCCCCCGGGCGTAGTCGGAAAAGAGAAGATGCTCCGGCTTACGGTCAAACAAGACCTGGGTGGAGCCGTTCACAACCCATGCTCCGGCTGACGGATTGTAGTTTACTTTTTCAATAAATTGAATGCCTTCCGGATTGTATGGACGCAAGGCCAAAATAAGCTTGCTGCCGGCCGGGGCCTGGGCCCGAACCCGCATGCAGGCGGCTGGATTGTTCTTCTCATCTATCTGCAGGGAGCATTGGCTGCTCAGGTGCCAGGATTGATCACGCATCTCGGTCTCAACGTGCATATGGGGATGAAAATGCAGAACCTGCCGGACGTCGGAGTGCCTGGAAGGCAGGATCATATCTCCGCCTGGAAGCTGGAGCCAAAAGTCCATAGACCAGCCGTCGAAGAGTGGAGTGAACAGGCCTCGGGGGTCGATGATGGGATACAGAAAAAGCCCGGGATGCCCAACGGCCGTCCAGTTGCGATGAGTCAGATTGACATGGCTGAAAGAAAATCCACGAGGGATGAAGGAAACATCCTTGGGGTTGAATTGACGCTCCACCCAGTAGGGCCAGACCCAATCCAGGTTGTGCTGGATGGCTTTGGTGTTGATAAGGCCCCGGGCATGGAAAATGATACCGGCTCGCAAAAGCTCAATAGGTTCTTGCACTTCCGAGGGTTGAGCAAAGCGGCGAACCCTGGCCATGACCGAGAGAGGATCGACAATCCCGTAGGCCTTGGCCGCCCTTTTGACTATGAATTTCCAGGGAATCCATCGGTGAATCATACTGTGGTTTTCTCCGCTGAGAGTTTGCGCATTTTTGCCTTCAAAGCCCAGAGTCTTTGCCCCGAGACTTTGGGCCCGAGGCTTGTGCCTATTGCTGCACAGGTCATATTCCGAGGCAGGCAAACAAAAAAGGGAGGCCTGGGCCTCCCTTCTTTGTTTGCCGTTTATGCACTAAAGATTATTTGGAGACCACCCCTACCACTCGGCGGTTCTTTTGCCGGCCGGCCTGGCTAGAGTTGTCAGCCACAGGGCGGGTTTCGCCGTAGCCTTTGGTGGTCAGCCTGTCGGCGTCTACATCCAGCTTATCCACCAAATAGTCTCTGACATTGGCGGCCCGTTTCTCAGACAGACGCATATTGTATTCAGCCGGTCCTGTGCTGTCGGTGTAGCCTTTGATAGTCATGTCCGTTTCCGGATTGCGTTTCAGGTAGTCAGCCACTTTTTGAAGCTCGCTGTGGTATGTGTCTTTGACCGTGGCTTTGTCGAAATCGAATTGCACTTTGATCTGCTTGCTCACAGGGAAGGGGCAGCCCACGTCATCAACCTCCACTCCGGCTTCGGTGTCCGGGCATTGGTCGATGTTGTCGTAGACTCCGTCCCCATCGGAATCTGGGCAGCCCTGGTCATTTACCTGCATTCCCGACGGCGTGTTCGGGCATTCGTCCATGTAATCCGCGACTCCGTCGCCGTCACTGTCCACAGGGCAGCCCACGTCGTCGACTTCTACACCGGCCGGAGTATTCGGGCACTCATCTTTTTCGTCAAAGACACCGTCACCGTCACTGTCCTGGGCGGTCGTGTAAAATACCCGCTTTACAAAACCCTTCATTTTGTCCCGGTCCTGCATGTCCGCCCCGGATACCAGAATTGAGCAATCCTTGGCTTGAGCCATGGCATTTACGGTCTTTTTCTCATCCTTGGATTGGGCGTAACTGACGATATGAAAGCATGTGTTGTACTCATTGCTCAGTCGATTGACGACTGGGGCGGGATCTCCGCCCTGATTGGCCCCGCCGTCTGTAAACACCACAACGGCTGTTGGGCCGGAAAGACCCTCAAGGGCGGGCTCCAGCTTGCTGATACCGTCGGCCAATGGGGTGTCGAAGCCATACATCCTGGGTGCGACCTGGGTTTTCTGGATGGCTTGGTCCATGGATTCAGTGTCGTAGGGCTCCATGTCCACAAAGGTCTGAAAGCCGGTGGCTGCGGAATACAGACCAGCCTGATAATCCACCTCTGGGATCATCTTGTTCATGGACAGCATGGCCTTTTTGGCGAAACCGAACTTGAAGTATTCCTCTTCTCCTGTGGAAGAGGTGGTTCCGGAGGCGCTTTGAAACATCCCTTGTTCCAGGTAGTTGTCCCGCATGGATCCAGAGGCATCGAAAAGGAAAATGAAGTTGTCCACCTTGGGCAGTTGTTTTTGCTCAGCGGCTAAGGCTGGAGTGCACAGAGCCGCGGTAAGGACCGCGACCAGACCGATGAAGAGATGTTTGGACAGGTGCATGAGATTTCCTCCTTGTTGTGAGAAAAGGTTGTTGAATCGTTCGGAGTGTAACGTTGACTATCTACTCTGGACTCAAAGCACGCGTACACAGGTGTGAAGGCAAGGACAACAGCGATGATTTCAACCACTGAGCCGCACACGTCAAAGGTGCTCTTCAGATCAAAGCCTGTTCAGAAAAATATGCTGCTTGTCCATGAATCTCTTGGAGCTCAACGATCTACCATCCATGATACGTAGTGATTTTAATGCACTGTGGACAAATGTCAACACATGATTGTGCTATGACCCGGCAATTCGACATGGAGGCCGTATAACCCAAGAACCAGGCTATCCCAAAAGGGCCAGCATAAGCGGCATGGTGGCTACTGCCGCAACAGTGTGCACAGTAACAATGGAGGCCATCAGAGTCGTGTCTCCACCTAGTTGGCGGGCCAGAATAAAAGCGGAAACAGCGGTAGGCAGGGAGGCGAAAAGAACAGCCACAGTTTTGGCTTCCCCGGTGACCTGAAACACAAGGCAGAAAAGGGCGGTGAGCAAGGGAAACAGGATCAGCTTGGTCACGCAGGAAGCCAGAAGGCCACTGAGGTTGGTATGCAGTCTGGTAACCTGCAGGCCGGCACCTACAGCCAGCAGTCCCACCGGCAGGGCGGCCCGGCCCACAAGATCAAAAACCTGAAAGATGCCTGCCGGCTTGGGTATCTGGATGATATTTATTGTGAATCCAATGAGACAGGCCAAAATGAGGGGGTTGCGCAGTATCTCCCAGGCCATGCGCAGCATTCCGCCGGCATTTTTGCGTCCAAAGTAGGCCACTGTGGGCACGCACAGGAGATTGATAAGCGGGATCATGGCCATAAGAGCTACAGCAGCCAGGGTCACTCCGGATGACCCGAGCAAGGCGGAGACAGCAGCCAGACCGACAAAGGTATTAAACCGGATACTACCTTGAAAGACCGAGGAAAAAACCGGGCCGGTCCACATATTGCGCGGCCGCAAAAGGAGCAATCCGGCGCTGAGAGTGAGTATGGTAGCCATGATAGCCGCGGCCATTGGCAGGGCGGTGGAGGCGGCAAAAGAGGCAAAGGCCAGCTTGTTGATCAAAAGGGCGGGGAAAAAGACAAAGTAGGTCATGCGCTCGGCCGCGCCCCAAAAACCATCACCGGGAAAGCCGAGGTGTTTACAGGCATAACCTATGAAGATGATGATGAATACTGGAAGGAGGGCAGTGAACATATTCAGCTTTCAGCTTTCAGCTTTGCCTTGAGCAAATCTGAAATAATTTTTTGGGCCAAAGCGCCCAAAAAATGCTTGCCTGATTGATCGAGAGTGAGGTGATGCTTCATACGAGTGAAGGTTCTGGAGTCTGGTATAAATGTGATTCACTTAATAAAGAATATTGATTGGACGCGGCCTTCAAGGCCGCGTCCAATCAATATTCTTTGGGGAGTTCGTCCAGCTGGGCCTTAGTGAACACAGGCCCGTCCTTGCAGACGTAGTAAGGGCCTACATTGCATCGGCCGCAGATGCCGATTCCGCATTTCATGCGGTTTTCCAGACTCATTATGATCTGGTCCCCGGTCCAGTCCATCTTGTCCAGCACCGGCTGGGTGAACTTGATCATCACCGGCGGTCCGCAGATCAGGGCCACGGCATTGTCCGGCTTGGGAGAGACCTGGTCCGCGATTTGGGGGACAAAACCCACGTACTTGTCCCAGCCTTCCACTTCATTATCGATGGTGATGTAGGTGTTCACGTCGCTGCGGGCATCCCATTCCTCCAGGAGATCCTTGTACAGGAGCATGCCGGGAGTGCGGGCCCCGTAGATAAAGGTGATCTCTTTGTATTTGTCCCGGTTGTCGGGATGCAGAAGCCAGACCATGGTCGAGCGCAGGGTGGTCACTGCATATCCTCCGGCCAGGATGACGATGTTCTTGCCCTCCATGTCGGCCAAGGGGTAGGGATGTCCGAGAGGTCCGCGCACCCCCATGACCTCGCCTTGCTCCATGCTGTGCAGCTTGGTGGTCACCACACCGGCCTTGCTCACGGTAAATCTGAGATCCTTGCCTTCTGTGGGGCTGGAGGCGATCCCGATAGGAGCCTCACCATAGCCGGGCACAGAGAGCTCGGCGAACTGGCCGGGCAGGTACTCAAAGGCTTCGGCGTCTTCCGGATGTATAAACTCAAAGTCATAGGTTCGTAGGCTCTTGTCCTCGGTGGCGATCTGCACATTCTTGATCCGCACCGGGTAGGGCAGGTATGGGTTTTTCATAATCAAGCAACCTTATTCGTTCATGCTGTTGACCACAGTTCGGACATCGATGTTCACCGGACATTTCTGGGTGCATCGTCCACACCCCACACAGCCCACAGCACCATTGAGCTTGATGGGCATGTATTTAAACTTGTGCATGAAACGCTGTCTGACTCGGTCCTTCTTGGTTCCTCTGGGGTTGTGCCCCGAGGTGTGGTGGGTGAAGAGCCAGCTCATGCACGTGTCCCAGTTGCGCACCCGGTGTCCGAACTCGTCCTGGGTCTCGTCCTGGATGTCGAAGCAATGGCAGGTGGGGCAATAAAAGGTACAGGTCCCGCAGTTGATGCAGGCCTCAAAGACCCGGTCCCAGGAAGGATGCTCGTACTCCTCCAGGACCGGACGCTGGCTGATCTTGGTCATATCCACCTGGCTGGTGATGGCCTGTTCAGAGCTTTTCTTTTGGTCGGCAGCCTGGTCCACGGCAGACTGAGGCGCATCTTCCAGATCGGTGACTAGGGACTGGCCTTTTTCAGTCAAGGGGCGGGCAAGCAGGTTGTCTCCCAGGTCCACAAGGAGAACATCCAGGCCTTCCTCATGGTGCGGTCCGCAATCAACGGAAGTGCAAAAGCACGTAGGGCAGGGGGCCTTGCAGGCCAGGCCCATGAGCAGGGTTTTGTCCCGCTTGTCCTTCCAATACACATCCAACGTCTTGTCATCCTGGCAAAAGACCAGATCCAGGACGCAGAAGGCCTTGGCATCGCAGGGCCGTATATTGAGCAGGATCTGCTCCTTCTCCTTGGGCGGCTCTTCCTCCATGATCATTCCCTCTGGGTCCTGACTGGAATTGGTAAAATGCATGAGCCGTTCATTTTGGGGAAAGAGAAAGGGCTTGGGCGAGAACTCGGTGTTGGCGAATTCAAAGTCCAGATTTTCGGCTGAATCGACCTGCTTCCAGAGCATAGCCGATTTCTCCCGCACCGGTGCATACACATCCCGGGTTTGGGCCATAGAGCGGACAAAATCGTCCAGGTCCTTTTTGGCGATTATTTTATCGTGCATTTCACTCTCCTTGCTCACTCGGCCACGTCCGGGTCATTGGGCTGATACAGGCTTAAGGGGGCCGGGGTTTCCAGATCCAGACCAGGCTGGTAGCCATAGAGCTGACGAATGTCCTTTTCGAGCTTGCTGGTCAGACGGCGCATCTTAATGCCTACCGGACAAGCCGACTCGCAGGCCCCGCAATCGGTACACCTGCCTGCGCAGTGAAAGGCGCGCAGGATATGGAAGGTGTGTACATCCGGTTCATGCAGAGACTTGCCCACCCACTGGGGGCTGTTTTCATCCACAAAACATACGTCGCAGTAGCACAAAGGGCAGACATTGCGGCAGGCGTAACAACGGATGCAGTCTTGAAATGTCTCCCGAAAGGCTTCCCATCGGCCGTCGCTGTCCAGCTTTTCCCAGGGAGCGGCCACATTGTCTATGTCTCCGCCGCCGGTCTGGGGACCTTCTTCACCGATAAATTCATCATAGAGGACAGCATTTCTGTGGGTGCAGGTGAAGCAATTGTCCCGCTTGAACTTCTTGCGTTTCAGACGCTCCTCGAAATCCATGCCCTTGACCATGATTTCAGTGTCTTCTTCCTGGACTTCAAAGATGGGCCGGCCCTGGAAGTGGTCCTGGATCTTATGAGCATCCAGCATGCCCGGGGAATGCACGCCCAAAATGTACACGTTCTCCCGTTGGACCTGGTTTTCCTTGATCAAACCTATGATGTTTCGGCTCACACACCCCTGGGCTACCACGGCATTTGTGCCGGAACGCTTGATCAAGAAATTGGCCAGATTATTGGTACAAAATCCGGTCCAGACCAGCTTGTCCGCTTCTTCCGGGGTGTAGGCGAAAAAGGGCTGCTCCTGCATGGGCACGCTGCCTTGAGCGTAACCGATCACGCAGTCCACAGTTCCTTCCTGGAGCAGCTGCTTAGCCCGTTCGCGCAACTGCTTGGTTGTCTCGTTCATGCCGCCTCCTTGCGAATATCCTTGACCAGGCGGGTGGCTGGACCGAGCTGTTTGATCTGTTCCACCACCTTTTTGGCTGTGGCCTGGAACTTTGTAGCCTCTGCCGAGGAGATCCAGGAGAAATACACCCGTCCTGGTTCGATGCCTATATACTCCAGCAGGTCTTTAAAGACGACGAACCGCCGTCTGGCGAACATATTGCCACTGATGTAGTGGCATTCGCCCGGGTGTCACCCAGAGACCCAGACTCCGTCCACACCGTGACGCAGGGCCTGGAGTATGAAGTTCGGGCTCATGGCTCCGGTGCAGGGGATGCGGATGACCCGGATATTGGGCGGATACTGCATGCGACTCACACCAGCCAGGTCAGCCGCTCCGTAACTGCACCAATTACAGAGGAAAGCGGCGATTTTCGGTTCCCATTCTGACATACATCAATCTCCTTAAAAATGTGCAGAGGACTGCACATTTTTAAATATACTTTATTGTATTGGACACGTTTCAATATGAAGTTATCTTACGAAATATCATAAATAAAATTTTGCATAGGCCGTTTGCAAACGGCCTATGCAAAATTTTATAGGGCTTCAATCATGGCGTAGATCTGCTGGCCGTTGGCCCCTTTCAAAGAGATGGCCCCGGAACGGCAGGAAGCTGCGCACAATCCGCATCCCTTGCATAGAGAGGGATTGATCTGGGCCTTGCCCGCAAATCGGCCTTCTTCGATAAACGATGGGGCGGAATAGGGGCAGATTGAGACGCACACCCCGCAGCTGCTGCAATACATGGGATCAACCTGGGCCACCTCGCCGCTGGAATGGATGATTTCCTGAGCCAGCAGGGTGATGGCTTTAGCGGCTGCCGCCTTGCCCTGGGCCACGGATTCATCGATGGATTTGGGATAGTGGGCCAAACCGCAGAGGAACATCCCGTCGGTGGCGAACTCCGAGGGGCCCATCTTGGCGTGGCGTTCGGCGAAGAAGCCATCGTCGGTAAAAGAGACCTTGTAGAAGTTGGCCAGGGTCTCGTCCTTCGTGGGCACAATGGCTGAAGCCAAAGTAACCAGATCGGCCTCGATCTCCAAAGGCTGGTTGAGGACATGATCCCGGACTGTGACCACCAGAGAATCACCGTTTTGTTCCACCACCGGCTTGTGATCCAGCTCATAGCGGATGAATATGACCCCGGCCTGTCTGGCCTGATTGTAGACGGTCTCTTTTTCCCCATAGGTCCGGATGTCCCGGTAGAGGACGAAGACATTCATGTCCGGATTCTTCTCTTTGAGCTCCAGGGCGTTTTGGATGGAATGGGTGCAGCAGACCCGTGAGCAGTATGGTCGGTGGGGTTCCCTGGACCCCACGCACTGGATGAAGACCGCAGAGTTGGCCTGGTCAAGGGCTGGGTCGTTGTCCTGAAACATGCGGTCCAGCTCCAGGCTGGTTTTCACTCTGGGGTCCTGACCGTACAAGTATTCCTCAGGGGTATGTTCCGTGGCCCCGGTGGCCATGATGGTCACTCCGTGAGTGAGGGTCTGTTCTGACCCGTTCGTGGACACTGTGGAGTTGAAATTGCCTACAAAACCGTCCACGTCGGTGACGCTGCTGTCCAGGTGCACGGTCAGATTGGGCTCTTTGTCCACCTCCTGGATCATGGCCGAGAGATCCTCCTGGATGTCCTCGCCCTTCCAGGTCCGGTAGAGGGACAGGGCCTGACCGCCCAACTGGGAATGCTTCTCCACTAAATGAGTGGGGTGTCCCTGGCGGGCCAAGGACAGGGCTGCGGTCATTCCGGAAATACCCCCGCCGATGACCAGGGCGCTCTGATTGACCGAGAGCTCAGGTTCCTCCAGAGGTTCTTTCAGGGCCACATTGGCCACAGCCATGCGGACCAGATCCTTGGCCTTGTTCGTGGCTACATCAGGGTTGAAGCGATGGACCCAGGAGTCCTGGTTGCGGATATTGACCATGTTGAACAAGTATTTGTTGATCCCGGCATTGATCAGGGTCTCTTGAAACAAGGGCTCGTGGGTCTTGGGCGAGCAGGAGGCCACGATGACCCGGTTCAGGTTCTTTTCCTTGATGATCTCGGTCATCTCGTCCTGGGTGTTCTGGGAGCAGGTGTACAGGTTGTCTGTGGCATAATCCACAAAAGGCAGGGAAGCAGCGTATTCACGTACTGCAGGCACATCCACCACCCCGGCGATATTGCTCCCGCACTTGCAGACAAAGACCCCGATGCTCGGCCTCTCACCTTGAACGTTCTTTTCCGGGACGTCTTCCTTGATCTGGGCATCCTGGAATCTGGCCGGATTGAGGAGTTCTCCGGCCAGGGCTGAGGCAGCGCTGGCATCCACCACCGAGGTGGGGATGTCTTTGGGTCCCTGAAAGGCGCCGCAGACATAAACTCCCTCCCTGGAGGTGCTGATGGGGGCAAAAGAGGAGGTCTGACAGAAGTTGCCCTCAGTGAGCCCCACGCCCAGCTTGTGGGCCAGTTCCATGCTCTGGGGATCGGCCTCCAGCCCTACGGACAAAACAACCATATCAAATCTCTCAGTGGACATCTCTCCCTGGTCATTGACATAGGTCAGATCCAAATCCCCGGTTTCCGGATCTTCGGTGATGGTATGCACCCGGGAGCGGATAAAACGGACCCCTTCTTCTTCCCGGGCATGATCGTAATAGCGTTCAAAGTCTTTGCCGTAGGTGCGCATGTCCATATAGAACACTGCGCAGTCCAGATCGTCCGTGGCGTGCTCCTTGGCGATGACCGCCTCTTTGATGGCATACATACAGCATACCGAGGAGCAGTGGGCGTTTTGGCACCGATTTATGTCCCTGGAGCCTACACACTGCAACCAGGCAATCTTGCGCGGCTCCTGACGGTCCAGAGGTCGCATGAGGTTGCCGAAGTAGGGTCCGGAGGCGCTCAAAATCCGCTCGAACTCCATGCTGGTGACCACGTTGGGAAATTGGCCGTAGCCCAGGTAGTCGAGCTCTGAGGGGTCAAAGGGCTGTGTACCCACGGACAGGATCACAGCTCCGACGTCCAGGGTCTTTTCGCTTGCCTGGTCCGCATAGGTGATGGCTTGGGCCAGGCACATCTTTTCACACAACCCGCAACCGATGCATGTATCCTGGTCTATAGTAAAAGACAGGGGGACGGCCTGGGCGTAGTCTATGTAAATGGCCTTGCGGTCCCGCATGCCTTGGTTGTACACATCCACTGCACTCACCGGGCAGTGGGCGGCGCATTCGCCGCATCCGGTGCAGGACTCAGGGTCAATATACCTGGGTTTGGTGTGCACCGTTGCCGTAAAATTGCCTTTCTCTCCCTCGAGAGCCTGGATCTGGCTGTTGGCCAGGATCTCGATATTTAGGTGCCGGCCGACCTCGACCAGTACAGGAGAGATAATTCACATTGCACAGTCATTGGTGGGAAAGGTCTTGTCCAGTTGGGACATCATGCCCCCGATGGACGCAGATTGCTCCACCATGTAGACTTTGAATCCTGAGTCGGCCAGATCCAAGGCGGTCTGCATCCCGGTTATCCCGGCACCGACCACCATCACGGATCCGCTCGTTTGGGTACCTGCCATAGGTATATACTCCTTATACAGCCGCAAATTCCGGTTTGTGTTCCACCATGCGTTTAAATTCCACCTGTCCGGTCCGTTCCAGGTCGGCCAGGTGATGGGAGATTCGGGCCAGAGGCAGACCGGTGGCCCTGTTGACTTCCCGCACCGAGGTGTTGCCGTGCTTGAGGGCCGTATAGATGAGGTCTTTTTCGTATTCTGTATCTGTGATCCGCTGCAAGGCCTGGACAAAGGTGTCTTCGTTCCATTTCCGGCCGTAGACATCTCCGTCCCGAGTGATCCGCCGCTGCTTGCCCACGGTCCAGCGCACGAACTCACTGTCCAGGGTGCGGCGAACCGCTTCCAGATGCAAGGCCAGGGATGCGCGGTCCAAGGGTCCGACCTGGCGGACATCTTCGACCACTGTGGTGGCTACCTGGGCAAACCTCTGGGCCTCGGCTGAGGAAACCCAGGCCAGATGCAGGCGCTGGGCTCCGATTCCGGCATGGTCCAAAAGGTGCTGGGTCAGGGCGATCTTTTTTTCCGCTTCCACATTACCGTCCAGGTAATGGCAGTCCCCGATGTGTCAACCGGAGACCAGCACTCCGTCCGCGCCGTCCAGCATGGCGTCCAGGATAAAGACCGGATCCACCCGACCGGAGCACATGACCCGGACCGGGCGCAGATTGTCCGGGTATTGCAGACGGGACACCCCGGCCAGGTCTGCACCGGCGTACGCGCACCAGTTGCAGAGAAAAGCCACGATTTTAGGTTCAAACTGGTCCATATATACCAACTCCCTTCAGCTTTGCCTTGGGCAAATCTGAAATGTTTTTTGAGCTTTTTAGCGCAGAAAAGAAAATTTGCCGAATAAATAAGTTCAGAAACGCGATGCTTTATAACCTGATTTTGAGTTTCATACCAGGACTAAACTGCCGCCTCAAGAGAGGCTTCGATCTGGGCGTCCCGGAAATGGAGCATGTCGATGGCATGCTGGGGACAGCTGGCTGCACACAGGCCGCAGCCCTTGCACGAAGCCGGAATGTTCACCGCCCGGGTCACGCCCTCTTCAATCTCTTCAGCTTGGATGGCTCCAAAGGGGCAGAGCTCCACACACAACCCGCAACCAATGCATTTGGACTGGTCGATTTGGGAGATGAGCGGGGATATCTGGACCTTGTCTTGAGC
Organism: Thermodesulfobacteriota bacterium; assembly: GCA_051749205.1. Classification (GTDB taxonomy): domain Bacteria; phylum Desulfobacterota; class Desulfovibrionia; order Desulfovibrionales; family Desulfothermaceae; genus Desulfovermiculus. Next base: position 15,354 of record JBNJII010000005.1, on the reverse strand, counting down.
CAGGACCGTCATGGCCCTGGAGGCAGCGGCCTGGGCCTGGGCGATGGATTCCTCAATAGCCTTGGGATAGTGGGCCAGCCCGCAGACGAATATTCCGTCCGAGGCGAACTCCACCGGCCGCAGCTTGGCATGGGCCTCCATGAAGAACTGTTCATCATTGACCGGGAGCTTGAAAGTGGAGGCCAGATCCCGGGTGGGATGAGGTTCTATGGCCGTGGCCAGATTCAAGAGATCGGCCTGGACGATAACATCTTGCTGCAGGACCGGATCGAAGATCTGGATTTCCAGGCCCTGGTCCGTCTCCCTGACCTCAGGTTTGTGCTCCAGGTCATAGCGGATGAAGATGACCCCCAATTGGCGGGCTTTTTTGTACAGCAGCTCCTTTTCGCCCGGTGTGCGGATGTCCCGGTAGATAATGACCACCTGTTTGGCGGGATCGGCTTCCTTGATGGCAATGGCCTGGCTCAAGGAACTTCCACAGCAGATATGCGAGCAGTAGGGCCGGTTGGCGTCGCGAGAGCCCACGCACTGGATAAAGGCTATGCAATTGGCGGCCTCAACGGCTTCCGGCTTGCTTTCCAGCTCGTGCCATTTGCTCACCCGGCTTGACGTTTTGTACAGATACTCCTGGGTATCCGTGGCCTTGCCGCCTGTGGCCAGGATGGTCACCCCGTGGTCGATGTCCTTGGCTCCTTGTGGAGTGGAGATCCGGGTCTGGAAGTTGCCCACGTATCCGCCGGCGGTCTCAATTTCCGATCCGGTCAGGACCTCTATGTGGGAGTGATTGCCGATCCGTTCCCGATAGGTATTCAAGACCTCTGAGACGTCCGAGCCCCTCCAGGTATGTTTGACATCCCGGGCCGCTCCCCCCAGTTCCTGATCTTTGTCCACCAAAGTGACCGGAAAGCCCTGTTCGGCCAGGGAGAGGGCGGCATTCATGCCGGCCAGTCCTCCGCCAACCACCAAGGCGCTCTTGACGATATCCACGGAAATATCGGGGATGGGTTCCAGGTGATAGGCCTTGGCTATAGCCATGCGGACCATGTCCTTGGCTTTATTCGTGGCCCGGTCATGATTCTGGGAATGGACCCAGGTACACTGATTGCGGATATTGGCCATTTCAAAGAGATAGGAGTTCAGGCCTGAGCCGCGGATGGTCTCCTGAAATAAAGGCTCGTGGGTCCTGGGGGTGCAGGCGGCCACCACCACCCGGTTCAGGTTCTGCTCTCTTATGGTCTGGGCCATGTTTTCCTGGGTGTCCTGGGAGCAGGTAAACTGGTTTTCTTCCACATAGGCCACACCGGGCAAAGATTTGGCGTATTCAGCAATGGCCGGGACATCGGCAATACCTCCGATATTCGTCCCGCAGTTGCAGACAAAGACCCCGATGCGGGGCTCTTCCTGGGCCACCTCCCGTTCCTGGGGAAAGCTCTTCTCCGTGACCTGGGTGCCCCGGGCCGTGGCTAAAGCGCGTCCTGCGTTGCTGGCTGCAGCGCTGGCCTCCACGACGCTCTGGGGGATATCCTTGCAGCCTTGCAGAACCCCGGCCACATAGACTCCATTTCTGGTGGTGGCCACAGGGTTGAAATCCCGGGTGCGCACAAAACGGTAGGAATCAACCTCCACGCCCAGGTTCTGGGCGGTCTGCACCGCGGGATTGGCTGCTTCCATGCCCACGGAAAGGACCACCAGATCGAAGTCTTCGGATATGAGACGCCCGTCTTCCGTGGCATAGGTCAGGCGCAAGGTCCCGCTGTCATCGGCCTGGGTGATGGTATGCACCCGGGAACGGACAAAGCGGACCCCGTCCTTGTGGGCCTTGATGTAATATTTCTCAAAGTCCTTGCCCGAGGTGCGCATGTCCATAAAAAAGATGGAAGGCTCAAAGTCCTGTCCCACGTGCTCCTTGGCCATGACCGCCTCTTTAATGGCGTACATGCAGCAGACTCCGGAGCAGTACTCATTGGAGCTTCGGTTTTGGTCCCTGGAGCCCACGCACTGGAGCCAGGCAATGCGTTTGGCAGGTTCATGATCGCTCATGCGGACCACATGTCCATCCGTAGGCCCGCCGGCGGCCAGGATGCGCTCAAACTCGATGGAGGTGACCACATTCTTGAGCTGACCGTAGGCGTAGACATCCACGCCGGTGGGATCAAAGGTCTGCATCCCGCCGCTTAAGATGACTGAGCCGACCTGCAGGTTGCGGGTGGTTTCCTGCTCGTCAAAATTGATGGCCCCGGTGGGGCAGTATTTTTCACAGGCCCGGCATTTGCCCTTCTTGAAATAGATGCATCGATCGTGATCAATGACGTACTTCAAAGGCACTGCCTGGGGGTAGGGAAGGTAGATGGCCTTGCGCTTGGACAGTCCTTCCTCAAACTCGTCCGCAGTCTTGGCCGGACATTTTTCAGCGCACAGCCCGCAGGCAATGCACTTGTCCATGTCCACGTACCTGGGTGCGCATGTGACCGTGGCCGTAAAATTCCCTTCCTCCCCATCCAGGGAAAGGACTTCAGCAAGGGTCAAGACTTCGATGTTTTCGTGCCGGCCGACCTCGACCAGTTTCGGGGAGATGATTCACATCGAGCAGTCGTTGGTGGGAAATGTCTTGTCCAGCTGAGCCATGGTCCCGCCGATGGCCGGGGACTTTTCCACCAAATAGACATAATAGCCGGAGTCGGCCAGATCCAGGGCGCTTTGCATTCCAGTGATCCCCCCGCCGACGACCAAAACGGCGCCTACGGGTCGGGATGTATCTGTATGGGTCATAGGAGGTTCTCCTTTCATGAACACTCGGGACACGTATGAAACAAGATATACTTTTCAAAAAGACCTGCCCTTAAAGACACGAGCGGTCCTTCTTTAAATCTCCCCGTCATAGCGGGGATCAAACTCTGGATCCAGGTCCTTGAGTACGGCATAGGAGCCTTGGACCCCGCGAGCCTGGTCCACCCCATGGGCATTCAAATAGCGTTGCACCTCATAGGATCTGGTGCCGGTATTGCAATACACATAGACTGGTTTGTCAGTAGGGACTTCCGAAATCCGCTCCGGGATCTGTTCCAGAGGGATATTCATCCACCGCTGGCCGTATTTGTCCTGGCCGGGTTTGGCTTGGTCCGGGGCGCGTACGTCCAGGACCACTCCCTCTTGGTGGGGAAAGAGGTCCCGAAGCTCCTGGGGAAATATGGGTCGATTGTATCCGTCCAGGATGTTTTGCAGGACGTTGCCTCCCACGTTGACGATGTCCATGGCCAAAGAATAGGGAGGCGAGTAGCAGACTTCCAGATGACAGATCTCATCCACGCCCACCCGATGGGGGAGGAGGGCGGCTACGGCATCGACTCGAGCTTTGACCGCATCTCCATTGGGCCCCAGGGCCTCTATACCTAAGACCTGCCTGGTTGTGCGGTCTGCGATGAGCTTTAAAATCATGATATTGGCCGTGGGATAAAAATGGGCCCTGTCCGGCTGGACCACCAAAGCGTATTCCGGATCGAATCCTGCCTGCTGGGCCTGGGCCACAGTCAATCCGGCCCGGGCCACTCCGATATCAAAGACCTTGACGCAGAAGTTTCCGATAACCCCGGGGAACTGATCGTTGTCTCCGGCGATGTTGTTGGCGATGATCCGGCCTTGCCGGTTGGCCAGGGAGCCCAGAGGCATGATCAGGTTTTCTCCGCTAATCAGGTGCCGCTGTTCAATACAGTCGCCTCCGGCATAGATGTCCGGATCGGATGTGCGCAGGCGGGCATTGACCGCTATGCCTCCAAAAGAGCCAATGCTCAAGCCGGCCTCCTGGGCCAGCTTGCTATTGGGTCGGACACCTACGCTGAAAACGACTGCCTGACAGGGGATTTCTCCCTGAGATGTGCGAACTCCCTGCACACCATTATCCTGGTCTCCGATCACCTCGGTGACTTTGGTTTGACACATGACCCGGACATCGTTGTCTTCCAGGCTCTTGTGCACCAGGCCGGCCATGTCCGGTCCCAGAGCAGCGGGCAGAACATGGTCCATCATTTCCACAACTGTGGTTTCCACTCCCCACAGATCGGCGAATGCCTCGGCCATCTCCAAACCGATGGCCCCTCCACCGACCACAACTGCGGATTCGATGTCCCCCTGGACCAATTTGTTCTTGATGGCCTGGGCGTCGTGCAGGTTGGAGACTGTGAATACTCCGGGGAGGTCTGTGCCCGGTAACGGGGGCAGAACCGGGGTGGTACCGGTGGCCAAAACGAGCTGGTCATAGCTGAGCTGTTCTTGGTGGCCGCTGTCCACATCCCGGTAGAGAACCTGTTTTTGGCTGCGGTTGATGGACACGACCTCTTTGCCGGTCAAGACATCAAAGTGCTTGACGTTTTGAAAGAAGGCCTCGTCTCGCTCCATGTGGTACATGGTCTTGCGCAACTCGCTGATTTCCGAGACGTCGCCACCCACGAAGTAGGGGATGCCGCATCCACCGTAGGAAATGAGCCGGTCCCGGTCCAAGATGGTCACTTTCGTATCCGGGGCGCAGCGCATGAGCCTGGAGGCCACCTTGGGTCCCAGGGCTACTGCGCCCACAATGAGTACATGCTTGCTCATAGCCGTCGCCTATTTGTGTGAAATTGTCTACTGTTGGGGTATTGAATTAAAAAAGCCGCCCTTGAGGGCGGCTTTTTCCTTGAGCCTTAGAGCCCGCAATTACATAAGTCTTCGCCCAGGTATTCTCGTTCATTCTCCCCGAGAAACCCGCAGGACAATGCGATCAGTGTCCAGAGGTGGACCACAGGAAAGTGGGCCCCGTAGAATTCACTCAGATCGTGAATCTGGGAGTGGCAATTGTGGCATGGGGTGATGCAGTAGTCTGCGCCGGTAGAGATGATTTGATCGTACTTGACCTTTCCGTATTGCCGGCGCTGCTCGCCATAGCCGGTGGCCTGGAGGAAACCTCCACCTCCGCCGCAACAGAAGTTGTTGGACATATTCGGCTGCATGTCGATGAAGTTCTCTTCGCCGACAACTGACTTGACCACAAATCGAAGCTCTTCGGCGATGGGATCGCCAAAGGATTTGCGTATCAGCTGGCAGGGGTCCTGGACCGTGAACTTGGCCTTGATGTCCTTGTTCCAGTCCGAGTTCACCGGCAGTTTGCCTTCCCGGATCCAACGCGCGTATAGATTAATGATAGATTCGATTTCAAAGTTGTGCGGAATGTTGAACTTGCGCAGTCCCTCCCGGACCGCGTACATCTCGTGGCCTCACTCCGTGTTCAGCCAGTATTTGCAGCCCAGATCATCCACTGCCTTGGCCTTCTGGCGAACAATTTTCTCCCAGGCTTCGTCGTCGGAAAGGAACATGCAGTAGTTCTCTGCGGCCCAGCCCAGGGTGCCATAGGTCCAATCTGCACCTCCTGTGTGCAGGATCTTCCACAAGGGAACCATTTCGTCCGGCTCAGTCACCGGCTCCCTGGAGTTCTGGTTCAAGAAGTAGGTGGCCCCTTGCTTGTCGATGGGCACTTGCATGTCCTTGAAGGCGGGTTGATCCTCGCGGACTTCTTCCAGAACGTCTTCGACCACGAACTTGAAGTCCTCGGAGCTGGCCCCCATGGCACTGGAGCCATCCGTATTCAGAGCGGCATCGCAGGATCCCCGGATTCCTTTGGGACGTTCATCCCGGGGCCATGCAGCCCGGGCGTGGTAGACCAGGCGGGGGATGTCGATGTTCATAGGGCACGCGTGAACGCACCGACGGCACTGGGTGCAGCACCAAACCCATCCAGACTTGGTTACTTCCTCATCCAGACCCAGGGCGGCCATGCGTAAAAACTTGCGCGGATCCATGTTTTCCAGTCCGGTAGCTGGGCATCCGGACGAACAAGCCCCGCACGTCAGGCAGAGATTGAGATTCCCGCCCTCAGGCAAGACCTCCATGACTTTTTCCATGAAGGAGGTCTGTTTGGGCTGACCTCCAATCCTCAGAGCAGCTTCCGCCATGTTGTCCTCCTTAAAATACAAATACTCAAAAAATAGGCTTTCGGCCCGAGCGGCTTGAGCACGTTGAGCGCTTTGTTGAGATTGAACGGCTTATATGTAACCCCCGCGCATGGGTTTGTCAAATCTGATCAGCAAATGAAATCTATGCTTCTTGACAGGTACCGGGCGAGTTGGTAGAGACATGAATGAATATTCATTCATAAATACCAACCAACCGTTCAGTAATAAACTTTCTGACCAAAACCTGCGGAGGATGACATGAGCTGTATCAAAAAAGCCGGAGTCCTGGGAGCTGGAGTGATGGGGGCGACAATTGCCGCCCATCTGGCCAATGCCGGCCTGGATGTAATCTTGCTGGACATAGTGCCCCGGGAGCTGAACGAGGAAGAAAAGAAGAAGGGGCTCTCCCTGGACAGCCCCCAGGTTCGCAACCGTATTGCCCAGAACGGGCTGGACGATCTGGTAAAGATGAAGCCGGCCCCATTTCTGCTGAAAGAGTATGCTCAGCGGATCGACGTGGGCAACTTTGTCGACCATGCCCATCGCCTGCAGGAATGCGACTGGGTGATCGAAGTGGTTGTGGAGAATATGGATATCAAGAAAAAGCTGTTTTCCGAGACCGTTGGACCCAATATGAAGGAAGAGGCGGTCTTGTCCACAAACACCAGCGGGCTGTCGGTGAATGAAATGGCCACTGCCTTGCCCCCGGAAGTACGCAAGAACTTCATGGTCACCCATTTCTTCAATCCGCCCCGCTATATGCGGCTCATGGAAGTGGTGGGCTGCAACGAGGCCGATCCGGCAAAAGTCAGGTTCATGGCCGACTTTATCAATAAACGTCTGGGCAAAGGAATTGTTTTTGCCAAAGACACCCCCAATTTTATCGGCAACCGCATCGGGGTGTATGCCATTTTCAAGTCCATTCACCACATGATGGATATGGGCATGAGCGTGGAGGAAGTGGATGCTGTGGCCGGAAAACCCACGGCCCGGCCCAAATCGGCGGCTTTCCGCACCGCAGATCTGGTGGGCTTGGATACCTTGGTCCATGTGGGCAACAACTCCTATGAGGCCCTGGTCGAGGATGAAGAACGGGATGTGTTCAAGCTCCCGGACTGGGTGCAGAATATGGTCAAAAATAACCAATTGGGGAATAAAACCAAGCAGGGTTTCTACAAGAAAGAAAAAACCGCTGAGGGGACCCAGATTCTGTACTGGGACTACGAGGCCGGAGAATACAAACCCTCTCAGAAGCCGAAGTTCGAGTCCATCAAGTTCGCCAAGATGGCCAAGAGCACAGGCGAGCAGCTCAAAGCGGTGGTCAACGGACAGGACAAGGCCGCGGAGTTTGCCTGGCGTAGTCTGCGGGATACCCTGCTCTACTCCTATAAGCGCATTCCGGAGATCGCCGAAGACGTGGTCAATGTGGACAATGCCATGAAATGGGGCTTTAACTGGGAACTCGGTCCCTTTGAGATGTTCGACGCCATTGGAATCGACGATTTCCTGCAGCGGGCCAAGAACGACCAAGTGGCTGTGCCGGAAGGCTTGGATCAGGTTCCTGCCTTTTATAAGGTGGAAAACGGGGTCCGTTACTACTTTGATCTGAAAAGCAAAGAGTATAAAGAAGTTCCGGTCAAGGAAGATGAGATCGACCTCTCCTTGATCAAGTCCTCCAAAGGCGTGGTGGAGAGCTGCGACAACGCCTCTATCGTGGATATCGGGGACGGCGTTTTTTGCCTGGAGTTTCATTCCCCGCAGAACTCCATCAGCGACGATATGCTGGATATGGTTTTTACCTGTGTCCAGCGGGCGGAAAAGGAAGGAGCCGGCATTGTTCTGGGTAATCAAGGGGAACGCTTTTCTGTAGGGGCCAACCTGTTCATGCTGGCTGTGGCCATATCCGAGAACAAGTTCGATGAATTGGAGGCCTCGGTCAAGAAATTCCAAAACGCCAGTATGGCCTTGAAATACGCTCATGTCCCTGTGGTGGCCGCTCCGTATCAGATGGCCCTGGGCGGTGGCTGCGAGTTCTGTTTGCATTCCGATGCCATCAACGCCCATGTGGAAACCTACATGGGCCTGGTGGAAATGGGCGTGGGTGTTTTGCCCGCCGGTGGGGGGACCAAGGAGCTCTGCGTCCGGGCGGCCCAAATGGCCGAGCGTTTGGGCCTGGATGTGCAGCCCTTGATCTTCAAGTACTTTGAAAATATCGCCATGGCCAAGGTGAGTATGGGTGCGGACGAGGCCTTCGGTCTGGGTTACATGACCCCGGCCGATGCCGTGACCATGGATATAGACAGTCTCCTGGGCGACGCCAAGCAAAAGGTCCTTTGCCTGGCCAAAAACTATCGTCCCCGCAAGCCGGCTGTGGTCAAGGCCCCGGGTCGCAGTGTGGCGGCCAGTGTCAAGTCCCAGCTGTGGAATATGAAAGAAGGCAGCTTCATTACCGAGTATGAGTATGAGATGGGCGGCGTCGTAGCTGATGTGATCACCGGCGGAGACGTGGATGCCGGGACCCTGGTTACAGAACAATACATTTTGGATATCGAGCGGGCGGCATTCGTTGAACTCTGTGGCAATCAGAAGACTGTGGACCGCATCAATCATATGTTAAAGACCAATAAGCCGCTGCGAAATTAAATTTACAGCCAGCAGACTGGCTGAAAATTTATATATTGTTATTTAAAAAAGCATAAGAATTACAATCTGAATTCATTTCATGAAGGAGTTTATTATGGCCAATGCCTATATACTCAAAGCAGTTCGGACCCCGGGCTGCAAGGCCAAACGGGGCAAGTTCGCCAACGTCCGACCGGACCATCTGGCTACTGTAGCTCTTAAGAACCTATTGGAAAGAACCAAGGTGGATCCGGAGAAGATTGAGGACGTCATCCTGGGCTGCTCCTTTCCGGAAGCAGAGCAAGGCATGAATGTGGGCCGCATGGTGGCCTTAAACGCCGGGTTGCCCTATACAGTGCCCGGGCAGACGGTCAACCGTTTCTGCTCCTCCGGGCTGCAGTCCATCTCCATGGCCGCGGAACGGGTCATGGCCGGCTTTGCCGACTGCATTGTAGCCGGAGGTACGGAATCCATGACCATGGTGCCCATGGGCGGCAATAAGTTCAGCTCCAACCCGGATCTTATTGCCGAGTGGCCCGAGGCGTATGCCTCCATGGGCATTACCGCGGAAAAGGTGGCCCAACAGTTCGATGTGTCCAGGCAGGATCAGGACGCCTTTGGCTTGCAGAGCAATGAACGGGCTTTGCAGGCCATAGAAGGCGGAAAGTTTGCAGAAGAGATTGTTCCGGTGGAGGTGGAACGGACCAAGGTGATCAAAGACGAGCTGGTCAAGGATACCGAAATCGTGGACATTGACGACGGTCCGCGCCGGACAACTATGGAAAAAATGGCCAAGCTGAAGTCGCCGTTCAAGGCCGGAGGCTCGGTGACCGCAGGAAACTCCTCTCAGATGACCGACGGCGCGGCAGTGACCCTGGTGGTCTCCGAGGACTTTGTGAACAAGATGGGCCAGGACCCCATGGCCCGGTTCGTGGCCTACGATGTCAAAGGCGTCCCCCCGGAGCTCATGGGTATTGGCCCTTCAGAGGCCATCCCCGGCGTTTTGCAGAAAGCAAAGATGTCCTTGGATGATATCGGCCTGTTTGAGATCAATGAGGCCTTTGCCTCCCAGGCTCTGTACTGCATGCGCAAGGTGGGCATTGACCAGTCCATAGCCAACGTCAACGGCGGGGCCATCGCTCTGGGCCATCCCTTGGGCTGTACAGGGGCCAAGCTGACCACGACCCTGCTGCACGAGATGCACAGAAGCGATGTCCGCTACGGCATTGTATCTATGTGCATCGGCGGCGGCATGGGTGCGGCCGGGATCCTGGAGAAGGTATAAGCCCTTCCTTGGAGAACATGCTTGGTGTACAAAATGCTCCTACGCTCTGCGTGGGAGCATTTGTATTGTCATCCCCACGTGCATGGTCTACGCTTCCTGCATGCAGGTTACAGAAATCCAAAAAAGACTCCGGCCTGTCCTGGAAGCCGGCAGGGCCCATTGGGCAGTGCTTTTCGGGTCCTGGGCCCGGGGAACCCAGACCCGGCACAGCGATATCGATCTGCTGATCGTGACGGATACAAAAAAGCGCTGGCTGGACAGGGATCAGGATTTTGCGGAGATATATAGGCTCTTCCCCAAACAGGGTGTGGATCTCTTGATATACACTCCGCAGGAGTTGGAGGAAATTGCCCACCGGTCGTTTATTCAGAGGATTTTACGGGAAGGAAAGGTCGTCTATGAGTCGGGAAAAGCAAAAAAGCGAAGCCTGTCGCTGGTTTGTGACCGCCAAGAGTGATCTGGAGACGGCCAGGCTCTTATCCAGCCATGAGCGATTTCCCCATGCCTGCTTTCATGCCCAGCAGGCTGCGGAGAAAGCGGTAAAGGCTGTCTGGTATGCCCTGGGGGCCGATCCTTGGGGGCATTCCATTCGTAAGCTGATCGAGGAACTGCAAGATGTGGACCTGAAGGCCTTTGATTTCTTGAAAACAAGTATTTCTCCAGGGATGAAGCTCGACCGGATGTACATCCCCACCAGATATCCCAACGGCTTGCCGGATATTACTCCGGATTTGGCTTATGACCTGGAAGATGCCCAGAGTGCAATGTCTGCATCAGAGGCTCTCATCCGTCGCGTTCAGGAATTTTTGGGGTTTGATATATAATCTGAATGAACTTGAATTGCAAACAAGGTTTGGGGAGCTCTTTGTGCAAGGTCATCCAGAAAAGCATGCCGAGTCTTTCAGACCACATGGCTCTTTGGCCTTGAGCGTGGCTGAATGTATTTCTTTGGTCAAAGATACGGTCCAGACCAGACCGGAGTGCCGATCCTGTCCTTTGTTTGGCGCACCCACCGTGGTCCTGGACACCAACCGGGACAGCCTGGGTCCGGTGGATGTGGCCTTTTTGGGCTTAAATCCCGGCAAGGAAGAGGTCAGGCAGGACCGGCCCTTTGTCGGCCCGGCCGGACAGGAACTGCGCAAGCGGATGCAGAATCTGCCCCAGGGCTGTACCTGGCTGATTTCCAATTTCATCCTTTGCCATACCCAAAACGAAGCAGCCATTCCAGAGCCTGAACAGGTCCTTCAGCACTGCCTGCCCATGCTCAAAGGAATCATAGCCCGCTTCCCGGCCCGGCTGTACGTGCCACTGGGAGCCAAGGCCATGCAGGTCTGCAACATTCAGGGCCGGATCACAGCCAACTCCGGCCAGCTATTCAAGAAAAACACCATTCCCCTCATCCACCCCTCGGCAATTCTGCGCCCAGCCCGCGGTCCGAGGTCCAATCAAGAGATATTTGATCAAGGATTCGCCCGGGTCATGGAGTTTTTGCAAACCCAATGAAGCATAGAATAAGGTTACCTTTTACCATTATCAGGATAGCCCATGTCTCTTGACCATCTGCATACTCTCTCCAGAGACATCAAAGGCTTTTTGGCCCAGGACGAGGCCGAGGTCTTGTATGGGTTGGGCCGAGACTATGTCCCGCTTGGACCCTGCCTGGAAGTCGGAAGCTACTGCGGGCTGTCCACCTTGTATCTGGGTTCTGGAGTCAGAGAATCCGGCGGGGTCCTTTTTTCCATCGATCATCACCAAGGATCGGAAGAGCATCAGCCGGGAGAGGAATACCACGATCCGGAGCTCTACGACTCCCGTCAGGAAGTCATGAACTCCTTTCCCGCCTTCCAGCGGACAGTGCGTCTGGCCCGACTGGAAAATACCGTTGTACCTATAGTGGCCTCCTCCGCGTTGGCGGCCCGTGGGTGGGCTACTCCCCTGTCCCTGGTGTTCATCGACGGCGGGCACAGTCTGGAAAGCGCCCTGACGGACTATCGCTGCTGGGCTTCCTGGGTCCGGCCCGGGGGCATACTGGCCGTCCACGACATCTTTTTCCACCCCAGCCAAGGCGGCCAGGCCCCGTTCGAGATCTACAAGCTGGCCCTGGCATCAGGGCTCTTCAAGGAACTGCCCATGATCAACACCCTGGGCTGTTTGCAGCGCCGAACGTATCTCAGACAATCTTGACATAACGCGAAGCAATTAAAAAAACAAGTGACCCTGCGATTGCCTCCGGATGTTATAGAATACTTCAAGTCTATGGCAGAAGATACTGGAATTCCACACCAAACATTGATCAGCATGTATCTGCAGGACTGTATGCATAAGCATCGTGCCCTTGAGATGCATTGGGGTTAATGTTTGTGGATGACGAAACAAAAAGCCTGTGTTCATCTGTAAGCGCTTGGGCTGCCGGCCGTGCACACGTCGGCACTGGAACTGATCGGTGCATTTTTGATATCCGCCGATGTAAACAGGTTGGCGGCCGGACTCAGTCCGGCCAGAGCATCTGCAGCCAGAAGGACAGCTCCGGCTGTCCACGTTGTCCTCTCCTGGGGCCAGAAGATGTCCAGCTCGCTTTGATAGCCGGTCCAATATGATCCGTCCCTGTGCTTGGCCCGGTGCAGATCGGCGAACAATGTCGCCGCTTTGCCCCTGTGGCCGGCAGCAGTCAAGGCCATGATCAGCTCGCAGGTTTCGGCCACGGTGAACCACGGTTCATCGCTCACGCACCGGCACCCTAAGCCGGGGCGGACAAACTCCGACCAGCGCTGCTGCAGGCGCACACGAGCCTGCCGGCCGGAGATGACTCCGCAGAGCACAGGGTAAAACCAATCCATAGAGTAGCGGGCTTTGCTTTCCCAGGTTCGGTCGAATCGGCATGGCTTATTCCGGATGGCCCGCCCCAGTTTTTCCCGGGACACATACCAATCATCTCTGCCTTTTCCCAGTTCTTGACCTATTCGAAGCCCGCACTCCAGGCTTTTAAAGATAGAGCTGCATCCGGTGACCAGGGCGTCGGGGCAGGTTCGGCCGCATGCATCCACAGCCCAGGCTATGTCCCCGTGTCTGCTTTGTTGGGCGCAGGCGAAGTCCAGGCCGGCTTTGATGTGCGGCCACATTTTGTGGAGGATTTGACGGTTGCCGGTGATCATATGGTGATGCCAGACACCGGTGGCCAGGTAGGAGCTGTGGTGGGTCTCTTTGCGGGTTGTATCCAGGGCGATGGTGTCGGCATACGCCGGCCAGAATCCGCCGTCTGTCTCCTGTATGCGAGCTAAATATCGATAGGCCTTTTCCGCCTGGGCATGCATGCCGGCAATGGACAGGCCCATGGCTGCTTCCACATGATCCCAGGGATCCAGGAGGTGACCATCAAACCAGGGAATGGCCCCGGATGGCAGTTGGGTGTCGGCAATAAAGCGTCCAGTATGCAGGATGGTCTGTTTGGAGAGCTGTCCGACAGGGAGAAACAGGGTGGTCACGAGATACCGCCTTTATTGACTGCCAAAATTGTCTATGAAACTGGGGGGGTAGCTTCCAAAAAGACGTCCTCAGGAAGGACCTTGGAAACGAAAAATGTCCCTGGAGTGCTACGCCTTGGCCGTAAAATACATGACCACGCTTTTGCCCATGATCGGGTTGAGAACCTTTTCCAAGCCCTGAGTCATCAAGGGCTTATCCAGCATGTCCCAGACCAGGAAGCGGTGATAGAGACGCACCGGCCACCAGCTGTCCCGCTTTGACCAGTGCAGGCATTTGAGCCACCAGTACGGGGCATGCAGGGCATGGGCATGGTGAGAGCGAATGAACCGAAACCCCAGACGCTGGATTTCCAGGCCCAGGCTTGCGGCCTGGAATATGCGCACATGTCCGCCCGGATCGTGCTGATAATCGCGGCTCAGAGCCCAGCACACGCGCTCCGGCCAAAATCTGGGCACACTCAGAGCCAGGGTGCCCCCTGGTTTGAGCACACGGCGGATTTCCTGCAGCGCCCGGTGGTAGTCGGACAGGTGCTCCAAGACCTCGGAGCAGATGAGGTGGCTGGCGCTGGCGTCAGGCAGAGGGATTTTCAGGCAGTCGGCCGCGGCCAAAAGACAGCGCGTGCGGCGGAGATCCTTGGACGGCAGCAGTTCATGCAGGCCATTTCGACTGGCTGCCGCAGAGTCAAAGTCCAGATCCAGACCCAGTATCCGGAGGGGATACTCCCAGGCCAGGGCCTGCACATGCCGGCCCTGGCCGCATCCAAGGTCGACCACCACCTGGCCGGGCCTGAGGTCTAAGTACTGGGGACGTATTGTGAGCATGATGGTAAAAAGATGTTTAGTTATAGGTTTTCTGAAACACCCAGCATGAGTATCTCCCGATCCCTCAATCCCTCAATCTCTTCCATTCCTCAATCCCATAATTCCTCAATGCCCTATTTCCTCAATAACTCTCCGGTACACAGCAACCGTTTCTTGGGCTGCACGTTGCCAGGTAAATTTTGTCAGCATGCGCTGCCTGCCGGCTTGGCCCAGGCTGTAGAGAGACTGTGGGCTGCACAACAGGGATCTGATGACCCGAGCCAGGGCCTGAGAGTCGGCCGGAGGAACAATGCATCCGGCATTGCCTACCACTTCGGGCAGGCCCCCGGCATCAGTGGCGATAACCGGCACTGCGCAGGCCATGGCCTCGGCAGCCGGGAGACCGAAGCCTTCGTACAGGGAAGGCACCACGGCCAGGCTGGATTTGGCATATTCAGTAACCAGTTCATCAGTGCTCAAGCCGTGCACAAAGCGAACATGCCGGTGTAGATCGGATTGATCCAGAAGCCGGGCTGTGGGACCGTTGTCTTTGGGACGGCCCAGAACGACAAGCTGCAAATCCGGTATCTCAGGCAAGAGATGAATGACGGCTTGCAGCAGATGGATGAGTCCTTTCAAAGGGACGTCAGCGCTGGCTGTGGCCATTATCCTGTTGGGCAGGCGCTTGATTTCCGGACGAGGAGCAAAGGTGTGGGTGTCTACTCCGTTGAAAACGACATCCATATTTTGCTGAGGAAGACCAAAATCCTGGCTCAGATCTTTCCGGGATTGCTCGGAGACTGTGATCACCCGGTGCAGCTTGGGAGCAACCCGCTTTTGCATGTTCAAAAAACGATGCCAGCGGCGGATCAAAAGACGTATCCCCCACTGAGGTTCGTTGGCCAGAGCCAAGTTCAGATCCCGGGTTATGGGGTGATGGATGGTAGCCACCACTGGTTGACCGGAATGGACAAGGGAGAGCAAACCGCTGCCCAAGCTCTGATTGTCGTGGATGATGTCGTAATCCGGGGCTTGGCTGCGAAAGTATTGCACCAGCCGCCGGGTAAAAGTGTATGGTTCAGGGAAACCCCCACTGATGAAGCTGGCGTATTCCAGGGCATCGGTGATCGAATGCAGGCCCCGGTCTTTGAGCCCCAGGGTGGGTTTGGGGTAGCTGTACAGG
>JBNJII010000004.1:0-75317 GCA_051749205.1 Thermodesulfobacteriota bacterium | reverse complement strand
AAGGTGCCGAGGGACAGAATTGAACTGCCGACACGGGGATTTTCAGTCCCCTGCTCTACCGACTGAGCTACCTCGGCCCGCGGAAAGAGTTTGTAGCAAAAAGATTCTCACTTGGCAAGGGATATTTTGCAGGGTGGATTTGAAAAGTCCATATCACCTGATGACTGCACCTGTGCATGGACCTCCCTCATCACCCCAGTTTGGCCCCCACGGGCGCGTCCCGCTCGGGTACGGCCAAAACCACGCTTCCGTCCTCCCGGGTGAAACCGGTCAGCAAAAATTCCGAGCGGACAGGCCCGATCTGCTTGTCCGGAAAGTTGACCACCCCGATGACCTGCCGGCCCATAAGATCCTCTTTGGTGTACAGGTCGGTCACCTGGGCGCTGGTTTGCTTGCGGCCTATCTTTGGCCCAAAATCTACGCTGACCTTGTAGGACGGCTTTCTGGCTTGGGGAAAATCCTCTACTGCAACCACCACTCCCACCCGAAGCTCCACTTTCTCGAAATCAGACCAGGATATTTCCTGCATCGGTTATCCTCTGCACATCAGTGTTATAGATAAAAAAAAGATTGCAGCTGAGTCAGCTGCAATCTTTTTTTTATGCCGAAGGGGAGATTCGAACTCCCACGGGCTAATGCCCACTAGACCCTGAACCTAGCGTGTCTACCAGTTCCACCACTTCGGCGCAAGAAAGATTTCTACCGAAAATAGATGTCTTTGACAAGACATGGAGACAAAAAAATTTTAAATTCGCAATCTACATTTATTTCAATATGATAAATGTCGCCCTGGTTTTGTTCCCGTCCCCCTTGGCCTATCGAAGCTTGCTATGCGGTTTCTTTTGCGTTAGCAAAAGGGCAATCCGCCCGCATATGGGCCTTGCAAGGACACGTGCAATGAATGTTGTACACACCATTTCCGAACTTTCCTCGGCTGATCTCCAATCCGGGTCCTGCGTGACCATAGGCAACTTCGACGGTGTGCACCTGGGCCATCAGGCCCTGTTGCACAGGACCAAGGAAAGAGCCAGGGAGCTGGGACTGACCAGTATTGTAGTCACCTTTGACCCCCACCCGCTGCGGGTCATTATCGGGCGCACCCCGCCATTTATCACCTTAATCGATCAAAAGATGCGCCTTTTGGCTGCCATCGGTCTGGACCATACGGTGTGCCTGCCTTTTACCCGGGACATGGCCGAACTGTCTCCTGAGGAGTTCGTCCAGCTCTATCTCGTGCAAGGTCTGAAAACCAAGTCCTTAATCATCGGACACGACTATGTCTTTGGCAAAGACAAGCGGGGCAACTATGACCTCCTAAAGACCTTGGGACAACGTCACGGGTTTATGGTGGAAAAAATCGATCCCATATATAAAGACAATGATGTGGTCAGCTCCACCCGTATCCGCAACCTGGTCCAGTCCGGCCGGGTAGCTGAAGTACGCCCCTTGCTGGGCCGCTACTATCAGGTGGCTGGATCTGTGATCAAAGGACACAAGCGGGGCGGTCCCATACTGGGGATTCCCACCGCCAATCTCAAGCTGGTGGACGAGCTCTTTCCCGAACCCGGGGTCTATGCCGTGTGGGTGGAATGGGACAAGGACATCCTGCCGGCTGTAGCCAATGTGGGTCACAATCCCACATTCGGTAACAATGCCCTGTCCGTGGAAGTGCACATCCTGGATTTCAATCACGACCTGTATGACCAAGAGCTGCGCATAAATTTTGTCCGGCACATACGTTGTGAACAAAAGTTCTCGGGCATAGAGGAACTCAAGACCCAGATCCTCCAAGACATCGCTCAGGCCAGAAACATCCTCAGCGATCCGGAGACCTTCATCTACACCTGCAAAGCATGAACCCGCATCCACTCACATACCATGAGTAATCCGCACATCCCCCCCAAAAGATCGTTTTTCGCCCGCTTTAATGAAATCTTTCCCTTAAATCTGTCCGGCACATGGCTTTCCTACTTTGTGCTCATCGGAATCATCGCTGGACTGGGCTCTGTCCTATTTCAATTCTTGTGCAATGTAGGTTCACACTACCTCCTCGACTTTATGGCCGGCTACCGTCCGCCGGCACCGTCGGGAGAGCCGGAGCTCTTCCACCCTACATCCACCCCTTTCAACCGCTGGATCCTGCTTATCCTTCCGGCTTTGGGCGGCCTGGTCAGCGGTTGGCTGGTGTACACCTTTGCCCCGGAAGCAGAAGGCCATGGAACGGATGCAGCCATCGACGCCTACCACAATAAAGGAGGAGCCATCCGCGGGCGGGTGCCGATTATCAAAACCATAGCCTCGGCCATCACCCTGACCTCCGGGGGCTCAGGGGGCCGTGAAGGGCCCATCGCCCAGATCGGGGCCGGGTTCGGCTCTTTTCTGGCCTACAAGCTCAAACTCAGTGAACGCGAACGGCGGATCATGTTGGCCGCCGGGGTGGGAGCCGGTGTGGGCAGTATCTTCCGCGCCCCTCTGGCCGGAGCCTTATTTGCCGCCGAGGTCCTGTACAGAGATCCGGAATTTGAGGCAGATGTGCTCATCCCCACCGGAATCGCCTCTGTGGTCGCTTACTGCCTATTTTGCCTCTTCTTCGGCTGGGGGGCTTTATTCACCTCTCCGGATTTTCAGTTCCAGTCCCCTTGGGAACTGGGACCGTATACGATTTTGGCCTTTGTCCTGGTCGGAGGCGGTTTTCTGTATGTCAAAACCTTTTACGGGGTGCATACCCTCTTTGAAAACATCCACATTCCCAAACACTTCAAACCGGCCCTTGGGGGGCTGATCACAGGAATAATCGGTTTTTTTCTGCCCGAGACCCTGTCTTTCGGCTACGGAGTGATCCAGCAGGGCCTGTTCAATGAGCTGGGCATCCTGCTCTTGCTGGGTGTAGCTTTCGGGAAGATTTTGACCACATCCTTTACCATCAGCTCCGGAGGCAGCGGCGGTGTATTCGGGCCCTCAGTGGTGATCGGCGGGGCCTTGGGTGGGGCCGTGGGCAAGATCTTCGCTGTGATCACCCCCGGCCTTGTTCCCCCGGGAGCCATGGTGGTTGTGGGTATGGCCGGTTTTTTCACGGCTGTGTCCAACACCCCTATCTCCACCATCATCTTTGTCAGCGAAATGACCAACTCCTATCATCTCCTCCTGCCCAGCCTGTTGGTCTGCCTTCTCTGCTACCACTTCTCCCAAAGTTTCACTATCTACAAAGAACAGGTCAAAAACCGAGCTGCTTCCCCGGCCCATGCCGGAGAGTTTTTCGTCAATATTTTGGAGTCCTACCGGGTCCGGGACCTGTATGATCAAATCCGCTCTGTAGAGTCAGTACCGGAAAGCATGAACTTCTGTGACTTCAAGCGCTTCTTCTGCGAAACCAACCAGCAATACTTCCCTGTGGTCAATGAGGAGGGGAAATTGACCGGCATCTTTTCCAATACAGACTTCCGCAGCGTCCTCTTTTCCCCGGAGATCGAAGAGCTGGTCGTGGTCAAGGACATTGCTACCAGGGAGATGATCACCACCAACCTGGCCGAAGACCTGCATACAGTGATGAACAAGTTCACCCGCAAAAACTTGGACAGCCTGCCGGTCGTGGACGCCAAGGACCAGACCAAGCTTCTGGGCATGCTCAGACGCCGGGAGGTGATCGGATTTTACAACCAGAAAGTGGATGAACTGAACCTGAACAAGATCCAAAACGAGCTGAGTTGAGGCCTATTACAGGAAGAATACGGGAGAAAGAACCCTCTTCTGGCCCTTGGGTATCGCACACACTTGACACCGTGAGATTATAACATACTGATAAAATAAGCTATCAGAGTCATCATCCCAACCACCCCAGGGGTGGTTGAATAATGATTCAAACCTTATTAAGCCATAGGCACGTTGTTTGCTCCGCTGCACTGATTTCTCAGATCCGATCCGTCCACATGCAACGTCTTCCTTTGATGGTCACCCAGCCCAAGGGCAGGTCCTGCCAGTACAGCCCGGCAAGAGGCCCCGGACCAGGGGCAGGCAGGCTCTGACCCTGCAAGAGCTGACTTAAGACCTGGACCTGATCCACCTTTAGATCCTGCTTTCGGGGTGTATCCGGGAGTAGACGCCTGGCCCTGGGGGACAGGCGCAGGCCTTTACGCCCCCGACCCAGAAACACTCCCTGCCAAATGAGTCCCGGCCAATGCCGGGCCGGTTCCGGGCAAAACTCCAGCCGATCCTGAATCAGGCCCACTCGTCCCGGAGGCAGGGTCTGCCAGTTGACTTGGGTCTTCATCCTCTCCTGCACCCCGGCAGCCACTTGGACTCCTTGGCCTGGCCTGACCTCCGGCTCCCAGTTCCCTGGCTTGCAAAGAGAGCCCACAAAAAAGGACTGTCCCCCGGAGGCCGGACCGTTGACCCGCAAAACCCCGGATGCAGAAGGATCCTGGGGGGGCTCAAAGACAAACCCCGGCCAGGGGTCAAGAGGGACCAGGTCCAGCCCCAACTCGGACACGGCCCACATGACCTGGGTCTCGTTTTCCTCCCTGTTCGTGGTGCAGGTGGAGTACATAATCCGTCCCCCAGGGGCCAAGATCTCGGCCGCCCGGGTCAAGAGCCTCTGCTGCAGGTTCAAAAGGGGCCCCAAGGTCTCCTCCCGCCACAGAGACAGGACCTGGGGATTTTTCTGCGCTGTCCCCCAACCGCTGCAGGGCACATCGAGCAGAATGTTCCCCCATCCCCCGCAGTCCGGAAAGCTCTCTCCCGGATACCGGGTCCTGATCACCTGGGGAAGATTCATGTGCTCCAGGTTGTGGCCCAGGGTCTGATACCGCTTTGGCTTGGGCTCATTGGCCACCACCAGCCCATGCTCACCGACCAGCTCAGCCAGGACACCGGTCTTGCTTCCCGGACTGGCGCAGAGATCCACAACAGCCTCTCCTGCACCAGGGGCCAGGCACAGAGGCGGCAGCATGGATGATTTGTCCAGGATGTAGATAAGCCCGAAGGCAGCGGCAACTGAAGACCCCAAGGGCTTGGGTTCAGTTGTCAGAATGCGGGCGCTGTCCAGAAAGGGCTCCGGCTCAAAGCCAAATCCTTCTTCCCTGAGCAGGGCTTCTACAGCCGGGCGCTCGTACGGTCGGCAGACCAAGCGAAACGTCCGCAGTCTGGAACGTGCAGGAGAAAGAGGCTGATCTCTCATTTTCCGCCTCCAGTATCCCGTCTGTTGGTTCCTGTCATCACTCCTCGTCTAACCAAGCAGTTCGCTTACCTGCCAATCTTCTTGGAGAACAAGGTATCAACATCATCCCACCCCCTGCCCCTGCTTGGCAAGCCTGAGCCACTTGACACCGGGGGATTATAACGTGCTGAAGAGATGAGGTTTCAGAGTCATCATCCCAACCACCCCTGCCCCTCCTTGCCAAGGAGGGGAGTTCAGAGAACCGCGGTTGTCTGGCGTTTTTTTCTTCGCAAGTGTCTGGCTTATCGAAAACCGTAATCATAGAATTTCAGCTGGATCAGATGGTTAAGAGCCCCACTTGGCAAGGAGGGGATAAAGGGGTGGTTAAATAAAGACCAGGCTCACGGCAAAGCTGAATCCTGGCCCAGGCTTCATCTTTCAAGTTGAGCCCGCTCTAAGGCCAACAGGCCGTACAAGGGGATACGCTTGACCGCCTGCTTATAGGACATGCTGTTGTTGGTGATTCGAAGCATGTCCCGGAATATAAAGCGGTTGCGTACCAGCCAATGAAAAGCCAGACCGGGCCGGGCATAAAAGATCCGGGACAGCCTGGAGGCCCAGGCCATATCCCTTCCGATAACCCGCTCAATGCGCCGGCTGTACTTCTCAACCTGCTTATACATGATGGCCTCCGCCGCCATACGGCCGCTTTCAATGGCCTGGCGGATACCTTCTCCAGTCAGCGGATCCACCAGTCCGGCCGCATCTCCAGCCAGCAAAACCCGTCCCTGATGAACAGGCTCCGGCTGGAGGCATACAGGCAGGGGATGTCCCTTGAGCCGGGCGGCTCCCAGGTCGATGCCCATTCTGGACATACTGGCCGTGAAATGAGCGGGCAGAGAATGCGCCCCCCTGGTTATAGACCCAATGCCCACAGAAAGATGGGCCTTTTTGGGAAAGATCCAGGCATATCCATGATCCACCTCTCCGAATTCCACGACCACCCGTCCCTGAAAGCTCTGTCGCACTGCCGGGCCGGGATCAACCTCAGCTTCCAGGGCCGCACTCATAGTCCGGGTCCGACGCAGGCCTATGTCCCGGGCCACTCTGGAATTCGGACCGTCGGCTCCAACAACATACCCGGCCCGCAAGGGCTTGGACCGTCCCTCCACCTGGACATGCACCCCCTCCCGGTCTTGGGTGACTTCAGTCACTCCTTGGCCTTCTAAGACATCCACCTGGGCCTTTTCCAGGATATAATGGTCGAAGCGGTCCCGCATGACCATAGCCAAGAAGTCTGGAGGCACTGGATGGGTGATCTGGAATCTGCCGTGTACGAAAGTCATGCGCTGCACCCATTGATCGACAACCGGAGAAAAGCTGAAGGGAAACTCCTCCAGGGCAGCAATGGGTACTCCACCGGCACAGACCTTGTGTCTGGGCAAGCGCTCCTTTTCCACCACCACAACCCGGAACCCGGCCTGAGCCAGAAAAAAGGCTGCACTGCCTCCGGCCGGTCCGCTTCCGACCACTATGACTTGGGCATCATCCCGCATGAACCGTCCTCCTTGGCTGACGAAAAAGCTGCGCGCATGGCTTGAGCCAAACTCTTGTGAACCAATTTGGGGCAAAGATCAATACACAGCCCGGATCTGCGGATTGTTATGTTCTATCATCTATGCTAGTTGATACTCGTATGGTGCATATGGATGTCAAGCTTGAGGCCCTGTACAGAATCTTGTCCCTTCACCAGCCTGGGATCATTGCCGTATCCGGAGGAGTGGACAGCTCCTTTCTGGCCGCAGTGGCCAAGACCTGGGGCTTTGATTATCAAACCGTGTTCTTGGGCGGTCCCCACCTCTCTCCCAGGGAGCAGGAAGAGGCCGAGGACTTGATTCCCAATCTGGGCCTGCCCTATGTCATTGGCAAGTTCTCCCCCCTGGAGGTTCCTCAAGCCGCAGCCAACGGACATGCCCGTTGTTATCACTGCAAAACCGCTCTGATCCAGACCTTAAAGAAATATGCCCATCCCTGGAGAGGGCAGGTCCTGGACGGCTCCCATCAGGAAGATGCAACGGAGTATAGGCCCGGCCGCCGGGCCCTTGAAGAACAAGGGGTGGTCAGCCCCTTGGCTGAGGCCGAAATGGCCAAGAAAGATATTCGTACCCAGGCCAGGGCCCTCGGCCTTGAGCAGGCCGATCAGCCCTCCAGGCCCTGCCTCATGACTCGTTTTGGCTATGGATATGCAATGAGCGCCCGGGAGCTTTTGAATGTGGGTCGGGCCGAAGACGAGCTGCGCAGGATAGGACTGAATCTATTTCGCATCCGTTTCCCGGCCCGGGGCGGAGTTTTACTTCATATTCACCAAAGCCAGGAAGATTGGGTCCGACACAGACAACCCGCCATTACCCAATGCATGGAGCAGGCTGGATTCTCCAGTTTTTCCCTGGAGTTGGTCCCCAAGCTGAGCGGATATTTCGACCAGGTCAGCCCGACCTTCACCTAACCGATGCCGACCATCCTCGGCTTTTGTTTGGCCATAAGGAGAGCTTCTGTGTCCCAAAAGCGCCCTTCCAAGGTCTTTTTCTGGCCCTTGCAGGCCTCAGGCAAGGCCCCGTATTCCCAGCGCATGCGCCGTCTGTACAAGGCCACCAACTTCGGATCATTGATTACTTCCGGAGATCTTATCGCCCTGAAGGTACACTTTGGAGAGCAGGACAGCACAGCCTTCCTGCAGCCCCAGTGGCTCATTCCCTTTATAGACATCCTGCGCAAAGCCGGAGCCCGTCCCTTTCTCACAGACACCAACACGTTATATGTGGGTCAACGGGGAGAGGCGGCTTCCCATTCCCTTTTGGCTGCCATGCACGGCTTCGATCCTCTGCGCTTGGGTGCTCCAGTGCTTATTGCCGACGGCCTCAAGAGCCACAATCAGATTTCCGTACCCGGCATCGGCCGGCACTTTGAACATTGCTATCTGGCCGGTGACCTCCTGGACGCGGATGGCATGGTGACCATCACCCACTTTACCGGACACGAGCTGACCGGGTTTGCAGGGACCCTCAAGAACCTGGCCATGGGCTGCGCCTCCCGCCAGGGCAAGATGCATCAACACTGCGGGCTGGGCCCTCGGGTGCACGCATCCAAGTGTGCAGGGTGCGGACGGTGCGTCGAGGTCTGTGCTCCCGGGGCCCTGGCCCTGGATGAGAGTGGAAGCATCACCCTGGACCGGCAGGCTTGTACTGGATGTGCCAATTGCATCCTGGCCTGCAAGCATGATTGCCTGCATATCAATTGGGACCTGGATATCCGTGACTTCCTGGAACGGATGGTGGAATACGCAGGGACCTTTCTCACCGCCTTTACCTGGCCCCTTCTGCACCTGAGCTTCCTCCTTCAGATCACTCCCAAATGCGACTGCAAATCGTACAGCGAAGCCCCTGTCTGTCCGGATCTCGGAGTACTGGCCTCCTATGATCCAGTAGCCCTGGATCAAGCCGGTCTGGACCTGGTCAATGCGGCTGCACAGAAAGGAAGCCTTAGCCAGAAGGGCTCAAGAGATGACCTCTTCGACGGTCTGCATCCCAAGACAAATGGCCGAGCAATTCTGGAGCTGGCCGAAAAGATGGGCTTGGGCCGTCGGGAGTATGCCTTGGAGAAAGTGCAATGAGCGAAAAATGGCGAGTGCCGTTGGCCCTTTTGACAGTTCTGGTATCACCACAACACACGTTTTATTCTCGATCAAACCGGCGGTCTGCGGCCAGAGGCGGGGCTCGTATGAAACGAGATTCATCATCAAGAAGGCCTGTCCTTGGGGGCAAGGGCCTCCTTGCGAGCCGGACTTTTGCGTAGGGCGGGCTTGACCCCAAGCCCTGCCTTTTTGCTGGACAGCCGCGGCGATTACTGCTATGCAATTCATTTCACCCACTCACGCGAAATTGGAGGTTTTCATGGGCGGACACAAAAAGATTGAACGGTACAAAGAAATCGACCGTCGGCGCAAAAGACGAGAAAAAAGAATCAAACAGCGGATCAAGGAAGCCAAGGCGGAAGCCAAAAAGTCATAGCCTTGACGGAGGGAAATAAAGACTTATTTTTCCTTATACATCTGAACAACTTTTAACATCTTGCCTTGGAGTTCGCTTTTGAGGAGGAGGGCGCCATGCCTATCTATGAGTATTCATGTGAAGATTGCCAACACGTTTTTGAAGAGTGGCAAAAAGATTTCACGGACAAAGAAATGACCTGCCCGGTGTGCGGCGGACTGGCCAAACGAATGATTTCCAACACAGCATTTATTCTGAAAGGCTCCGGCTGGTATGTCACCGATTATGCCCGGGGGTCTTCCGCGTCGGCATCCGGGAACGGCGGCAATGGAAATGGAGACCAAGCCGAAGCCTCGTCATCCACGGAAAAAAGCACTACGGGTGAAAGCTCAACCAGCTCCGATTCCGGCGAAGGGGCCAAGACGGCCTCTACACAGGAGGCGTAACTGTTTGCAAGGATTGAGCAACAAACGTTTGTCTTGTCTGATGACGGAAAGGCCCGCGGATACTCCCTCCGGACCTTTCCCATCATCACCTCTTTTCTTCTCCAACCTCTTTGAGCCACCTCGCATACATCATGATTGAACGTTATACCCGCCCGGAAATGGGCACTATATGGGGCTTGGAAAACAAATTCCGAGCTTGGCTTAAAGTGGAGGTTGCGGTCTGCGAGGCCTGGCACGACCTGGGCCGCATACCCAGCCAGGATATGGAGCTCATCCGTTCCCGGGCCGATTTCGACCTTGACCGTATCCTGACCCTGGAAGAAGAAACCAAACACGATGTCATTGCCTTTCTCACCGCGGTGGAAGAACAGGTCGGGCCTGCCGCCAGGTTCATCCACATGGGCTGCACATCCTCGGACATTGTAGACACGGCCAACGCCTTGCTCCTGGTCCAGGCTGGAGAGCTGATTTCCGCTGACCTGGACAACATCCTGAATGTTTTGGACGAGATGGCCCATGCCCACAAAGGGCGACTGGCCATGGGCAGGACCCATGGCGTGCACGCCGAGCCCATGAGCTACGGCCTGAAGCTGGCCGGCTTCCACGCCGAATTTTCCAGGCACAAAAAAAGATGGGACCAGGCAGTGGACCAGATTCGGGTGGGCAAAATCTCCGGGGCAGTGGGGACCTATGCCCACTTGGTACCGGAAGTAGAGTCCAAGGCCTGTACCCTGCTGGATCTGCAGCCGGACCCCATTTCCACCCAGATCGTTCAGCGCGACCGGCACGCAGAATATTTTTCCACCTTGGCCCTTATCGCCGGAGGCATCGAGCGTCTGAGCCTGGAGCTTCGACATTTGCAGCGCACCGAAGTCAGGGAGCTGGAAGAAGGGTTCAGCAAGGGACAAAAGGGCTCCTCGGCCATGCCCCACAAGAAAAATCCTATCTCAGCCGAGAATCTATGCGGTTTGGCCCGCTTAGTGCGCACCAACGCCCTGGCCAGCATGGAAAACATGGCTCTCTGGCATGAGCGGGATATCAGCCACTCTTCGGTGGAACGAGTGATCATGCCCGACTCCACCATCCTGGTGGATTACATGCTCCACCGGCTGACCGCTGTTCTCAGCAAACTGCAGCTTCTTCCAGAAAACATTGACCGGAATCTGGATCTCTCCTACGGCCTCTATTTTTCCCAACGCATTCTGTTGGCTCTGGTGGACAAGGGACTGGCCAGGCAAAAGGCCTACGAAATGGTTCAGACCGTAGCTATGCAGGCTTGGGAGAACGGGCGGCCTTTTCCGGACCTGGTCCGGGAAAATCCTGAGCTGAGCAAGCACCTTACTGAGCCCGAGCTGGATCAGCTTTTTGACCCCAGCTATTATTTGCGCTACGAAGAGTTCATCTTCAATCGCGTATTTTGAGGAAGCTCGTATGCAAAGATACATAACTCCAAAGAGGGTCTGCCCTCTTGGCCAGTTTCAGACTGGACCAAACTGGGCGTATGAGGCCAGAGGCAGCGCTGA
Organism: Thermodesulfobacteriota bacterium; assembly: GCA_051749205.1. Classification (GTDB taxonomy): domain Bacteria; phylum Desulfobacterota; class Desulfovibrionia; order Desulfovibrionales; family Desulfothermaceae; genus Desulfovermiculus. The sequence goes on along the minus strand of JBNJII010000004.1, from coordinate 64,150 downwards.
CCATGAGTGATCATCTTGCCCGACTGGCCAACCTGCTGTTGGATAAATCCTATATACCCGGCCAAGTCACCTTGACCTCCGGCCGGACCAGCGACTACTACTTTGACTGCAAACAGACGGCACTCCATCCGGAAGGGGGCTACCTTCTGGGCCTGATGCTCCTTGATCACCTCAGACCCTCGGTCCAGGCGGTGGGAGGGATGACCCTGGGTGCCGATCCACTGGTCAGTGCGGTCAGTGTCCTGTCCCACGTCAAAAACCGGCCTTTGCCCGGTTTTATAGTGCGCAAAAACCCCAAAGGCCACGGTACCAACCAATATTTGGAAGGACTGGCCAACATCCCGGCGGGCACCACAGTGGCTGTCCTCGAAGACGTGGTGACCAGTGGAGGCAGCGTACTTAAGGCCTGTGAACGCACCTTGCAAGCCGGGCTGCATATTGAACAGGTGGTAGCCATCCTGGACCGTCGGGAAGGTGGCGCCCAAGCCCTGGCTGAACAGGGCTATACGTTGGAATCGGTTTTCACGAAGGAAAGTCTTTTTGCCGCAGCTGGAAAGGAAGTCTCAAAGGGGTGACCCATGGGGTGCTTTTATGTCAATTTGCCTATCCGCTACCTTGCTGAAAACCGCTTTTACCTCGATTTTTTTCTCCGACACGGCATAAGCCCGGAGCTGGGCCTGGACGCCATGGCCCTGGACGAACTTTCCGCAGACTGGCATGAAAAGAACGCCCGGACCTTACACGAGTCTGGACAATCCTGTGCCATTCATCTCCCTTTTCACGACCTGCAACCCGGCAGCATGGACGACCTGATTCTCCAGGCCACCAGGGAACGGCTGCAGCGGGCTATGCACATTGCCAGGCTGTACAAGCCGCGATACCTGGTCGGCCATGCCTATTTCATCCCCTTATATACAGACTTGTTCTCCAAGTGGTTGAACCGGGCCATACACACCTGGGAGCTGACCTTAGAGGTCTGGCCGGAACATCCGCCTTTGTATCTGGAAAATGTGCGGGAAAAGGACCCTCGCCCCTTGGCCGATCTCCTGGGGGAACTCCGGTCCTACAACGTCAAGTTCTGTCTGGACATCGGACATTGGTCCAGCTACGGCAGCGGCAGCCAATACCAAAACCTGCCCCAGTGGATTCAGACTCTGGGACCCTACCTCAGCCACCTCCACCTGCACGACAACGACGGAATCGCTGACCTGCACCTGGGTTTGGGTCAGGGCAGTATCCCCTGGGTGGAGCTTTTCGGCAGTCTGGAGTTCATGGAACTGAGCCCCAGCTTCGCCTTAGAGCCCCATTGCCAGGAGGACTTGGAACAAAGCCTGTCCTTTATGAAAAAGCACATGAACTGGTTTTCGCGGCTGGGCGTACGGCGTCGGGATCTGCCGGAGCTGTGAGGGTAAAAACAAAATGACCGTGCTACTTGGGCAAAAATAACAGCTCCTGCTCGGACACTGCAAAAGGCTCCTCCCAGGGTGGGGCCAGACGGAAGAAACGTCCCTCCCAACCCAGAATCGCCGCATGCAGGAGCAGACCTTGGCCCACGCTTTTGCCCGGGCCGTATTTGCGGTCCCCGACAATGGGATAACCGCGCCGGGCCAGTTGAATGCGGATCTGATGCTTGCGTCCGGTGATCAGGCGCACTCCCAGCAGGCTGGCCTCAGGAGTATGCCGAAGACAGGTAACCCACGACTCGGCCCGGACCTGCTGTACGCGCCCGTCTTTTTCCTTGGGCAATTCGTCACGCAGATACGTCCACTCCGGACCGGTCCACCCCCCATGAACCCAGGCCACATAGACTTTGGTCACTGCCCCGGAGCGCCACAGCCCCTGCAGATGCTGTAACGCAAAATAGGTCTTGGCTACCAGGAGCAGCCCGGAGGTGGCCTTGTCCAAGCGATGGACCAAAGCCGGTACCCAGGTGCTGTGGGCATATTCAGACTCCAATCTGTCGCTGACGCTGTCTTCAACCCCGGTTCCGGGCTGGGTGGCTAAGTGGGGCGGCTTGGCCAAAACCAGAACTTCGTCGTCTTCGTGGACTCTACGCAGGGCGAAGGGATTTGCAGAAAGTTGGCTCAAACCTTTGGTCTCCTCCGCCTGAGTGTAGGGAGGCAGACGAACAGTCTGGCCCTGTCGGATGCGGACAAAGGGTTTGCACCTGCCCCCGTCCACTCGGACCTGGCCGGTGCGGATCCAACGCATGATCGCCGATCTGGGCACCTGCCCCTGCAATCGGCGTTCAATAAATTGCAGGAGCTTTTGGCCGGACTCGGCTCGGCTGACGATGACATGAGAGACTGAGGGCATGGCTTTGCCTTAAGACCAGATTCACGGTTCAAATTATAAAATCAATCAGATATGACCTAAAAGATCTTGGTCCACAAAAAAACACATGGCCATCACTACGACCAGCACCTCGACCCATACCCTGAGTATGCCTCAGGCGTCTACTCTCAGCCGCAGGCTTGTAGAGTGGTTTGGTGACCATCAGCGCGATCTGCCCTGGCGGCAGGATCCCAGCCCGTATCGGGTCTGGATTTCGGAGATCATGCTCCAGCAGACCCAGGTGGACCGGGTAGTGCCCTATTTTCAAAACTGGATGGACATCTTCCCCCATCCCCGGGCGGTGGCCGAGGCACCTGAAGACAGAGTGCTCAAGGCCTGGGAGGGCCTTGGCTATTACTCCAGGGCCAAGAACATCCATGCCGCAGCCGGGACCGTGTGCAGCATGCACAACGGGCAACTGCCTGCGGATGTCCCCTCCTTGCGCGCTCTGCCCGGGATCGGTCCCTATACTGCAGCAGCCATTGCCAGCCTGGCCTTCAATCAGTCCGTCTCTGTGGTGGACGCCAATGTCCAACGGGTTATAGCCCGGCTCCTGAATATCAGCGAGCCCATCAAGTCCTCCTCGGTGCAAACCAAAGTGCATAGCGCTGTCCAGGCTATGCTCGCCTCCGCTGAGCCCAGATCCCTCAATCAGGGCCTGATGGAGCTTGGTGCCCTGGTCTGCCTGCCCCGCACTCCAGCATGCTCTGCATGCCCGCTGCGTGGCCGGTGCGTGAGCTTGGCTGCCGGTGAAGTGCATCTGCGGCCGGTTCTGCCTCCCAGGAAGGCCAGCACAGCCATCCAGGTTGCGGCCGGGGTCTTGGCGGACAACGGGCGTATTTTGATCCAAAAGCGGCCTGCACAGGGTTTGATGGCCAACTTGTGGGAGTTTCCCGGCGGCAAGGTGCACAGTGGCGAAAGTCCGGAAGAAGCCCTGGTCCGGGAGTTCATGGAAGAGTTGGAGCTTCAAGTCCGGGTTTTGGACAAAATCACTGTCATAAAGCACAGCTATACTACATTTCGAGTCACTCTGCACGTGTATTGGTGCACCCTGGCCCGACCGGGGCAAAAGCCGATTCTGCACGCGGCTACAGATATTCACTGGGTGTTGCCGCAAGAGCTGACCCATTATCCGTTTCCGGCTGCGGACCGCACCTTGATCCAGATCCTCGAGCATGGGCGTATACAAGATGCAGCAAACATAGGACCCTCCCCTCACCCTTAAGGGCTGGCCGTTCCCCACACAGGATACCGTTGGGTGTGGTATTCTCAGAGAGCAGCCATCGGCGGAAGACGCCTAGGCCTGCCCCTACAAAGAGGTGCGGGGTCTTATAACCCTTTTTGGGCCCTGACCAACTTTGGGGCACCATCGGGGCAAAAAAAGAAGAAATTTGCCGGTGTCTAGCATCATACGAGGAATACAGAAATGACGGATATGCTGGCAGCAGCTGTCAATAACAACAGGGTGGAGGTCCAGACCAGAGAAGCACCCCAACCCGGTCCGAAAGAGGCCTTAATCCGGGTTCATCTGGCCGGGGTGTGCGGCACCGACCTGGAGATCCTGGCCGGATACGTCCCTTTTACCGGCATCCTGGGCCATGAGTTCACCGGCCGAGTGGAAGCTGCTCCCCAAAACCCCGACCTTGTAGGCCGCCGAGTGGTGGCGGACATCAACTGCGGTTGCGGACAGTGCCCACGGTGTCTGCACGGCGACCCTCGGCACTGCTCCCAGCGCAAAGTCCTGGGCATCCGGGAACGAAACGGAGCCTTTGCCCAGTATATCTGCGTGCCCACGGCCAATCTGCACCCGGTCCCGGATAACGTGTCGGATGAGGAAGCCGTGTTTGCCGAACCCCTGGCCGCGGCCCTGGAAGTCAGCCAGCAGGTGCATATGACAGCCCCCACCAGGACAGCTGTTTTGGGGGATGGAAAGCTGGGCCTTCTCTGCGCCCTGGCTCTGTCGTGCTTCGCGCCCAGGCTGACCCTGTTCGGACGGCATGCCTCAAAGCTCAATATTGCTCACCAACAAGGGGTTGCCACCCACCATCTTCAGTCTGATCAGCCCCCACATCCCCACCAGCACAGCTACGACCTGGTCGTGGACTGTACCGGACGAACAGAAGGCGTCGATCTCGCTTTGCATCTGGTCCGACCGGAAAGAACCGTGGTGGTCAAGACCACGAGCCACAATCTGACCAGCCTGGACATGTCCAGGCTGGTGGTCAATGAAATCAGCCTTCTGGGCTCCAGGTGCGGGGATCTGGGGCTGGCTGTGCACTTCTTGGCCCACAAATGGGTCAATGTCCAGCCATTGATTGACGCCGTCTTTCCTTTGACTCACGTCCACGAAGCATTGCATTGGGCCGGGCAAAGGGGAGCGCTCAAGGTACTTCTCAAGTGCAATTCGTATGAGACAAGAAGTTAGCTTGCGAATGACCAACACCTTATCCCACGGACATTTTATGAAAAACAATCCGGATTGACAGCACAGCAGGCCTCTTCTACATTCAACCTCTTTTCTTACCCCACGCCCGCAACCCAAAATCCAATTGACACTCATGTGCACAGACATGCATCGGCTCACCCTGGGCCGCATTTTCGTTTTCTGGATCCCTCTGGCTGCCACCTGGCTGATGATGGCTGTGGAAGGCCCGTTTTTAAGCGCCATCATCGCCCGCCTGGCCGACCCCACTTTGAACCTGGCCTCTTACGGAGTGGCCTTTTCCGTGGCCTTGATGGTGGAAGCACCGATCATCATGGTCATGTCCGCGACCACGGCCCTGGTCCGGGACCGATACTCTCTGGCCACCATGAAGCGATTCGTTTACGCCTTGAGTGCGGTCATCACTTTGATCATGGCTTTTTTGACCCTTCCCCCGGTCTTTTCCCTCCTGGCACAAGGCCTCATCCGCCTTCCCCCGGATGTAGCCCGCATCTCTCATCTGGCCTGCATCGCCCTTATCCCCTGGCCCGGAGCCATAGGATACCGCAGATTTTATCAGGGTATTCTCATCCGCAACAACAAGACCAGGTTCGTAGCTTACGGTACTGTAGTCCGTCTGGCCGGAATGGGCGGCACGGCCTGGATCTTGGCCCTGTTTACCGACATTCCCGGGGCCCTGGTCGGAGGCTGCGCCCTGGCCGCAGGGGTCGTGGCCGAGGCCGCAGCCACTCGAAAAATGGCCTCCGGAGTGGTCCGGGAGCTTGAGCACAGCCCAGAATCCCGACAGAGTCCTTTGACCTATACCCGGATTTCCAAGTTCTATTTCCCCTTGGCCCTGACCACCATCTTGGCCCTGGGCGTACGCCCTGTGGTCACCTTCTTTTTGGGGCAGAGCAACATGGCCATCGAATCCCTGGCCGTTTTTCCCGTAGTCCATTCCCTGGTCTTTGTATTCATCAGCTTGAGCATCTCCTACCAGGAGGTGATCATTGCCCTCATCGGAGACAGGCAGGAGAACTACCTCCCCTTGCGTAACTTCGCTCTCATCCTGGCTCTATGTGCAGGAGGCGGATTGGGGTTGATCGCTTTCACCCCTCTGAGTACCATCTGGTTTCACCACGTCTCGGGCCTGTCCCTGCACCTGGCCGGTTTCTCCGCAGCCCCGGTGCAGATCATGACCCTGATTCCATTTCTATGGGTCCTGGTCTGCCTGCAACGCGGTGTTTTGCTCAGCGCGGAGATATCCGCCCCGATAACCAAGGCCACTGTGGCTCAGGTAAGCACCGTGGTTTTGGTCTTGATAGCCACCATCCACCTTTTGGATATGGTGGGCATCATCGGCGCGGCCCTGGCCCTGGTCCTGGGTGGATTAGCTGGATGTGCCTATCTGGTTCCCTGGTTTTTGTCTTTGCGGCGGCAGGCTGTTGCCCCTTTGGGCTGAATTGGAAATCTTCGACCGCTCCTGCGGTCTATACCCCAAAAACCCCTGACCTTTGAATCCGCGTATCAAGCATGGACATTCAACCCCCTCATATGACCACCGATAGCAGCCGGCCCCACTGGCTCCTTCCGGCCCTGAAGCAGACCCTGCCCATCATTCTGGGCTACCTGCCGGTAGGCTTCGCCTACGGGGTTCTGGCCCAAAAGAGCGGCCTGTCTGCAACCAATACCATGCTCATGTCCCTGATCGTCTTTGCCGGTTCGGCCCAGCTCATCGCCGTAGGGCTCTTGGCCTCCGGCACCGGTGCGGCCTCGGTGATTTTGACCACTTTCGTGGTCAACCTGCGCCACCTGCTTATGTCTGCCTCTCTGGCTCCCTATCTTCGCACCTGGTCCAGGCTGCAGCAGGCTCTGTTCGCCTTCCAGCTCACCGACGAAACCTTTGCCCTGCATTCCAGCCGCTTTCCCCGCGGAGAGACATCCAAGCCGGAGACCCTGGCCATCAATATGATCGCTCAATCTGCATGGCTTGGCGGTTCGCTTTTGGGGCTGCTCGCCGGGACCCTGATTACGGATGTCAAGCCCATCGGTCTGGACTACGCCCTGCCGGCCATGTTCATGGTCCTTTTGGTCTGGCAGTTGACCACGTGGACCAGGTGGATCACTGCCGTCCTGGCCGGAGCCATCTCAGTCGGCCTGGCTTTGGCCGGACTTTCTCAGACAAACGTTATTCTAGCCACGGTCCTGGCTGCCAGCCTGGGACTTGGAGTTGAGGCATGGATCAGTTCACGGTCTTCATAATCATTGTGGGCATGATGCTGGTCACCTACGGCCCCAGACTCTTGCCCATTGCCGCTCTGTCTTCCAAATCGCTTTCTCCCTGGCTGATCAAGTGGCTGCGGCTCATCCCGGCCGCTGTATTGGCGGCCATGCTGGTGCCCTCCCTGATTGTGACCGGAAAGGGGCTGCACCTGGAAGCGGATAATGTCTATCTCTGGGCCGCCTTGCCCACATTCGTCGTGGCCAAATGGGGCAACAGCTTTGTCGGAGCCATTGTAGCCGGAATGGCCGTGGTCGCCCTGGCCAGATATTGGACCTAACACCGTGTCTTATAGCTTCTACCCCATATAACGCCAGTTTTTCATGCTGATTTTGTTTTGAATTTTGACCGACTTGTCAACGACACGGAAATTCGAAATACGAATATCGAAATTCGAAACAAACTCGAATACAAACCAATATGTCAAAATCTTCGTCAGTCGATACTTGGAAACAAAAAGACGTGAGCTGCATATGATCCAAGAGGGAAAGAGGAAATCCTTGCATATAGCAGCCGGCGCGATCCCCGTGGCCCTTATATATATGCCCTGGGATATCGCTTTTATTTCCTTGACTCTGCTCACCCTGCTCAATGTGCTCCTGGATGTAGGCAAATACAAGCTGGCTCCCTTGGGCCGTGCATATCAGTACTTGGTGGGAGATATCCTGCGGGAGCACGAAAAAAAGGGCGGTCTCACCGGGGCCACATATTTTTTCCTTTCCCTTTGCCTTTCCTATGTCCTGTTCCATCTTTTCCTGGCCCTGCCTGTGCAAAACATAGCCGTGATCTATACAGGTTTTATGATCGGAGACGCTGCTGCGGCTTTGGTGGGCAAAAACTTGGGCCGCATTCAGCTCTGCAATGCCAAGAGCCTGGAAGGGAGCCTTTCCTTCTGCATCGCCAGCCTGGGTGCTACCTTCTGGATGGTGGACAGCATATATTTTCCTGTGTGGTCCGCAGCAGCCCTTTCCGTGACCGAACTCCTATGGGTCAAGCTGGACGACAACTTCTTTGTTCCTCTGATTGTCCTGGCCGTCTCTGCACTGCTCTTCCCGTTTGGTTGATGCTCCTGCACAAGATCCCAGGCGCAGGCCGGACGAGAACGGCCGGGAATGCGCACTTCATTATACATACACCCCGTGCAGGGGTGGCTGCCCGGGCTGCCACCATCCGCACAGGGTAAACATTGTCCTTTCAATAAGTTATGGCTTCATATACAGATTCAAGTTCTTGACCGGCAGGCTGCCGTCGTAGGCCATGACATTCCAGCTTGCATCACATAAGGCCCAATCATACCCGCACTGCCAGGCAAAAAAACCTGCCCCGGCAGAATGACCGGAGTTGCAAAAGGAGATCACAGTCAGATCTTCCTTTGCGGAACAGGGGAACATATCACTGAGCTTGCTCTGGGCGCAGTCCCAATCTACCTTGGACATATTCTGTCCTGTCCATATGTTTGCAAACGGCCAGTTCTTGGCTGTAGCCAGGGTCCCTCCCCGGATGGTCTTTGTTTTGTGGCCCTGAAAGTAAGCTTTAGGCCGAACATCCCAAAGGACAGCCTTGGAGGAGTGCATGGCCTGAAGCACATCCTTTTTGGTGGCATACCAACTCCAATCCGCCTGGACCTGAAAGCTTCCCTGGGCTTTGCTGTCTGACCAGTGCTCGATGTTTGCGGTCAGCATATCATCCGGCAACGCCTTCAGATAGTTGACCGGCAGCAAGCGGACATCCTTGTGCCCCAGCCATTTGAGAGCCCAGAAGACCATGGCTGCATCATCCATGCGATATTGGGCCACAAGGACCACAGTTGCATCATCGTCTACTCCGGCTTGTTGAAACATGTCTTCTAGGCTGGAGGGATCAAACTCCTTTTTCTCCAATCCATAGCTGATCCCTTTCATCAACCCACTGTCCTGCCGCAGATCGCGGTAGGGCATACACACCGCGCCTTTGACCGTCTTGGGCACATAGGTGTCGTCCTGGACATCACTGGCATCAAGAACCACCACACCTGCATCCTGAATATGCTCTTGCATCCATTGGGCATCTACCAAGGCCTCGGGATGGGCTGGGCGCATGTCGGAAGCTGAGGCCTTGGATACAGCCAGACCTGCAAGCAGCAAACCGCTCATCAAAAAACATAATGTTTTCATTGACGACCTCATAGCAAATACCTCCTTGTGATTAATGCATATAAAGATTTATGTGTTCATTCCATACCACAACTAAACGAACAAAACAAATACAAAATTTCAGATCTACACGAGTGATTTTGACATATTCGATGTAGCCGAGAGCACTTTACTTATTTACATACTTTTTAAGTATGATTATTTCTATCTCTAGAAAGTATGCTTTTTATAAAATATATTTTTTTACATAAAATGAGGCCATGTTTTTGAAACGCAGTACGATATTACCCGATGATTCTGATCCCGGTGTATTTCAGCTTTGCCGAAGGCAAAGCTGAACGCAGACCAAACGCCCTGCCCCCCTTGGCAAGGCCGGGTATGCGATTTATGGATTGTGATAAAGGAAATGAAGCCAGAAAGAGATTTACAAACAAGGAGGGAAATTATGGCAGCCAAAGGCGAAGTCTATCGCTGCACCCTGTGCGGACATGTGGTGGAAGTGAAGCAGGACGGGGACGGGGACCTCACCTGCTGCGGCCTGCCCATGGAAGGATTGACCGAAAACGAAGCCCAGGCATTTAAAGACTAGTGCCGTGTCTTATAAGTTCTGTCCCATATAGTGGCAATTTGTAATGTTGATTTTCTTTTTAAGTTTGACCCACTATCCAAGGACACGGAAATACGAATATCGAAATCCGAAACAATCAGAGCGAAATTCGAATAAGAAATAATATTCAAAAAAACAAGGTCATATCTGAATTTGAATTTGTTCTTTGTTTTGAATTTCTTTTTTAAGTCATTTATTCTGATTGTTTCGAATTTCGGATTTCGATATTCGAATTTTATAAACTTATAAACGAAACAGAACCGATTGCCAAAAATTGGTGCAACATTTTTGAGACGTAGTACTAGTGCCTTGCATAGTGTTCATGCCGCACCCCAAGAATCCTCCCATACCCCTGCCTGCCGCCTGAGAGACAGGCGGCAGGCAGGGGTATCATATGGGTGCATTTTTCACATATAGACTCTTGAATCAATATAAGATACGTATATCACAGTCAGGAGCCATGCGGATGGCCGCCAACTGAAGCACTGGGAATGCATACACAGGTCATGAAACGCGAAAGCTGGAGATTGCTTCAGCGAAGACGCCTGGCAATAACGGCGTATTCCTGGCTGTCTTGTCTTATCTTCCCTGAATAGTTATCAATAAGACCTCAGATAAGGAGCACGAACATGCACACAAAACAATCCATGGATTACTTCCGGACCTTGTACGAGGTGGTCAAGGCGGTCAATTCCAGCTTAAATCCCAGAACAGTGCTCCGGCAGGTAGCGGAGAAGGTGAGTTGGGCCATGGATGTCAAGGCCTGCAGCATCCGTCTTTTAAGTGAGGATCGCAAGTACCTTCTGGCTGGTGCCACCTATGGATTGAGCCAGCAGTACCTGCGCAAAGGCAAAGTGGAGGTGGACAAAAGCAAGCTGGACCAGGAAGTCCTGCACGGACAAAATGTCTATGTGTGCAACGCCTGCACAGACGACCGTTTTCAATACCCGGAAGCAGCCCAGACCGAAGGCATCGCCTCGGTCATGGCCGTACCCCTCAATCTGCAGGGTCAAGAGGTCATCGGTGTGCTCCGGGTCTATTCCAACACTGAGCGGGAATTCAGTCAGGATGAAATAGAATTTTTAAACGCCATGGCTGATTTGTGCGCCCTGTCTATCCACAACTCCCTGGCCTACGACAAAATCAGATATGAACATGAACTTTTGAATCGGTATACCTATCAGCTTTTTGAAGATTAAAGAAGGAGTCAGCATATATGACCAAGCTCAAGATCGGTATCAACGGCTTTGGCCGTATTGGACGTCAGGTGGTCAGGGCCTTGCGGACCAATTATCCAGACACCTTGCAGGTGGTGGCGGTCAACGACCTTTTTGACGCAGCCAAAAACGCCAACCTCCTCCAGCACGACTCCACATACGGTCGCTTCTTCGAGCCGGTCAGTGTAGATGGGGATGTGATCAGCATTGGGGACTGGCAGATCCACAACTTCGCCTACACCGACCCCGGGCGCATACCCTGGGCGGATATGGGCGTGGATGTGGTCATTGAATCCACCGGCATTTTCCGGACCGGTCCGCAAGCCGCGGCCCACTTGGAAGCCGGGGCCAAAAAGGTGATCATCACCGCTCCGGCCAAAGAGGTCGACCGGACCATTGTTTTGGGGGTCAACGGGGATGAGTATACACCGCAGACCGACCAGATCATTTCCAATGCCTCCTGCACCACCAACTGCCTGGCTCCGGTGGCCTGGGTCATTCACAGGGCCTTCGGCATTCATATCGGATCCATGTGCACAGTACACGCCTATACCAACGATCAGCGCATTCTGGATCTGCCCCACAAAGACCCCAGGCGGGCCCGGGCTGCCGGTCAGAACATCATCCCCACCACCACCGGGGCGGCCAAGCTCGTTGGCCAGGTCGTCCCTGATCTGGCCGGGAAGATCGATGGCTACGCCATGCGGGTGCCAGTACCCACGGTATCTGTTGTCGACTTCACTGCCCAGGTGAACAAAAACACCAACACAGATGAACTCAATGCGACCCTGCAGGAGGCCGCTGCAGGGGAAATGAAAGGGATCTTGGCCTACAGCCAAGAACCTTTGGTCTCTTCGGATTTCATAAAGGATCCCCATTCCTCTATTGTGGATCCGGAGTTCAATTCCGTCCGGGAAGGCAATTGGGTCAAGGTCATGGCCTGGTATGACAACGAGTGGGGCTACTCCTGCCGGGTGGCCGATCTGGCGGACATGATCCGGGAAAAGGGGTAAAAACCTTCGCTTTTCTCGCTTGGCGACCGGGGCGTCTTGAACGAAACAGACGGCTCAAGGCTCTTTGTTCTCTGTCTTGCTATCTTCCCGGGTAAAGACATAGAGGACAAAGACCGCCGCCATGCATCCGGCGCAGAGAAGAAAAGAAAGACGAAAGGCGGGAAGACCTAAAGCCTTTTCAGCATACACCTTTTCCATTATAAACCCCATACCGTGGACAAAAAAGGCCGCCCCGAACATGGTGAACAGGTTGATCCCGGTCATGGCCGTTGCCGCCAGATGACCGGGCATGCGTTCCTTGATATGGGTATACATGATCCCTCCGGTGCTCCCGCTGACCCCGAAAGCGGCAAAGAGGAGACCAAAAAGGACCAGAGAGGTCCCTTCCGACTGCAAGGCCAAGGCCGCCAGAGACAGCCCCATGCCCAGCAGACCGATGAGGATGACTTCTTTTCTGCGTTGCATTCGGTCCGACAAACTCCCCCATAACGGACCAGCAATGATAAAGGCCACGTTCAGGGCCAAAATGATGTTCCCGGCCTGCATGGGCGACAGGCCGACACCGTACATGAGGTAAGGCCCGGCCCACAGGGTCTGAATAGCGGCAAAGATGCCATAGCGGAAAAAGGTGCCCACGGAAATCAGCCAGTACTCTCGGGAGCGAAAAAGGATACACAGGCCGCGGAGCAGCTCAGCGAGTCCTGGGCTGGACTCTACAGCCTGGCTGCGGGGGGGATGATCCCGAATGCACAGAAAAAAGACAGCCGTGAGCAGGGTGTGAAAGGCGGCGATCAAGGTAAAGGCCCACCTCCAGCCCACCCCTTGGACCAGAGCCACCAAGGGTGAAGAGGCCACGATACTTCCGGCCGCACCTATGGAGAACATCACCGTGGTCAAGGAAGCGAACTGGGCCGGACCAAACCACAGGGTAAGCAGCTTGAAAGGCCCCATCAGATTACAGGCCATGCCCAGCCCCAGAAGCATCCTGGCTCCCACCGCTATGCCTAGAGAGTCCGCCCAGGCAAAACACAAGGCCCCAGCTACTCCAAATACGGATAAAACACTCATGGTCAGGCGGGGTCCGAAACGGTCCAAGGTCAGTCCCAAGGGGATCTGAACCAGGGCAAAGACATAAAAAAATGCTGAGGACAACAGACTCAAGTCCGAGGCGCTGAGATTCAGGTCGCGGATCAAGTCTGAACTGATCACAGCCATGGAGGCCCGGTAAAACTGGGAAAGAAGGAAAAAAACCGAGGTCAGGGCAAAGACGCCCCAGCGGTTGGCAATGGGAGGTGGCATAGCATTTGGCAGCATGGGATATAAATCCAGAAGAGGGCAGACCTCGCCCGAAGACGCGCGGCGCTGCCCCTTCCCAAAGACTGCTGATGTTCTGTACTTATTCGGGCTTTTGGTATGTGGATCTCACCTTGGCCTCCAGGTTATGAGCTCTGTGTGCACTGAGACTTTCCCCTAATTGAGATATCGGAGCTCAAACCGCTTGCAACGAGCCGGCGAGAAACTCTTGGACGGCCTGTTCCACGCTTGGGGCCCCACTGACATAGACGGGCATCTTTTTGCCATGGAGATAGGACACCGCCTTGGGGCCGATCTGACTGGTGATGATCGCATCTGCCCCTGTCTTGACTACATCCTGAGCAGTTCGCGTTCCCGCCCCCCGGCCGGCGGTCATATTCCCCTCATTGGACATGGTCGAGACCTCCCTGGTATCAGTATCATATATGATAAAATACCTGCACCGGCCAAACCCGCTGAGAACTGCGTCCATTGTCGTGTCTTGACTGCTCAAGGCCAACTTCATAGTCCTGCTCCTTTTTTTACAACAAGGTCCTATGCGTAGATCCCGGTGGTCCAGACAGGCCCTTATCAGGTACAGCCTCATCCAGGTGCCGGGAATTCTTCTGGTCGGTCTGGTCCTTCTGGTCATCCATTCCCGCTTTCATCTCCCGGTCTGGGCCGGCTGGCTGATTTTTGTCCTCTGGGTGCTCAAAGACTGTATCCTATTCTTTTTCCTGTGGCCAGCCTATGACAACCAGAGCCGGGATGTCTACAGCCTGGCAGGACATACAGGGGTAGCGGCAAGTGATCTCAACCCCAGAGGCAGGGTCCGATTGCACGGTCAGACATGGCCGGCCCATACCCTGGACGGCTCCGACCCTATCCCGGCCGGAACCAGGATAAAGGTCGTGGACAGGCAGGGGCTTCTTTTGAGGGTTCGCCGGGAACATATCCACAAGCCATAAAAAAAGCCGGGACGGCAAGTCCCGGCTTTTTGGCTGAGCAAAAGGGAGGTGGACACAGGACTTACATGCCCATGCCCATGCCGCCCATTCCACCCATGCCGCCCATGCCGCCCATGCCGGGGGCACCGGCGCCTGCGCCGCCCTGATCGTCATCGCCTGGCTTTTCAGCCAGTGCCGACTCAGTGGTCAGCATCAGGGAGGCGATGGAGGCGGCGTTTTGCAGGGCACTGCGGGTAACTTTCTTGGGATCGATGATTCCGGCCTGCAACAGGTCTTCATACTCCCCTGTCGCGGCATTGAAGCCATATTCAGGCTTGGAGCTGCCCTTGACCTGTTCAACAACGATGGAGCCTTCAAATCCGGCATTGGTGGCGATTTGACGCAACGGCGCGGCCAGGGCCTTGCGCACGACTTCCACTCCGGCCTTCTCATCTTCATCAGCTGTCTTGACAGCGTCCAGGCTCTCTTCACAGCGGGTCAGGGCCACACCGCCGCCGGCCAGGATGCCTTCTTCCACTGCGGCCTTGGTGGCGTTGAGGGCATCCTCCACTCTGGCCTTCTTTTCCTTCATCTCGGTTTCTGTGGCCGCACCGACATTAATCACAGCCACACCGCCGACCAGCTTGGCCAGGCGTTCCTGCAGCTTTTCCCGGTCGTAATCCGACGTGGTGTCCTGGATCTCGGTCCGCAGCTGCTTAATGCGGTTTTTGATCTCATCAGTATCGCCCAGACCACCAACTATTGTCGTATTTTCTTTGTCCACACTGATCCGGTCGGCCTGACCCAAATCATTGAGGCTGATGTTTTCCAGGCTGTGCCCGGTATCTTCGGAAATAAGCGTCCCACCGGTGAGCACGGCAATGTCCTGGAGCATGGCCTTGCGCCGCTCACCGAAGCCCGGGGCCTTGACTGCACACACCTGCAATACGCCCCGCAGCTTGTTGACCACCAAAGTGGCCAGGGCTTCGCTTTCAATGTCCTCGGCAATGATGAGCAAGGGTCGGTTTTGCTGACCAACCTGCTCCAGGATAGGCACCAGGTCCTTCATCACGGAAATTTTCTTTTCATAAATGAGCAGCAGGGGCTTTTCCAGCTCTGCAGTCATGGTCTCCTGATTGGTGACCAGATAGGGAGAGAGATAGCCGCGGTCGAACTGCATGCCCTCGACCACGTCCAGGGTATTCTCCAGGCCTTTGGCCTCTTCCACGGTGATCACGCCCTCTTTGCCCACTTTGTTCATGGCCTCGGCAATCAGGTTGCCTACAGCTGCATCATTGTTGGCCGATATGGTTCCTATTTGGGCGATTTCCTTTTCTTCCCGGGTGGAATGGGCCATGGAATCCAGCTTATTGGATACTTCCTGCACCGCTTTGTCGATTCCCCGCTTGATGGACATGGGATTTCTTTCCGCAGCCACCAGCTTCAGGCCTTCGTTGAAGATGCAATGGGCCAGGATGGTGGCCGTGGTGGTTCCGTCCCCAGCAATATCGCTGGTCTTGCTGGCCACCTCGTTGACCATTTGGGCACCCATGTTCTCAAACTTGTCTTCCAGCTCGATCTCCTTGGCCACGGTGACCCCATCCTTG
This sequence comes from Thermodesulfobacteriota bacterium, assembly GCA_051749205.1. Taxonomy (GTDB): domain Bacteria; phylum Desulfobacterota; class Desulfovibrionia; order Desulfovibrionales; family Desulfothermaceae; genus Desulfovermiculus. Next base: position 48,297 of record JBNJII010000004.1, on the reverse strand, counting down.
GTGATGGTTGGGGAACCAAAGGATTTTTCGATAACCACGTTTCGGCCCCGTGGCCCCAGAGTTACCCTGAGGGCGTCGCTGAGTTTTTCCACGCCCTGCTTGAGCCCATGCCGGGCGTTCTCTCCGTAATAAATGTCCTTGGCAGGCATATGTGCGCCTCCTTGGCTTTGTTTATGATTCCACTTTGGCTACGATGTCCTCTTCGCGCACAATCAGGTGATCTTCACCATCGATGCTCACCTCTGTACCGGCGAATTTGCCGTACATCACCCGGTCACCGGGCTGAACGGACATCTGCATACGTTGGCCGTTTTTGTCCACCTTTCCCTGACCTGCGGCCACCACGTCTCCATACATGGAGCGCTCTTGGGCTGTGTCCGGAATGATGATTCCGCCGGCGGACTTCTTTTCCTCTTCCACTTTCTTGATCACAACTCTGTCCTGGAGCGGCTTAAGAGTCATGGGTACCTCCTTAAAAGCTTGGATCTTTTAGCACTCATTGAGTCCAAGTGCTAACAAGGGGGCACCTTATTCATATCAGCTTTGAAAACAAGGTCTGTTTTGAGTGTTTATAAGCCAAAAATCATATTTAAAGCATATTATTTACTATTTACTTCTTATTTTTTCGATTTTCGATTGAATAGCCTATTTTTCTGCATTTTAGAGATAGCAAGGCTGGTGAGCGCCGGGCTGGTCTCAGACGGCCGGCCCGGCATGCATGAAGCATTCAGTTCAAAGGCTCATGAAGAGAGGACTTTGCGGATTGTGTCCATGAGCCCGGCGGCGGAAAAAGGCTTTTGGATGAAGAAGAACTGCGGATCCACCATCCCCTGCTGAACAATAACGTTTTCCGTATACCCGGACATAAACAGGGTCTTGATCTCCGGACGCACAGACTCCAGAACGGCCTTCAGCTCCTTGCCGTTCATTTCCGGCAAAATCACGTCTGTGAGCAGGACATCAATCCGACCCGTATATTCCTTTGCCTGGTGCTGCGCCTCCTTGGGGGAGCGGGCAGTCAAAACGGTATATCCTTGCTCTTCGAGTACATATTGGGTCAGCTCAAGGACCATCTCCTCGTCCTCTACCAGCAAAACAGTTTCATTGCCTTGGGCCAGGTGGAGCACAGCCTTTTCTTCAGGACTGGACACCGGACCCTGAGTCCGGGGAAAATACAGCTTAACCGTCGTCCCTTTGCCCTTTTCACTGTAGACGTGAATAATGCCTTGGTTTTGCTTTACAATGCCGTACACAGTGGACAGGCCCAGCCCTGTTCCCTGCTCTGCGAGCTTGGTGGTAAAAAAAGGATCAAAAATCTGCTCTTGGGTTTCTCGGTCCATACCCGTACCTGTATCGCTGACCATGAGGCATACATAATCTCCGGGCTCAGCATAGGGATACGTGCTGGTATAGGCTTGATCCAGGGTTACATTCCTGGTTTCCAGCATAATGCTGCCCACATCACATATGGCGTCGCGGGCATTAATGACCAGATTGGCCAGGACCTGGTCCACCTGGCTGGGGTCTACCTCAACAGGCCATAGCTGGTCAGCAGCCCTCAATTTGAGCTCAATATTCTCTCCTATCAACCGAGACAACATCTGACGCTGGCTCTCTATCTCCTGATTGAGGTCCAAGACCTGAGGTTGGGTGAGCTGTTTGCGGGAAAAGGCCAGCAGCTGCCGGGTCATGTCTGCGGAACGTTGGGCAGCCTGCTTGATCTGGCCCAGGGGATTGTACAGGTGATCACTCCTTTCCAGGTGGCTTAAGGCTATATCCGCATAGCCCAAGATCACGCCCAGCATGTTGTTGAAATCATGAGCAACCCCTCCGGCCAATCGACCGATGGCCTCCATCTTTTGGGCCTGAGCCAACTGTTTCTCCACAGCCTTCTTCTCTTCCTCGGCCAGTTTGGTTTTTTCTTCCCGCTCAAGTCCATGCAGAGCAAAGGCAATATCCGAGGCCAGATCGTTGAGCAGGGACTGCTCTTCCGCATTTTCGCCCTGCCCCAAGGGCAGGGCCACAGTCAAAAATCCATATACCGTGTCCATGTATTGCAAGGCAATGCACAAAGTATCGCTGTGTACACAACTGTGGACTAAGGGACAGTCCCGACAGGTGGAGGAAGGCTTTTGTATCAGGCACACATCGCCGTTGCCCCCGGCGTGTCGACAGCACATGGGAATCTCGCCCTGCTCCAAGGAGGGGATGAGCTGGGCAAAACTCTCAGAAAGTCCATCTTGGGCATACACACTCGGACGTCCGTGCTCATCGGTCAGGATGAGCATGGCCGCCGCGAAACCGCGGCTTTGGACCAGAATCCGGCAGCCTCGCTGAATAAGTCGGTATCTGTTCTTCTCCGACATAATCAAGTGGTTGATGCTGCGGATAGCCCTTAAGACTTTGTTGAGATGCTCCACGCTCTCTTGGGCCTGCTTGCGCTGGGTTATTTCAGAAATGAATCCATCAATTATAAATGGTTGCTGCGCAGGCTGCTCACTGATGCGGGCGTTCATGGAGAACCAGGCCCAGGTTCCATCCGCCCTTCGGGCCTGAAACTCAAACTGTTCGACTTGACCTTCAGCTTGCAAGCGCTCCAGAAGATCAGCCCGGCGTTGAGGGTGTACATAGAACACATTTTCAATATCTTGGCTATATTTGTCCTTTTGCTCCTTTAAGTCAATCCGAAGCATCTTGTCCAAGACCGGATTGGCCTGCAATACCCGGCCGTCGGAAGTGGATCGAAAAATGCCGATGGGGGCGTTTTCAAACAGTTTGTCCAGAGCCACCTCGCTCTGGCGGAGTTCTTCTTTTTGCACCTGGGCCATCTGTTGGGCATTGTCCCGTTCCCGTATAAGACGTCTGGATGTCCAAAATGCCCCGGCCAACAACAGCAACATGACCGCCAGGAGAGCGCCCTGGACAACCCAGATATTATCCAGATAGGTGAGAATTATAAGGAAAAAGAGGAACAGGCATATCGGCAAGGCCACCGGCCAGGACAGAAGACGCCAAAAGTTCCAGATAGATCTGTTCATAGGGGTACAGCCGCGTAGGGCATCAAGGGGGTGGTGAATGAAATCAGCAACTTTCAAGGCAAAAAAGGCTTGTGCCCAGGTGCATGGCCGATCAGGCCTCTTCTGCCCGCTCCAGCAAAACGTCCCTCAGGGCCTTCAAAGCCACATTCGTGGCCGGCACCCCGGCATAAACAGCGGTTTGAAAAATGACCTCCGCCACTTCCTCCTGAGTGCAGCCCACGTTCAGGGCTGCATGGATATGCAGGCGGAGCTCGTCAGGCTTGTCCAATGCGGTCAGGGCGGCTACCGTGACCAGTTGCCGGGTAGGATGGGGGATTTTTTCCCGGGCGTACATGGTTCCGGTGATGAAAAGAGACAAGTCTTTGGCCAACTCCTTGTCAAAACTCTTCCACAGATCAAACGGGCGTTCTCCCTTAACCCCATCAAAATACAAAGAGGCCGTTTTTTTGGTCTTGGATTTGATATCGTCGCTCATACTCCTTTCTCCATTCAAATTCCTGGTGCATGCTTACAAAATTGTTCTCACCGGAAATCGAAGAGTGAATCTGCATCCGGCTCCGGGATTTTGGTTCCAAATATCGCAGTGCGCTCTTTAGGATCTTTTTCTGCTATTATCCATGAAAACAACATTATGGGCCACAAGTCGAATTCCGTCTCTGGAATTTGGTTGCACTATATTCAAGCAACCTGGATCTTGGCCGAAATAAAACACTTTGTCTACACCCAGGCCCAGCCAATGACAGAGGATGACCCGGTTTACTCCGGCATGGCTGACAATAGCTACTGACCCCGTTGCTTCGGCCATCAAGGCTGAAAAGACCGGGAGCACCCTGGCCAGGAGATCGGAAAAGGATTCTCCCCCCGGCGGACGATAGCCGGCCATGTCCCGGCCCCTTTGGGCAAAGGCCTCTGGATCGTTTTTTTTGACCTGGTCCATGGGCAGGCCTTCCCAGGCCCCCAAGCAGATCTCCCGCAAGTCGGCATGGGGCTCTGGGGCCAACCCATGTGCCTTGGCCAGCATCCCGGCCGTCTGCACACAGCGGGTCAGATCGCTGCACACAATACGCTCAAGGGGTACAGGAGCCAGGGCCCGGGCCAGGGCCTGAATCCGTCTCTGGCCCTGGCTTGTGAGTCGGGTATCCATTTGGCCGATATAGCGCTTGATGAGTTGATCCCCGGCCTGGCCGTGGCGGATGAGCAGGAGCCTTTTCTTCGGCTCATGCAGGGCATAGGGGAGCATGGCTCACCCCCGCAGCAGTTCCTTGCCGATATCCACAGCACTGGCTGCGTTGGGGGCATAGCTGTCTGCCCCTATCTTGTCCGCAAACTCTGCGGTCACCGGGGCGCCGCCGACAATGATCTTCATATCCTGGTGCAGGCCCGCGGCGTCAATGGCCTGGATGGCCTCCTCCATCTTGGGCATGGTGGTGGTCAGCAGGGCGGATAATCCCAAAATATCCGGTTTGTGCTCCTTAACTGCCTCAATAATGGCTTGAGCTTTTTGATCAATACCCAAATCCACAACATCAAAACCAGCCCCTTCGAACATCATGGCCACCAGATTCTTGCCGATATCGTGCAGATCGCCCTCCACTGTGGCGATAAGGAAGGTCCCCTCACTCTGAACACCGGATTCGGCCAGTATGGGACGCAGGATGTCCATGGATTTGTGCATGCACTTGGCGCAGCGCAGGACCTCGGGAATGAACATCTCCCCGTCCTTAAACTTGCGGCCGACCACCTCCATGCCGGCCAACAGACCGTTTTGCAGGACATCCTCGGCCGAATGCCCCTCGTCCAGGGCTTGCTGGGACAGCTGAGGAACCTGCTTCATATCCCCGTTGATCAGGGCTTGGGACAGTTGAGAGAGTGTCTCGGACATAAGCTCTTTCCTTTGTATTTTAGGTCAAACTCTGTAAGGCCCGCCGGGTCAAGACCTTGGCCATATCCCGCCGGTACTCGGCACTGGCCCGCACATCGCCTATCGGACTGACTTCTTGGCCGGCCCGGGCTGCGGCTTGCTCTATGAGCTTGAAAGTCAAGCTCTGGCCCCGAACCAGATCCTCGGTTGCCCGGACCCGGATCGGAGTTGGAGCCACCGACCCAAAGGCCAAACGGATATCCAGACAGACATTGTTGTCCATTGCGGCCTTCATAGCCATGGAGATCACAGAAATGGTGAACGCCCGACGAAGGCCCATCTTTCGCCGATAGGTCTGCTCCCCTGCCCTCAAGACCGGAAAACGGATACTGGTCAGCAGTTGGTTGCCCTGGCACGCGCAGCGCCCAGGTCCCTGAAAGAAGTCAGTCAGAGACATGCGTTGGGAGCCTCCCTGCAGATCCATAATCTCCACCTCCGCATCCAGGGCCAAAAGGGGCGGGGCGGTATCCGCAGCCGGAGAGGCGGTGCAGAGGTTGCCTCCAATGGTTGCGCTGTTTCTGACCTGCAAAGAGGCCATATCCTGCACCGCTTCTGCCAGGACAGGAGCATGCTGCGCTATCACCGGGGAACGGATAATATCCGCCAGACGGGTGGCCGCTCCTATGCGCACAGTTTCTTGCTCCAGAACAATACCCCGGAGCTCGGACAGGTCCCGGACATCAATGACCCGGACCCCGTCCGGATAGGACCACACCCCCTTGCGCAGGGCAGGTATAAGATCCGTACCCCCGGCCACCAGGGTCCAGGGAGCTTCTTGCTCCATAAGCCGCAAAACCTCGGCCATATCCGCAGGTCTGTGGTATATAAGCCTGGGCAGGGCTCTGGAGCCGATAAATGTCTGCATGACGATGCCTCCGTGGTTCGTAATTTACCACCAGTTTCCGGCTTCTTTTTCCTTTTGGGCCGCCTGCACGGATTTGACGATGTTCACATACCCGGTACAGCGGCACATATGTCCCTCCAGGCTCTTGCGTACCTGCCCATCGTCGAGATTCTGATTCTCATTGAGCACAGAGTAGGAGGTCATAAGAATCCCGGAAGTGCAGAATCCGCATTGGAAGCCGTGGTTGTCCACAAAGGACTGCATCAGGGGATGGAGCTCATCGCCCTTGTTCAACCCCTCCGATGTGGAGATACTCTGCCCGTCGACGGACACTGCCAGAATAAGGCAGCTGTTCACCGGCTCATTGTTCAAAAGAACAGTGCACGCCCCGCACTCCCCTTCCCCGCAGCTGCGCCGCACGCTGTTCACATGCAGCTCATCGCGCAGGACATCCAAGAGGGTGCTCCAAGGCTCCACCTGGAGGTGGTGCTCCTGGCCGTTGACAACTAAAGTAATATCTTGTTTCATGTCTTCCTCCTGTCTCACCTATAACGGGGCGCTCGCATGCGACTAGATCCCAAGGCTTCAGGTATTATTAAAATCAGTGCCTTATGTATTTCCATGCTCTTCTTGCTCGATTGCCAAAAATTGAGACAATATTTTTGAGACGCAGTACTAGATTGCCAGGTGAGTCTGATCCCGGTGTATTCAAACTGTCCGGGCCGGGCAATGACGGAGAAGGACATCCGCAAGTTTCATTCGTGATCAAACTGGCGGCTTCTTACGAAGAACAGATAACGAATAACAGCGCCGCCAGAGGCGGCGCTGACTACCTTCTCCCGGCTTCCGCTTCCTGGGCTTGGCGCACCCAATTTTGGACCCGCTCCGGGGTGGCCGGCGAGGTATTCACCTCAACCCCGAAAGGCCGCAGGGCATCTTCTATAGCGGCCAGGATGACCGCTTTGCTGCCGATGATCGGGGCCTCGCCCATGCCTTTGCTCCCGGTTTCAGTGTACGGGGACGGAGTCTCCAGGTGGTCGATGACTATGTCCGGGGCATCCACTGCTGTGGGCATAATATATTCGGACAGGGAGGCGTTTTGTATCCGACTGTCCGGCCCGTAGCTGATCTCTTCGCTCAAGGCCTCACCAATGCCCTGAACAATCCCGCCGTGGATCTGCCCGTCCACAACTGCCTTGTCTATAATGGTTCCCGCGTCGTGCACGTGAGCATACTTGAGAATACTGGTTTCCCCGGTTTCAATATCCACCTCCACCACAGCCACATCCGCGGAAGCGCAGAAGCTGGTATACGAGGTTCCGGTTCTGGGGGTGGTGGGGCTGTACCAGGTGGTGGTCACGTCCAGGAGGTGATCATGCTCCATGAGCATCTCCCGGGGCAGTCCTCTGGGACCGGGGAAGTAGAAGGCCTTGCGGGCCAGCTCTTGAAAGGTGAGCGTATGCTCCGGATTTTCCCGGTTATAAATACGCCCATCCTCCAAGACGACCTCGCTTTCCTCACACTTGAGAAAATGGGCTGCGCACCTGAGTACCTTGCCCTTTAAAAGCTTGGCCGCCTTGGCCACTGCACTGGCCGGATAGACCGCCCCCCGGCTGGACAGAGGACCTTGCCCGATCCAGTCCGAGGTTACCGGCTTGACATAGATATCATCCTGCAAGCAGCCTAAAATGGAGGACACGATCTTGGAATGGCTTCTCTCCGCTCCTTGGCCGATCTCGGTGCGGTCGGAATGGACCTCAATGGTTCCGTCCGCAGTCATCTGTACCCTGGCCTGGGTAATGCCTCCCATCTGGCAATTGGGCACAGCCACTCCAGCCGGCTCAATGGAGGTGACCACTCCCAGGCCGATATACCTGTTTTCCCGTTGCTTGGCCTCCTGTTCTGCGCGCCACATGCTGATATCGGCCAGATCCAGGGCCTTTTGCAGGGTGGCCGGATAATCTCCACTGTCCATGGTATAGTTGTTGATTTGGGCATAGGGGAAGGCATCCGGGGGCACAAAGTTCTTGAACCGGATCTCCTCCGGACTCATGTCCAGGCGCCGGGCCACCTGATTGACCACATGCTCAGTGAATTTGATCCCCTTGTCTTTTCCGTATCCCCGGTAGGCGCAGTAAAAGGATTTGTTGCTCACCGCTCCGATGCCCTCAATATGCATCCCGGTCCAGGTGTACATATTGGCCACCGCCGAACAGGCCGGGAAGAGACTCAAGGCGGCGATTCCCTTTTGGGTGCTCTCCACCCCCAAGTCCTGGACAATGGTCGCTTTCATCCCCAGCAACCGGCCGTCCTTGGTAAAGGCCACCTGCCCGGTCCAGGACACGTCCCGCTGATGGGGGCCGGTAACCACCCACTCCCGCATGCATTCCATGTACTTCACCGGCCGGCCCAGGAGCTTGGAAGCCAGAGCGACCACATTCTCCTTGTAGGTATGGATCTTCAGACCAAAGGCCCCGCCGATATCCGTGGAATGGGCGGTGATTTTCACCTCCGGAAGCCCCAGGGCCTCGGCCATGTTGTGCCGCTGCAGGTAAGGGGTCTGGAAGGTGCCCCACATATTCAGGTTTTCCGTATTCGGATCAAAATCGGCCACAAAGCCCCGTGGTTCGATGGGCAAGCCGGTCACCCGGCCTTCAGAGTAGGTCACATCCATGACCTCATCGGCCTGGGCAAAGGCCTGATCCACCTCCCCAAAGTCAAAAACCAGGTGTACCTGCTTGTTGTCCCCCCACTGTTCATACAAAAGCGGGGCATCAGGCTCCAGGGCCTGGTGGGCATCGTGAATGGTGGGCAGGGGATCATAGCTGACCTCGACGAGCTCGGCTGCCCGCTGGGCTGTGTATTCATCCTCAGCCACCACAGCGGCCACCGGCTCTCCGTACCAGTGCACCTTGTCCACAGCCAGGGCGTAGACCTCTGCCAGCCTCCAGGTCCATCCCGGATTTTGGAAATTGGCCTGAACCGGCAAGGGATTGGTGTGCTCCTTGACCTCCTTTCCGGTGATTACTGTGAGCACACCAGGAAGATCCAAGGCCCGGGAGCAATCTATGCTCACAATCCGGGCATGGGCTTGGGAGCTGCCCACAAAAGCCATATGGACCAGATTGGGAAACGAGAGGTCGTCGATAAACCTGCCCTTCCCGGCAATGATTCGCTGGTCGCGTGATTGCATGGTACCATGCTCCTTGTATCAAGACACTTCATTTCTGGATGGAACGAGACGTCATTTCGAAGAGTCCTGCCCTTGGGGGCAAGGGCAGGGCTCCCTGCGAGCCGGGCTTTTGCGTAGGGCGGGCTTGCCCCCAAGCTCTGCCCTCTTGCCAGTTTCTTTCTTGATCAAACTCGGTGCCTGCGGCCAACGGCGGCGCTGACACCCGAGACCTGGTATTTACCTGTTCTGCTCCTCGTATAGCCTCTTGGCGCATATAGGTCCGCACCACAGGGTGGGAAGCATGATCAGGGCCACCGGCACCGCAGTGATGACGATGAATTTCTGCAAGGCCCCAATGCCGCCGGACCCCATGTAAATCAGGATTGCGGCCACAGTGCCCATGGTGATGGCCCAGAACACCCGCATGCTGGACGGTGGGTCATCATACCCGGTGACGCAGATGGCGATGGACAGGGACATGGAGTCTCCAGTCGTGGCCAAGAAGATAAAAATAAGCAGCAAAAAGACCGGAATCAGGATCTGGTCCATGGGCAACTGCCCCACAATGGCCAGCAGCGCTGCCGGCAGGCCGGAAGCATTCAACGGTTCGGAGATGACCCCTGCATTGTTCATTTCAAAGAATATCCCGGATCCGCCCAGGATGGTGAACCAAAAATGAGAGGCCACTGGAGCAATGATGCCCACAGCAACCATCATTTCCCGTATTGTCCGGCCCCTGGAGATGCGGGCCACCAAAACGCCCATAAGTGGTCCATACCCAATGAACCAGCCCCAGAAAAATACAGTCCACCATCCCAGCCAGGCCTCATCGCCGCGGAACAGGCTCAAGGTGGTGAAATCCCGGATATAGGTGCCCATGGCTTGAGAAAATGTATCTATGATGAAACCGCCGGGGCCGATAAACAGGATAAGGGTCACCAGAGCTACTGCCAACAGGACATTGACCCGGCTTAAGAACTGAATGCCCCGATGCAGCCCTGTGACCGCGGAGATGGTGTACACAATAACCAGAGCGATGATTATGGTCAGCTGGGTGGTGTAGACATCCGGGATGGCAAAGAGTTCCTGCAGGGCAAAGCTGATCTGCAGGCCCAGAAAGCCGATGGGACCGATGGTCCCCGCCGCAACAGCCAGAATGCAGCAGGCCTCCACAACCTTGCCCAAGGTGTTGGTCATGATCTTCTCCCCAAAGACCGGGTAAAGAAGCGCCCTCGCCTGCAGGGGCACGCCGCGGTGGTAGTGGGAGTACATGAGCACAATGGCCCCCAGGGTCCCCAGAATGGACCAGGCCAGAAAGCCCCAATGCAAAAAGCTCTGCTCCATAGCCGGAACCACTGCTGCTTCCGTGCCCGACTCAATTCCATGAAAGACCGGCGGTGTACTTAAGAAGTGGTACATGGGCTCGGCCGCAGACCAGAACACACCGCCTCCGGCCAGCAAGGTGCACATGATGATGGACACCCAGCGAAAGGTACTCATTTCCGGTTTTTCCAGATAGCCAAGGCGGACTGATCCGTACTTGCTCACCGCTATGCCCATGGCGATGAGAAAATTGAGCAGCATGAGCCATTGCCAGAACACACCGAAATAATTGCAGGACAAACCAAAGAGCTTATCCACCACATCGGAAACATAGGTTACGTTCATCAGGGAAGCGACGACAAAGAGCAAAAGAACGCCTCCGCTGAGCAGAAAAACGAGCCACTCCATATTCTTGAGCTGATAGACTTGGCTGGGCTGGGCCTTTTGAGATTCGGCTTGAGGGGCATCGTTGCTAGTCATAGGCGATGTCTCCTGGGTTGAGGTCTATGGATGGGCTTGGGATTCATTGGATCTCTTATATGTCACTAGTGCCGTGTCTTATAAGTTCTGTCCCATATAGTGGCAATTTGTAATGTTGACTTTCTTTTTAAACTTGACCCACTATTCAACGACACGGAAATACGAAATACGAATATCGATATTCGGATTTAACGAACTTATAAATGAAATAGAACCGATTGCCAAAAATTGAGGCAATATTTTTGAGACGCAGTACTAGATATTATGTACGGCTTTCGCCGACCGCACGGCTGACGATGGAGTCGATCTCCGCCTCGGTCTCGGGGCCCAGCAAGGGTTGTGTTCGGGCTTGCAGCATGTCCTGCATCCGGGCCCGGGCAACGGCCCGCAGATCCAGGCATCCGTCCTCCTCCCAGGACTGATAACTTCTGTGCTCCATGATTTGGGGCATCCACAGCTCATCCTGAAAGAGCTCAAAGGTATGCTCATGGGTCAAAAAAGTCCCTCCCGGGCCTACTTCCTGAATCACTTCAAGAGCAGAGCTCTCTTCAGTCACCTCTACAGGCCGGTTCAATCGCTTCAAGGCCCCCATGCATTCATTGCACAGGACCACATCGGCAAAGTCCACCAGAAGATCCGAATCAAGCTGCATAGCGTCGATAACGTCCGCATTCAGGGCGGTCACCGTCCCCACCATTCCAGTCTCAAACCCGGCCTGGGCGTCGATGCACTTGGAGTCCCGCAACATACCGGGCATGCGTACCGGCATATCCAGCCAATGCCCCATCTGGGCCATGCAGCCTTTCAGGATGGCGAACTCCGGACTGGCCATATGCACATTGCCGGTTTTCATATCCATTCCCCGGGCAAAGCTGGTATACACCACCGGGGCCCCGGGGTTGACCACCTGAGCAGTGGTCATGCAGGCCAGGATCTCGGCATGGGCCTGGGCGCAGGTCCCGGCAATGGTCACCGGCGAGGAGGTGCCCAAAATGGGTCCGGAGCTGATGATACTGGGAATATTCCAGCGCCCCATCTCCAGCATGGCTTCCAGAGACTCCCGGTCGATGGCTAATGGAGGCAGGGTCAAAACCCAGCCGGAGATGCAGGGCCGCTGATCAAAGGCATCCCGGCCCCCGCAGGCCAGAGAGGCCATTTCAACCGCATCCCGCACGCACTGTGACCCGTACATACCTCCGGTGATATGCTTCCTGGTGTTCTTCAGGCAGGTGGCCCACGTATACCAGTCGTTGAAATCCCCGGGCACCTCTTGCGGAGTGACCAGACCGCCGTTGACTGCGATATGCTCGCACTCATCAGCCAGACGGACCAAGCGGGCCAGATCCTGGTCCGTAGCCGGACGCCGTTCGTCGGTAAACGGGTCCAGAACGCTGGTGGCCATGGTCATGCACGACAGGGCCGGCTGCCGTTTTGCAAAGGACACGTCCCATTTTGGCTCCCGAGCGAAGAGGGTAACATCCGAGCGCCCGGGGACCTTTTCCAAGGCCTTGGTCACCAACTCCCGGGGAAAGGTGACCAGGTCCTGGTCTGTCACCTCGGCTCCGGCCTTTTGCAGCGCTTCCAAGGCTTTTGGAGCCGGAAGGCGCATGCCCACCTGGGCCAAAATAGTTAAGGCGTTTTCATGGATATTTTGGATGTCCTCTAAAGAGAGGAATTGGAGGATTGGCTGCATACAAATGTTCCTCCCGGGTACTGGGTTGTTTTTCACGTGTTCAGTGTTCAGCTTTGCCTCCGGCAAATCTGAAATATTTTTTGCCCCAAAGCGGGCAAAAAAAGGAGAAGCTTGCCGGATTGATCAATGATGAAACATGTTCTGGTGATGCTGGAATTCCCAAAAGGGCGACTGCCGGTCCCCCCTACGAATTATTCGATAACCACTATGTAAAAACTAGCACCTTGCTGGCCTGACGGCTTGTAGGGGCGACCGGCGGTCGCCCTTCTAGTGCTCGTTCATACGAGCGACACCTCTGGCGGCCAGTTCTTCGTAAGAAGCCGCCAGTTTGATCCAGGATGAAACCAGGCGTCTGCGGCCAGAGGCGGCGCTGAAACCTAAAAACCGACACCTCAACCTACCGCCTCCACCACCTTCCTGGAGGCCTCGGCGATCTTGGCCGGAAAACGAAAGCCTATAGCCGCTTCCAGCATCTCCAGGTTGAGAACCTCCTGTCTGTGGGCCAACACGGCCAGGCAGGCCAGGGCGTAGTCCGCCTTCTTGATCCCCTTGGTTTTCAGATCCAGGTCCACGATCTCGGCCGGTGTGGAGGGCAGTTCCAGATCGGGTACGGCCCGCAATACCCGGGTGGACTCCGGCAGAGAGGCAAAGATATCCCCGCGCCTGCGGATCCCTTCCTCAGCCAGGGCAATAACCACAGCGGGGCGGGACAACCCTGTGTAGTCGATGGTCTCTGGAGAAAGGATCACTTCGCTCACCGAGTGCCCGGTGAGTACGGTGATTGGATAGTCGTTCTTCTGACTGGCCTGCAGCCCGGCGCTCATCCCGGCCAGGCCCAAAAGCTCCCCGGCCGTGACCACCCGTTGCCCGGCAGCGCCCAGAATAAGCACCCCCTGCTCCGTGTCCTGGGGCGGTGTGCAGGTGGAAGGCACAGCCGCCGGCAGCTGGGGTTCCGGCGCCCCGGAAGTGACCTCTTGCACGGCCTGGATGTATTCCTTCCTTTCATTGGCCGGGATCACTCCATTTTTGACCGGCAATCGGGCCAGGCTGTCGGCGATGATCTGGGGCGAGATCTTGTTTCGTTTCATGTACCGGCCGGGGCACCCGCCCCAGATATCCAGGGCGGAAAATCCCTGGTAGGCCATACCCGCGGCTATGGCCTGGGCCAAGTCCTTGGCATAGGCTGAGGTCCGTATCAGATACGGCGCTCCGGCCGCCTCCAGGACCTGGCAGGCGTCCATGGGCCGCTCCACTTGATTCAAGAACCCGGAGCCCACTGAGCTCTCCGGCGGGGTTGTGGACGAGAACTGCCCCCCGGTCATCCCGAAGTTGAAGTTGTTGAGAATAAGCAGGGTCAGGTCCAAGTTGCGCCGACAGGCGGCCAAAAGATGGGCCCCGCCGATGCCCAGGCCGCCGTCGCCCATGGTCACCACTACATGCAGGTCCGGTCGGGCCATCTTCAGGCCTGTGGCGTAGGTCAGGGCCCGACCGTGCAGACCGTGCAGGGCATGGGTGTGAAAGAAGGTATCGAAAAGACCGGAGCAGCCGATATCGCTGACCAGGGCAATCTCGGTCCCGGAAAGCCCCTGGTCCTGGAAGGCCTGATCCAAGGCCTTGACCACGAACTCGTGGGAGCATCCAGGGCAAAACACAGGCGGCCGGCTGGTGTTTAGTAAGCTAGGCATGGGCCACCTCCGTGATCTGACTGGGCTTGAGCAGGTTGCCGTTCATCTGTCCCAGGCCGCGGATCTCCTTATCCGGAAGGACCCGCTCGATTTCTTGAACGTATTGGCCGAGATTCATCTCCGGGACGATGATCCGGGAAGCCTCCCGGCAGTTTTGGACAATTGTCTCTTCAAGAACCGGCCAGAGGGTCTTGAGGATCAGGACAGCTACTGAGGCTCCCTCCCGGGTCAGTTCTTTGTAGGCAGCCAAGGCCGTACGGGCGGTGATCCCGTAGGCGATGATCACTGTATCCGCATCCCGGGGTCCGATGTACTCGTAAAAGGCCATATCCTGGACATGGGCCTGGATCTTTTCCTGCAGCCGATCCTGCATGGCCTGGATCCGGGCCGGATCGGTGGTTATGTAGCCGTCTTCGCCGTGGGTGGACGAGGTCTGGCGGACTGGAACCCGGGGATGGCCCAGGGGCAAAAATCCAGGGGCTTCAGACTCGCCTGCGGCAAAGGGCAAAAACCCCTCTTCAGAGGCCCGGGTCCGATCCTGGACCTTTGGCCAGGCCACCCCGTCCAGGTCCACACTCTCCTTGGTCAGGGCGATCTCTTTATTGGAGGCCACAAAGACCGGGCAGCGGAAGTGCTCGGCCAGATGAAAGGCCTGCATGGTCAAAACAAAGGCGTCTTGCACATCCGTGGGACACAGGACAATGACCGGCAATCCCCCGGAACTGTTCCAGCGCATGAACTGCACGTCTCCGTCCGCGCCTTTGGTGGCCGATCCGGTGGACGGTCCCAGACGCTGGACATTGACTATGACCAGAGGGATCTCCGAGCCGATGGCAAAAGATATCTGCTCGGAGTACAGGCTGATTCCCGGTCCCGAGGTGGCGGTCATGGCCTTGACTCCGGCCATGCTGGCCCCGATACAGGCCCCCATGGAGGCTATCTCGTCCTCGGCCTGCAGAACCTGCCCGCCCACAGGGGGCAGGATGTCCAAAATGGCGTTGAACACCCCAGTAGCCGGGGTGATGGGGTAGCCGGCAAAATACCTGCACCCGGAATAGTAAGCGGCCCAGGCAGAGGCCTCATTGCCGTCCATGAAGCGCTGCTGCTGGGGTGACGTGGAAGAGGACATGATGACGAATCACTCCTTGGTCTATTGGTGAACAAAAATATCAATGGCTCCAGGCACTGGACATACGGAGAAACAGCCCCCGCACCCGATGCAGTCTTCCTGCCGGACCCAGGTGGCTTCCTCCCCGGGCTGCATGGCGTCCTGGAAGCACACCTTCAGGCAGCGTCCGCAATTGGTGCACAGATCAGTATTCACTTTGGCCTTTTCATAGGGCATCTGCGAATACTGCACGGCTGCGTCCGAGGCGATGCCCAGCATATCGGGGATGGTGGCGTAGCCTTTCTCGTCCATGTATTTCTCCAGGCCCTGGACCTGCTTGCCCATCCAATCGTAGCCGTAGGCCATGACTGCGGCGCACATCTCCACGATATGGGCCCCGCTCATGATGAACTGGACAATATCCCGCCAGTCGTAGGCCCCGTTGGTCCCGGCGATGTACAGATCATCCCTGTAGGCCTGGCGGACCTCATTGATCCAGCGCAGGGTCAGGGGCTTTATCCACGGCCCGCCGATTCCGGCCTGGCCGTAGATAAAGGGCTTTCCGGTCTCGATATCCGGAACAAAGCCAATGAACCGGTTGGTCAAGGTGACAGCCGAAGCCCCGGCCTCTTTCAGCTGTCCGGAAAAGGCCACCAGGTCGGTCACCTGGGGAGTGACCTTGACCATAATGGGGATGGACACCGCCTCAGCCACCCTTTGGGTGATCCCGCAGGCATAATCAAAATCCTGGCCCACATTCATCCCGGTGCGCACTCCGGGCATGAGCTTAGGATGGGGACAGCCGAAGTTGAGCTCCAAAAGGGGGACCCCGGCGTCCTCCATCTGCTTGCTCATATCCACCCAGCCCTGCTCTTCAATGGAGCCCACACTGCCGATGACCGTGGCTTGACGCTCCTGGGCGTAGCGAACAGTCTCCTTCATCTCCTTGATGAACTCATCCGGCGTCTCCAGAGCCAAACCGCTCCTGCTGTACAGGCTGAACATCCGCGGTACCCGGCCCCGACAGACCTCGTGCTTTTCATTCAAGAAACGCCATTTGGCCTTGCTGGTCAGCTCGCGCATGGCATCGGAATCGGTCATGGTCTTGGCGATGACCCCGCCGGCTCCGGCGTCTATGCACCTTTTCATGTTCTTGGCGTTCAAGGTCGGCTCTGCCGATGCAGCAACCAAGGGGTTTTTGATCTTCACCCCGCAAAAATCGACTTCAGTATTGGCCATGGCATCCTCCATATTGAGTGTTCCTACAGCCACTCCGTCCGCCCGGCCAGGCCGGGAAAACGCTGGCGTGCATCATAAATAGCGTTTCGTTCCACCTGAGTTCGGACAATGGCTTCTTCATCGCCCGCCCCTGCCCTTATGGTCCCCCAGGCATCGATAATCATGCTGTGTCCTACCAGAGTGGCCCCCCGATTGGGTCCCACCGAGTTTGCAGATATCAAGGCGCACTGATTCTCAAGAGCCCGAACCCGGTTGAGCATCAGCCAATGCTCAAGCCTGGGATAAGGCCAAGCCGAGCAAACCAGAAAGATCTCCGCTCCTTGCTCCACCATGCGCCGAAACAGCTCCGGGAAGCGCAGGTCAAAGCAGGTGGCCAGGCCAAAGACCCCCAGGGGGGTGGAGATGACACTGATCTGCTCACCAGGGGTCAAAAGCTGTTTTTCCCGGGAGTTAAAGGCAAAAAGATGAATTTTGCGGTAGGAACCCAGGATCTCACCCTGGGGAGACAGGAGATAGCTGGCGTTGTAATAGGCATCTTTGTCCTTCAGGACAAAGCTGCCGGTGTGCACATAGGCCCCCATTTCCCTGGCCATGGTCTGCATGGCACTCAGCGTTGGACCCTCTTGGGTTTCCGCCTGGGCATAATACCGCTCAAAGCTCATAAAGCCGATATTCCACAACTCCGGGAGGATAATCAGGTCAGCGCCCCGGCACTGGCGGATACGCTGAACAGCCTGATCAATGGCTCCGGCCTTATCGTCTTCCACCACCCCCATCTGAATAGAGGCCACTTCCATAGCCTGGTCTCCTTTTACGCTTCATCCTGGAGCACTTGAGGGTTCAACGTTCCAGGTTCTCGGTTCACAACCGTACGTTTCATTCCTGATCAATCCGCCAAATTTCCCTTTTTTTTGCCTGCTTTGGGGCAAAAAATATTTCAGATTTGCCGGAGGCAAAGCTGAACTCCGACCTCTCTTCGTCTCTCTGTCCCTTAAGTCGATTAAGTCGCTCCGTCTTCTGACCTCCGACTTCTGGCCTCTGATCTCTGGCCTCCCTATTCCTGCCCAACATCCAAGTAGGATAAAGGTTCTATGTCGTAGTCCAGCTCCAGGCTGAGGTTGAGCTTGGGATCTATGAGCTGTGCCGCGAAGCGCTGCCCGAACACGAAGCCCTCCGTCTTCATGCCCACGGTCCCGGAGTAGATGATGGTCTTATCCAAGGGTCCGGGGATCTTGCTGCGCACAAAATCCATGAGCTGGGCCGGAGAAAGAATGAGCTCCAGCTTGCCCTCCTGGTACTCAATTGTGTGTCCGTCTTTGACCACCTGGCTCTTCAAGACCAACTCGTCCCAATGCTCTTGGACCTGGTCCAAGGGCCATACTGTGGAAGTGATCAGATTGGGACAGATCTGCTTGGACCTGGGAATGTCAACTTCTTCCAAATGGCGGTCGGTATGATCGCTGCCCAAGGCCACATACACGGTCTGCTCGTTCTCAACGAGCAGGACATACTCAACCTCTCCGGATGTTTTGGTTCCGTATGTCTCGATGCTTGAATCCATGCTCAGGGCCCGACAGACCACCGGATACAAGGTCGGGGTGGACTCCGGGGCGGGAATACCTTTAGCGGCCAGTTCCTGCACGTGTTTTTGGACTTCATCCTGGTTGCGGCCTACAAATCCGGCATTGACCATGCGCGTGAACTCAAATTCCATGGTCCGCGTGTAATCTTTTTCCTGGAGTGTAAATTGGGCGATCAAAGCTACCTCCCCGGTTTGACGTGGTTCTAGTGTCGGCTACTTGGTGTGGTAACGGATTTCAAAGGTCACGCACCCATAGGGGATTTCATAGGGCCCGTGGGTCATTCCCGGGGGCCGGCAGGCATAGAAACCGGGCAAATATGTCTCCTGCTTGACTTTATCGTATAAAGTGCCCTCAATGATCCACACTTCTTCCCAGAAGTCATGGACTAAAGTGTCCTTGGTCTCGATGCCCGGAGGGAACTTCAAAAGCCGGGTATAATCTCCGGTGTCCGGATCATGGCTTAATATTTTCTCCTTGATCCCCAGGCTGTCTCCTTCCACCGGCCGCCATTCATAGGATGTGTCACAATCGATGAATTCGATTTCCGGTTTGGACATATGTCCCTCCTTATGTGATCTTGTACATGTAATATATCAAATAAACCGCTCATTCACGTTTTCTGGACCAGATTCAAAAAGGCATATATGCCTCTTTGCCCCATGGCCCCCTTTAGCCTTGCGACTCTGCTCCCTTGGGGGAAAAGAGGATGCTTTCCGCTTTTTGTCTGGACATTTCCAGGTGATGGGCCATGTTCTTTCTGGCCTCTTCCGGATCTTTCGCCGCCAGAGCAGAGACGACCGTCAGATGTTCGGCTATGACCTCCTGGAGACGGCCATGGGCGGAAAGGGCGTGAGCGCCCATGAACTGGATCAGATCCCGGATCGTTTCCAGATTGGCCACCAACCTGCGGTTGTCGGTCAATTCGCTGAGCAGGGTGTGAAACTCCCGGTCATGCTGCAAAAACCCCATGAGGTCATTGACCTGAGCGCAAGAACGCTGTTTTTCAAGAGCTGCCTCCAGGTCTTGCAGCTGTTCGCTGCTGATTGTGCCGGCCACTTTTTCTATGGCCATAAGCTCAAGGGCTTTGCGCAGCTCGAAGATCTCATTCAAGTCCTGAAGATCGAATTGCGTTACCTGAATTCCCTTGCGGGGCAGAAAGGTCACCAGGCCCTTGGTGGAAAGCTCCAACAAGGCTTCCCGAACCGGGGTCCTGGAGATGTTCAGCATCTTTGCCAAATCCTTTTCCTTATAGACCTGGCCTGGTTTCAAATCCCCGGTGAGCAAAGCCCGGTGCAAGGCCTTGTAGGCGATTTGCTTCAAGGATTCAGGGTGGTCCACCGGCTGCAAGCCCTTGGGACCATTTTCTTCCCGGCCCTGAAGTGTTGTTGTGTTCGGCATGGTTTCAATGCTCGAGTTCACATTTTCTCCTTGTGTCTTTATGGTATGTGATATATCACATACCTAATCTCATCCTGTCAAGCCCTTTGCATTGACAAAGGCGTTTTTTGTATATGATATATCAGATATCAGACGACAGCACGCAGCAGATCGGAGGCGCACATGTACCGCAAAGTGGACGTCGAACAAGCTGTGGGCATGGTGTTGGGCCACGACATCACCCAAATCCTGCCCAATCGCTTCAAAGGTCCGGCCCTCAAGAAAGGGCATGTCATTCAACAGTCGGATATCCCCCTTTTGCTGTCCCTGGGCAAACAGCAGGTCTATGTCCTGCACTTGGGGGATGGATATGTGCATGAGGATGAGGCGGCCAGGCGGATTGCCGCCGCTGCCGCCGGTGCCCATCTGAGTCTGGGCAGCCCCAGCGAGGGCAAAGTCAACCTGATAGCCGATGCGGCAGGGCTTTTGACTATCAATACCCAGCTCCTGGATGAGATCAATGCGGTCCCGGATGTCATGCTGGCCACTATCCACAGCCAGCAAATGGTCAGCCAAGGACAAAGCGTGGCCGGAACCCGGATTATTCCCTTAGTGGTGCCACAGGATTGTCTGCGGCAGGTGGAGGCAATCTGTGCCCAACAATCGGTGGTGGACATCCAGGTTTTGAAGTCGGCCAAGGTGGGCCTGATCACCACCGGCAGCGAGGTCTACAAGGGGTTGATCGAAGACGGATTTGCCCCGGTTGTGCGCCGCAAATTTGAACAGCTGGGCAGCACTATTTTGGAGCAGGTTCTGGTCTCGGACGAGTTGGACATGACCATTGAAGCCATATACCAGCTCCTGGAGCAAGGGGCCGATTTTATCGCTCTGACCGGAGGGATGTCCGTGGACCCCGACGACCAAACCCCGGCCGCAATCAGGGCCTCCGGGGCCGATGTGGTCACCTATGGGGCTCCGGTTCTCCCGGGAGCCATGTTCATGCTGGCCTGGCTCAACGGAGTGCCCATTGTCGGCCTGCCCGGATGCGTCATGTATTACCAAGCCAGCATTTTCGACCTTGTCGTCCCCCGCCTGTTGGCCGGTGAACAGGTCACGGAAAAGGAGATTCGCAGCCTGGCTCACGGAGGCATGTGCATGAGTTGTCCCACCTGCCGATTTCCCCTGTGCGGCTTCGGAAAAGGGTAGGGACTCATACGTACGTATCAAAGGCCTGCAAGGCACCTTCCAATCTGTCCAGGGCCGGGAGAGCCTCTTCTTTTTTCTGTAAGGCCACCCCTCCGATCAGGGCGTTGAGCAGACAGAGGGTGGAGGTATAGGACTCCAGGAAGGAGGGCAGGCTGGTGGGGACGATCAATGCGATATCAGACAGCAAGGCTATGGGGGAAAGCTCGCTGTCCGTAATTCCGATCACTTTCTTGACCCGGGGGCGCATGGCCTCGGCCATTTCCACCGTGCCCCGGGTATAGCGCTTGAAGCTGATGACCAACAAGACATCATCTTCTTCCGCAGTGAGCATCTTTTCCGGAACATCCCCGGTTCCCGACCAGAGCAGGACCACATTGGACAGAAAAAAGCGCAGACAGAAATAGAAATGGTAGGACAGACCAAAACAGGACCGAAGCCCGAGGGCATAGATCTTGTTGGCCGAACACAAGGCGTCCACGGCCCGGTCAAAATCCGAGACTGAGACCTGAGACGTCAGCTGACGCAGATTGTCCATGTCCTGCTCAGCTATGCGGTCCAGAACGTGCTGACCAGCCTCCACCTGTCTGGACAGGGCCAGCAGTCGATTGCTGGTGGAGTAGTTCTGCATGGCCTGCTGGGCCAGCTCGTCTCTGAATTGCAGATAATTGGAAAAGCCCAGCTTGCGCACAAACCTGGAGATGGTGGCCTCGGAAACATTGGCTCGTTTGGCCAGATCTTTGGACTTGAGCAAAAAGACTTGATTGTGGTGGGAACGGATGAATTCCCCCACCCTTTTTTCCTTGCCGGTCAATTGGTCGGAATATGAACTGAGCAGTTGGAGTATCGGTTCCATGACAAGTATTTCTCTAGTTTGAGGTTTTATCTGTACCCAGCAGCACATACATGGGAGGGACCACGAACAAGGTGAATAAGGTGCCGATAAGCATTCCGGTAAAGACCACCAGACCTATATTGAACCTGCTGACCGCCCCTGGCCCGGTGGCAATGATCAAGGGAAAGACACCCATAATGGTGGAAAAGGTGGTCATCAAAATGGGCCGCAGGCGTATCCCGGCCGCCTCGGACACTGCGGCAGCCTTGTCCATGCCCTGCCTTTGCAGTTGATTGGCGAACTCCACGATCAGTATCCCGTGCTTACTGATCAGACCGATTAAGGTGATCAGCCCCACCTGGGTATAGATGTTCACTGTGGCCAACCCCAGGGTCAGAAAAATCAAGGCCCCGGAGATGGACATGGGCACTGAGACCATGATGATCAAAGGATCCCGGAAGCTCTCGTACTGGGCGGACAGGACCAGAAAGATGATCACAATGGCCAGAAAAAAGGTATAGATTAAGGCCTGTCCTTCCTGGACATACTGCCGGGACTGACCGGAGTAATCGGCCAGGTAGCCCTTGGGAAACAACTCATCGGCCTGGTCTTGAAGGTAGCCAAGGGCCTGGCCCATGGCCACCCCGGGAGCGGGAACTCCGGATATGGTAGCTGCATTGAGTTGTTGAAAACGGCTCAGCTTCCTGGGCTGCACAGTTTTCTCCAGGGAAACCACCGAGGACAGAGCTACCATCTCGCCTTGTGCACTGCGTACATAGTGGTTCTCCAGCTGATCCGGATTGAGACGTTTACTCCGAACCACCTGGGGGATAACCTTGTAGCTGCGCCCCTGGATGCTGAACCTGTTCACGTAGTTGTCTCCGATCAAGATGCCCAGGCTGTTGCCCACATCCTGCATGGTCAGCCCCAAATCGGTCACCTTGTCCCGGTCAATATGCACATCCAGGCGGGGAAGATCAAATTTGAGATCTGAATCCGCGTACACAAACAGGCCGCTGTCCTTGGCCCTTTGCAGGAGCTGATCGGACAGATCCTTCATTTGCCGGGGTTCCTGCGTGGACTTGACCACGAACTGCACCGGCAAGCCTCCGCTGGAGCCGGGCAGAGCCGGCAGGTTGAAGGCCACACTGTCCAGCCCGCTGATCATACTCACCTTCTGCTGAACCAAGGGCTGCAACTGCATTTGAGAGCGTTCCCGCTCACTCCAGGGGCGCATGACCAGTCCGGCAAAGGCGGAATTGCTGGCACTCACCCCTCCACCCCCCCCGGCCCCGGAAATCATGAATATGTGATCCGTCTCCGGAAAAGCGGCCAGTTCCCTGTACAAAACATTGGTGTAGGTGCTTGTTTGATCAATATTGGCCGTGGGCGCTGCGGTACTGGAAACCAAAACCAGCCCCTTGTCCTCGGTGGGAGCCAGCTCTTTTTGGGCCTGATCAAAGAGGAAATAGCAGCTGACCAGGACCCCGAAGGCAAAAACGGCCACTGCCGGAAGAGAACGCATGCATCCGGCCAAAAGCCGCAAGTAGATCCGCTTGAGGCGCTCAAAAAGACTGTCCAATATATTGACTAAACCGAATTTTTTATCCTTTCGGGCCGGACGCAGGATCTTGGAGCACATCATAGGAGAGAGGGTCAGAGCCACAAGGCCGGAGATGACCACCGCCCCGGCCAGGGTGAAGGCGAACTCGGTGAACAGGGTCCCGGTCAGGCCCTGCATGAAGCCGATGGGCGCATACACGGAAACCAGTGTGATGGTCATGGTGATCACTGCTGTGGACAGCTCCCTGGCCCCTTTGATCGCAGCCTGGAAAGGAGACAGGCCATTTTCGATATGCCGATGGATATTTTCGGTGACGATGATGGCGTCGTCCACCACCAAGCCGATGGCCAGGACCATGGCCAGCAATGTGAGCAGATTGATCGAAAAACCCATGACCAACATGAAAAGCCCGGCTCCGATCAAGGACAAGGGCATGGCCACGGCCGGGATAAGCACCGAACGTACTGACCCCAAAAAGAGAAAAATGACCAGAATGACGATGGCCAGGGCCTCTAGAATGGTCTTTTCCACCTCATAAATGGCGTCCTGGATGTATTCAGTCGCATCATAGGGCACGGCCATTTCCAGGCCTTTGGGGAGTTGGCTCTCGATCTCCGGCAGGATTTCCCGAACCCTCTTGATCACGGTCAAAGGATTGGCCGTAGGCAGGACATTGATTCCGATAAAGGTGGCCGAGGTACCGTCGAAGCTGACCTGGACATCGTAGTTTTCCGCTCCCAAAACCACATCCGAGATGTCCCCCAGGCGGATGATGGTCTCCCCGTCCTCTTTCACAGCTAATTTGCGAAACTGCTCTGCGCTATGGATATTCGTGCTCGCCGAGAGATTGATGGAGATCATGCTCCCCTTGGTCGACCCAATGGCTGAGAGGTAATTGTTGGCCTGCAGGACCTGGTAGACATCCGCCGGGGTGACCCCCAGGGCGGCCATCTTTTCCGGCTTGAGCCAGATGCGCATGGCGAACGTCCGCGAACCCAGAATGTCCGCACTTTGAATTCCCTGCACCGACAACAGCTGGGGCTGGACAACCCGGGTCAGATAATCCGTGACCTGGTTGGACTCCAGGATATCGCTGAAAAAACTGATGTACATGGAGGAGGAACTTTCACCCACCGAGATATCGATGATCGGATCTTCGCTGCCTTCCGGGAGCTGATTGCGGACTTTGTTCACCTTGGAAGTGATCTGGGTCAAGGCCTGGTAGGGATCGAAGTTCAGACGCAGGTTGGCCGTGATGGACGATATGCCCTGAATACTGGTGGACTCCAGATAGTCGATGCCGTCTACTCCAGCGATTTCCTTTTCCAGGGGCGTGGTCACAAATCCTTTGACCAGGTCGGCATCAGCCCCCACATAAGGAGTCTGGACCGTAACCTGAGCATTGGAGGTTTCCGGATATTCTCTGACATTGAGCAGCTGCAGAGAACGGGCCCCCAAAAGGAGGATGAGCAGGGAGACGACAGTGGCCAACACCGGCCGGCGGATGAAGATATCGGTGAAGTGCATTGTTCAGCTTTGCCGGTTTGATCAATTATGAAACATGGGGTTTGCCATATAAAACTGGCAAAGAGGGCAGGGCTTGACCCCAAGCCCGCCCTACTGGAAGCACCCGGCTCGTAAGTAGGCCGCCCTTGACCTCAAGGGCAGGCCCTCTTCGAGGTAACTCTTGTTTCTTGCGATACATCAGGAAAATCAATGTGTTATAAGATACCTTCCATTATTAACTGACATCTGAAACCTCGTATGAAACAAGACTCAGCCCCGGTCGGTGTTTGGCAGTTCGGGACCGTCAGGCCCCAGCCTGGCCAGGAAGGGCGACCGCCGGTCGCCCCTACAAACTTCACGCCAGTATGGTGTTTATATTTAACTAGGGGTCATCGAACAACTCGTAGGGGCGACTGGCAGTCGCCGTTTTGGGAATTCCAGCATCCCCACAACACGTTTCATCCTTGATCAACCCGGCAAATTCACTTTTTTGGGCGCTTTGGCCCAAAAGATATTTCAGATTTACCGGAGGCAAAGCTGACACCTGAAGCCTGAAATTACGTATTGGGCACCTCTGGATCAGGAGAGAAGGCCGGCTCAACCTCGTTATTGATCACCGCCTTGGCCCCTTCCCGCAGCTTGTGCCCCCCGGCGGTCACAATCATTTCTTTTTCTGTTATCCCTTTGCTCACCGCTACCTGATCACCCCGGGTTTTGCCTGTATGCACAAACCTTCTGGAGGCCCGGTACAGGGTCTGTTCCTGGTCCGAGCTTTCTACTTCGGTAAGGACAAAGACCACATCCCCATAAGGGTTGGAGCTGATCGCAGTCTGGGGCAGGGTAATCATTTCCCGGGCTTGGCCGAACTGCACCTTGACCTGACCGTACATGCCCGGCCGCAGCCTTCTGTCGGTATTGGGCAGGGTCCCCTGAACCAAAATATTGCGCGACGAGGAGCTGATCCGGGAGTTCAAGGCCGTGATCCGGCCCTGAAAAACATGTTCCGGCCAGGTATCCACTGTGAACTCGATACTCTGGTCCAGAGCGATCTGGTGCATATCTTCCTGGGGCAGGGAGAAGTTCACATACACCGGACGCAAAGCCTGCAGGCTGACAATGGGCACGCCGGGCTGCATATATTCGCCTTGATCCACCTGCCGGATACCCAATACACCGTCAAAGGGGGCCTTGATCTGCTTTTTATGAATCAAAGCCCTTTGCTTGCGGACTTCGGCCTGCGTCTGCTTGAATTTGGCCTCGGCCTCATCCAAGTCGGACTGCGGGGCCATATTCCTCTGGACCAGGTTCTGCAGACGGGAATACTGCACCCGGGCCAAGTCTTCAGCCGCCCGCAAGCTCTCCAGCTGAGCCCGATCTGTGCTCAGGTCCAGCTCCAGCAAAAGATCGCCCTGCTTGACCTGCTGCCCGGACTGAAAATGAATGGCCGTTATCAATCCAGGGACCTCTCCGGTCACCTCCACCCCTTGCACCGCCTGCAAAGTGGCTACGGCTTGGTAGGTGGGAATCCAGGTCTGCTTGGTAGCCGGCTGGGCGCTGACCGCCACTGGAGGGGCCTCCCTCTGGGACATGGCCTCCTGGATTTTGGAGTTGACAAAAGCCTTCCAGCCGAAAACGCCACCAAAGACAAGACCCAGAAGACACAGAGTAATAAAGATGCGTTTGAGCATAATCACCCGACCAATTGGCTTACGTGCATGTTAACCGTTTGAGGGATATGATTTCGAATTTTCTAAGAACTCTTCCACCCGGTCCTGGTTGAAAACTCCGGTCTCCAGGCGCAGGCGCAGCTGATCCAATTGATAGGTGTAATAGGCCCGGGCCAAGCGCAATTCAGCTTCATTTAAGGCTGTTTGGGCGTCCACAACATCCACGGAGGAAACCAGGCCTTCTTCGAACTGGGCCAGAATCTGTTCATAATTGGCCTGAGCCGACTGCACTTGATCCCGGAGACTGGCCAAGACTTTTTCCTGGGTCTTGATGTCCAGATACACAGATCGGACCTGGACCTGTACAGCCTGCTTCAATCTGGCGTACTCCGCTTTGAGCTGCCTCTTGTCCGCTTTGGCCGCATTCACCCTGGCTGTGTCCCGCCAGCCGGTAAACAGATCGTAGGATGCGGTCAAAGCCACATGCCAGTCGCTCTCATCTCCGTAAAACAAGGCCTCTTCATCGGTTACGGTATATCCGCTCTCCACAGCCAGCTTGGGCCAATCCCTGGCGGCCTGCTCGCTTTGGATCGTGCTTTGGGA
The DNA here is from genome assembly GCA_051749205.1 of Thermodesulfobacteriota bacterium. Lineage (GTDB taxonomy): Bacteria > Desulfobacterota > Desulfovibrionia > Desulfovibrionales > Desulfothermaceae > Desulfovermiculus. Next base: position 21,456 of record JBNJII010000004.1, on the reverse strand, counting down.
GGCCTGCAAGCGCGTTTCCAGCTCCATCAAGTCCCGCCGGTTGTCGGCAGCTGCTGAGTACAGCTCGGCCATAGGCTGGTCGGTAAAACGCATTTCCCGGGGAGCGGCGATCTCTTCTGGTATCTGTTGCAGGCCCAGCTCCAGGCGCAAGTTCTCCATGGCCACATCCCTCTGGTTCTTGGCCCTTTCCAATTGCTCCTGGGCATTTGCTACCTGGACCTGGGCCCGCAGAACCGCTGTTCGGTTGACCAAGCCCACCTCGAACCTGCTCCTGGCCAGCTCCAGCTGCCGCTTTGTCCTGGTAATCTGCTCTTGGGCCACGGATATGGACCTCTCGGCCAGCAATACTTCATAATACTGGGCTGCCACCCGGAAAAGGACATCCTGGGCCGTCCGAAAGTGACGGCTCTTCTCTCCTCGAAAACCGTGTTTGGCCGCCCTCCTGCTGTGCCACAGCTTACCGCCCTGATACAGGTGCTGGGATGCCCCCAAGGTCATCGTCCCGTAATCGCGCAGCCCGGAGACGTTCATTTCGTGTTCCTTCTGCCTTCTGGCCTCTGCACTCATTTGTACTTGAGGCAGAAGAGGGGAGGTGGCCTCCCGAAAGTTCTCCCGGGCCTGATCAATACCTTGGGCCGAGGCCTTGATATCTTCATTGTGTTTCAGGGCCATGACGTAGGCCTGATCCAGGGTTAAGGGTTCTTGAGTCCCCGGGGTTGCAGCCAATGGTGGGGGCCAGGCCAAACACACCAAACCCACTGCTATGGCTCCCACTTTCACGCGCAACACCTGGAAACAGCTCCAGCTGCCTTTACATTTCATGCTTCCTCCTCACCCGAGAGTCCTCAATTCCTTATTCGTGCCCAACACTCCAGCGAAAGACAAGAGCCACATGCCTTTTCCGTCATTGCCCGGCCCCGATCTCTGAGCACATCGCAATCTCACTCGCCGGGCAATCTCGTGGAACCTCTTTATATCTCTGGTCAAGCTCCGCGCAGTCTGAACGCCTGCTGTGTGCCGATGCCGGCAATGATCAAGACCAAACCGACAAATGTACTGGGCAAAATGGTCTCTCCAACCAGGAAATGGATAAAGATCAGAGACAGAAAAGGGGATAGATAAATAAAGATACTCACCTGGGCCGCAGAGCGGGACAGCTTGAGGGCAGTGCTCCAAAGGACAAACGTTATGCCCATTTCCAGGGCCCCTATATACAAGGCTCCCAGCAATCCATTGACCGGGGGCCAGGAAAGGCTCTGGGTCAGGGCCATGGCCACCCCCACAAACAAGGTCCCGAAAACAAAGTTCAAGAACAGGCGGCAGGCCGGATCCAAGGCATCTTGGGTATTCAAAATCCAGTACAGGGCCCAGATAATAGTGCTGCCCAAAGCCAATCCAACACCCACGGGATTGGAAAACTCCAGCCCCAGGAGGTCTCCCCGGGTGGAAATGACATACACCCCGCAGTAGCTGATAACAAGTGCCATGAGATCCACAAAGCGCAAGGGCTGCTTGAGCAGGGGAACCGAGAGCAGGGACAGGGTGATGGCCCAAGTATAGTTCAACGGCTGTGCCTCTTGGGCCGGCAAAAGATCATAGGCCCAAAAGAGGACGAAATAATAGGCAAAAGGATTGAGGAACCCCAAGCCGGCCGAAAACAGGACATCCCGGCCGGACACAGAGAAAAGGTTCTTGAGTCGACCCTGGACCAGGATAACCAAGCCCAGAACCAGAACCGAGAAGGCTGAGGAAAAAAACAACAGCTCGGCCACGGACATAACGCGCAAAGAGAGCTTGAAGGCCGAAGCTACAGTGGACCAGATGAGCACCGTGGTCAGGGCCAGGATCGTGGCTTTGGCTTGATCAGTCATAACTCCATTACTTTTTGGAAATCTTTTGCCATCATACAGCCACCGGCCCAGCCATGCCCAAGAGGGCGAATGATTATCCGCCCAGTCTCTCCCTCTCCCTCTGATTTCCTACCACGACAGTCCCTTGACCGCAAACCCGGAGACATGCTTTGATATATGCAAAGTGGACACTACATGTGTTGCCAAACTACACAATCAACCAAGGAGCCACCATGTCGGAGAAAATTTCTGCCAAGCCATTGGATGAGTTGACCCAAAGCGAGCTGGTACAGTGGGTCATGGAAGGGTTTCGGCGCACTCTTGTTCATTATGGCTTGTGGCTCGGTCAAGTTGACTATCAGTTGGGGACCAAGAATATGGTTGATGTAGAGGACGAGGCCGGAGATCGCTCTCTGTCCATCATGCTCAACCGACTCTCCAAGGTCCTGGGCTTTGAGCTCGAGGACGGAGTCCCCGTAGCTCTTAAGAACAAAAGCCGAGAAGAGCTCCTGTCCATTCTGGATTCCGTCTCCGTGAACTGGCTGGCCAACGATGGGGTCTGGTTTCAGGGCGTTGAAAACAGCTTTGGCATGAACGACGCCAAGCGCTGCAACGACACCTGCTGGACCAGATTCTCACCCTATGAGGCCATGCGGATCAAAAAGCTTGTGGATATGCCGGAGCGCCCGGGCCTGGAAGGCCTCAAGACCGCCCTGCAACTGCGTATGTACTCTCGGGTCAATGTCCAGTCTATTGAGGACGTGGATGAGACAGCTTTTATCTTCCGGATGAACGAATGCCGGGTGCAGGCGGCCAGAAAGCGCAAAGGGCTGCCCGATTATCCGTGCAAAACAGCCGGATTGGTGGAGTATCCCTACTTCGCTACCGCCATCGACGACCGTATAGCCACCGAATGCATCGGCTGTCCCCCGGATGAACACCCTGAAGACTGGTGGTGCGCCTGGAAGTTCACCCTGCAGAAATAGCAAGCCGCCTTGTCAATTCTCTTCCCTGGGTGTATGGGGAGATTAGAGTTCAGCTTTGCCTCTGGCAAATCTGAAATATTTTTTGCCCCGAGGCGGGCAAAAAAGAAAGAATTTGCCGGGTTGATCAGTGATAAAACCTGGGCTTGCAGTCAGAGGGGCAAGATGCACCCCCTCTTCGTTCCCAGGGTCCTCCCTGGGGACGTCTTTCTCTTATGGCTCCAGCCATATTCTTATGGTATGTTCCATATATTCTCAAACCAGCAATTTTTTTCCCTGCTTTGGAGCAAAAAATATTTCCAAGGGGTTGGTTATGGGCACATCGGTTCGCAAAGACCTCGGTCAGCTGGGCGTGGGGGAAAAGATCCGTCACATGCGGGCCAATAAGGGGCTCAGCCTCCAGCAACTGGCGGAGAAGACCGGTCTTTCCAAGCCCCTCATTTCACAGATAGAAAACGAACAGGTCTCTCCCCCCATTTCCACTTTACTCAAGATCGCCAACAGCCTGGATACGGACATCAGCTTCTTCTTCCAGGACCAGGTCCAGGAGATCAAAACAGCAGTGGTCCGCAGCGATCAGCGGGTTATCTCCCCCAGGCGGCAGGTCCAGGGCAAAGCCAAGCTGGGCTACACCTATGAAGCCCTGGCCTCAACAAAGCCTTTCAAAGGCATGGAACCCTTCCTGGTAACCTTTGAGGTCAAAGACGCCGAGGAGGTGATCAAGTTCAGCCACGAGGGTGAGGAGTTCGCCTTTGTTCTCGAAGGCCAGTTGGAGTTTTCCACAGAAGCTGAAACCATCATTCTGGGTCCCGGAGACAGCCTGTACTTCGACTCCGATCAGCTCCACGGCTTCCGGGCTGTCGGTGACAAGCCAGCCAAGGCCCTGGTCACCGTGTCCCAATAAATATTTCAGTTCTGCCTCACGCAGGACTGAAAATATTTGGTGACTTATGATTGCCAGAATTGTTTCGTGACAATCCCTAACGGGGCAGACCATGCTTGAAATGCGCATTCACGGCCGCGGTGGACAGGGAGCGGTCATCGCCTCTCAAATCCTCTCCTACGCCTTTTTCCTCCAAGGCCAGTACGCCCAGTCCTTTCCCACTTTTGGCGCTGAACGCCGAGGCGCCCCGGTAGCCGCCTTTGTCCGAGTCTCGGATCAGCCGATCACTTTGCGCAGTCAAGTTGTTTCTCCAAACCATGTCCTGGTCCTGTCCGCCAAGCTGGCCGAGACCGTAGATGTGACTTCTGGAATCGACGCCCAGGGAATCCTGCTCATCAACAGCGACAAGCCCCCATCCAGCTACCCGGAGTTGCAGAAGGACTGTCGAGTGGTCACGGTCAATGTCAGCGCCGTGGCTTTGGACTTCGGTTTGGGGTCCAGGACCATGCCCTTGGTCAATGCCCCGATACTGGGCGCATTCGCGCGGAGCAGTGGCCTCGTTGATGTGCATAGCCTGCTTCAGGCCTTGCCCCATTTCATCCCCAGCAATCTCGAGGGCAACAAAAAGGCCTTGCAAGCAGCCTACGACCAGGCCCCAGAATAAAATTTTGCCCAGCAAAATTTTACGGAGGTACACATGGAAGCCGTGAACCAAGAAAGCGTGGTCGCTCCGGGTGATCTCCGGGAAGCACCTATCTCCCTGACCACGACGGACACCAACCTGACCGGGAGTTGGAAGTTCTTCCGCCCGGTCCTGCAGGAACGTCTCCCTCCCTGCCGACAGGCCTGTCCTCTGGGCAACGACATCCCCGGCCTGATGCAGGCTGTGGCCGAGAAAGACCTGGACCGTGCCTTGGCCCTGCTGCGCCGACACAATCCATTGCCCGCAGTCACCGGTCGGGTCTGCCCCAACTTTTGCCAGCAGGAATGCAGACGGGCCGGACATGATCAGGAAATCCTGGTCGGTTGCCTGGAGCGCTCTATCGGAGACTACGGCCTGGACCGACCCTATCCCCATCCGGCTTCAAAAAGGCCGGAAAAAGCGGCCGTGATCGGCAGCGGACCGGCTGGCTTAAGCGCTGCCTTTTTCCTGGCCACAGCCGGAATCCAGGTCGGCATCTTTGAACGGGCCCCGGAGCCCGGGGGACTTCTCCGCTTCGGCATTCCTGCCTACCGTTTGCCCAAGGATATCCTCAACCAGGAGATCAACAACCTTGTCCACTCCTTGGATATTTGCCTGCACCTGGAGCACCCTGTCCAGGAAACGGACATCCTTTCCCTCCTGGACTCCTTTGATTGTGTCTTCTGCGCCCCCGGACTCTGGTCGCCGGTCCGTCCCCCGGACCTTCCGCCTTCCAGCCGCATTCAGGATGGGCTGGATCTTCTGCGCCGTATAAACAGCAAAAAACAGGTATATGGCAAGACCTTCGCAGTCATCGGGGGTGGAAACGCGGCCGTGGACGCGGCCAGATCCCTCATCCGCCTGGGCAAGGATGTATATATTATTTACCGCCGCTCTTTTGCTGAGATGCCCGCCTATGAGCAGGAAAAACGCCAGGCTTTGGAAGAAGGGGTCAGCCTGCACGAACACATGCTGGTCAGTGCAGTCCAGGAAAAGGATGGACAGCTCCACCTGACCTGTTCCCAGGCCCAAAACCGCAATGGCCGGATCAGCACCGGGCCGGAGGTGAAACGTATGCATGTGGACCACATGATTGTCGCCACCGGCCAGGCAGCTCACATGCAAGTTCCGGAACATGAGCGCATTTTCTGCGGCGGGGATCTCTTTTTGGGACCAAGCACTGTGGTTCAGGCCATGGCCACCGGCAGACAGGCGGCTCAGGAGATCCTGCAGTCCGTGGATCCGGGCTCGGAGGCGGGCATAGCCCCTGCTCAGATGCCGGCCATGCCCTCTTCCCAGGTCCGCTTGGATTATGTACCCCGGGAGCCCCCCCTGGTTGTGAATCAAACAGATGTCCAGACCAGAAAATCCTCTTTCTCCGAGATCCATCCCGGTCTGAGCCTTTCGGAGGCGGAGCAGGCAGCTTCCAGGTGCCTGCAATGCGGGCATTGCACTGGTTGCGGGATCTGCTGGTTTTTCTGTCCGGACGTAGCCATCAACCTGAATCCGGACCAAGAGCCCCATGTACACATTGATACCGAGCACTGCAAAGGCTGTGGATTGTGCGCCGCCGTTTGTCCCCGGGGAACGATCGAGATGGAGGAGGATGTGTAGATGCAAGCCACTGCCGCAGACCGCTCCACCCGGGAGATGCTTTTAGGCAGCGATGCTGTGGCCCACGGGGTTAAGCTGTGCCGTCCGGAAGTTATCGCCGCCTATCCCATCACTCCGCAAACCCATATCGTGGAGACCCTGTCCACTATGGTCGATTCCGGAGAGCTGGACAGCCAATACGTGAAGGTGGAATCCGAAATGTCGGCCATCGCCGCCTGTTATGGGGCCGCAGCCTCTGGATGCCGGGCCTTCACCGCCACCAGCTCCCATGGCCTGGCCCTGATGCATGAGATGCTCCACTGGGTGTCCGGATCCCGTTTTCCCATGGTCCTGGTCAACGCCAATCGGGCCCTTGGGGCCCCTTGGAACATCTGGGCCGACCAGAGCGATTCCCTGTCCCAACGCGATACAGGCTGGATACAGATCTATTGCGAAACCGCCCAGGAATCCCTGGACAACATCATTCTGGCCACCTGGCTCACGGAAAAGCTCATGCTTCCGGTCATGGTCAATATCGACGGCTTCATCCTGTCCCACACTATGGAGCAGCTCATTATGCCGGCCCAGGCTGATGTGGACGCCTTTCTCCCTGCCTACGATCCGCCCTACTTCCTGGATCCGGACAATCCGCACAGCTTCGGGGCCGCAGCCACTCCGGACAACTTCTACCAACTCCGCAAATCCCTGGCCAAAACCATGCGTTCAGTGCCCAAGACCTTGGCCCAGGGAAGTGAGCTCTTGGACAAGCACTTGGGCAGGGGATGCTCCCCTTTGGAGTCGGTGCATACCCAAGACGCGGACATTCTCCTTGTCGTGAGCGGGGCGGTCACCGGTACCGTCCGCCATGCCTTGACCTCCTTGCGTCGGGACGGACACAAAATCGGCCTCATTAAACTCAGCCTTGTCCGCCCTTTCCCCCAGGCCGAGCTGGTCCAGGCTGTGGGGAGGTGCCCACGCATCATTGTCCTCAACCGGGCGGTTTCCTGGGGAGCCGGAGGAACATTGACCCAGGAAGTGCGCTCAGCCCTGTATCATCTGCCCCACAAACCCCAGGTATTCGATCTCATCCTCAGCCTGGGAGGCAAGGAGGTCTTTCCGGAAACCATCAAAGACATTGTGTCTCAGCAAGAAAACCTATCCCCTGTGGACAGTAATTGGTTCTAGTACCGTGTCTTATAAGTTCTGTCCCATATAGTGGCAATTTATAATGTTGATTTTCTATTTAAACTTGACCCACTATTCAACGACACGGAAATACGAAATACGAATATCGAAATTCGAATAAGAAATAATATTCAAAATAACACACTGTGATATCTCGATTTGGGTTTTTTCTTTGTTTTGAATTTCTTTTTTTAAGTCATTTGTTCCGATTGTTTCGAATTTCGGATTTCGATATTCGAATTTAACGAACTTATAAATGGAATAGAACCGATTGCCGAAAATTGAGGCAATATTTTTGAGACGCAGTACTAGTCTGAACGCAACCACCCCCAAGGATCCACCATGCTCTGGAACGTGACCACAGCCGAATACATGAATCGCGGACATATGGCCTGTCCTGGCTGCGGGGCCTCCCTGTCCATGCGCCATGCCCTGAAAGCCCTGGGCGAATCGACCATCGTGGTTATTCCGGCCTGCTGCTGGTCCATTATCGCCGGGATATTCCCCACCACCGCTTTGTCCGTTCCTCTGCTCCATGTGCCCTTTGCCACAGCCGCGGCCTGCGCCTCCGGCGTGCGTCGGGCTCAAGTGGCCAAAAAGCGGACTGAGAGCACGGTCATGGTCTGGGCCGGAGACGGGGGGACTTTTGACATCGGCCTTCAGGCCCTCTCCGGGGCCGCCGACCGGCAAGAGGATATCCTCTATGTCTGTTACGACAATGAGGCCTACATGAACACCGGTATTCAGCAGTCATCGGCCACGCCCTGCGGGGCATGGACCAGCACCTCCCCCGGAGGCAAGGAGTTCGAGTACCAGAAAAAGGACATCCTCTCCATTGTCTTAGCCCATGCCCCAGCCTATGTGGCCACAGCCTGCGTGGCCTACCCGGAGGATTTCTATACCAAAATGTCCAAAGCCAAGCAGGCCAAGGGCTTTCGCTTTGTCCACCTTTTGTCCGCCTGTCCTCCTGGATGGAAGATCGATTCCCAGGATGCCTTAAAGGTCAGCCGGCTGGCTGTGGAATCGGATGTCTTCCCCCTTTTGGAGCTCGCGGACCAGGGCCTTTGCCGCACCTATGAACCGGACGGCTCTGTGCAGCTTTCGGACTACATCCAGGCCCAAAAGCGCTTCCGCAACCTGAGTGAAGAAGATATTTTGAGGTTTGAAAAACAGATCAAGATCAGAAATACAAGGTGGCTGGGAGGTGCGACTGGAGCATGACCTGCAATCATAACTCTTTGTTTTTGAATGATCTCTCGTATGAAACGAGATTCATCTTGAAGAGGGCCAGCCCTTGAGGGCAAGGGCGACCTACCTGCGAGCCGGGCTCTTCCAGTAAGGCTGCTTGCCCCCAAGCCCTGCCCTTTCGATAGAAAAGCTTTCCCCTAAATTGCCCGGTGAGTCTGATCCCGGTGTATTCGAAGGGTCCGGGCCGGGCAATGGCGGAGGGGGACATCCGTGCGTTTACTTATTATTCATCAACAACGGAAGCCATTTGTATACCGGCTGGAGGGAGAGGACCACCTCACCCTTTTTGGGGATCATGAATATAAAGCATTTCTTCTGTTCCGGCACCATGGCGATATGCCTGATACCCCCAGGCTCTGGATTTTTAGCCACTAAATCCAGGAGCTTTTGCCGCATCTGCCTGGACCCGTAGAGCAGGTCGAAATCAAATCCTCCCCAGCTCACAGTTTCTGTCTCCAGCTTATCCATATTGGCCACTCTGGTCTGAGAAAACCGGGCATATCCTTTTTCCAAGAGATGCCACTCTCCTGCGGGCTGATTTTTCAAATGCAGCTCCAGAAAGAGCCGATCATATTTGCGAATGAGCTTAGAGACCGGAAGATAGAGAAGGGAATGCCTGGGCAGCATGGTGATGGTGGCATCAACCTGAGACAGGAAGGCTTTTTTCTTCTTGAAATACAGATTGCCATGATACCCGATGGCCCCACCGATATTGGTGAATTTCTGATCGTCGGGCTTGAAAATCCGAATCAGATCTTGGAAAGCGCTGACATAGAGCTCCCTGTTGCGCCGCTTGCCCCGAAAATACCCCCAGGTCAATGCCAGGGAAAAGCCAACAAAGAGAAAAAAGATCGGCTGGAGAATTATCTGTTCATGTTCAGACATACTTGAATTTCACATTCCGATTTCCACGTGATAAGTGTCATATTCCCAACCACCCCTGCCCTCCTTGCCGGTTGCCAAGGCTGATCCTTACCCACACCTGACACCGTGGGTCTGTTATTTTCAGAGGGCAACCATACGGCGAAGACGCCTCGTGCCTTGGCATCAATCATCTGTCGCAATGCAAGAAACACCCCCCAACCCCCCTCAAGGGGGGACGAAGAAGAGGGAGGACAGATGAAAGGTGATTTTTCAATAGGCTACCCCCTTGTATGGTGAACGCTTTGACCAACCTTGGGGAATCATCGGGGACCAATACCTTATCCCACGGTGTTAAGTGTCAACAAAGAAAAGACAAAGCGCGTATGAAACTAGTACCGTGTCTTATAAGTTCTGTCCCATATAGTGGCAATTTGTAATGTTGATTTTCTTTTGAAACTTGACCCACTATTCAACGACACGGAAATACGAATATCGAAATCCGAATAAAAAATAATATTCAAAATAAGATACTGTAATATTTGGATTTGGTTTTTATTCTTTGTTTTGAATTTTGTTTTTTAAGTCATTTGTTCCGATTGTTTCGAATTTCGGATTTCGATATTCGAATTTAATAAACTTATAAATGAAATAGAACCGATTGCCAAAAAATGAGGCAATATTTTTGAGACGCAGTACTAGTTCATAACCCCTAGAGATTGCTTCGTCGAAGACTCCTCGCAATGACGGGTTGGGTCTCAGCTACGGCCATCACTTGAGCCCGTCATTGCGAGCGTAGCGAAGCAATCTCTCAGAAGATGTGACAGAGTTTCTTTCTGGATCAAACTGGCCGTCTGCGGCCAGAGGCGGCGCTGAAATCTACCAAGCTTCCGGCAGAATCTGTTCCTGGATTGCATACAAACCACCATCTTGTCCCTTGCCCGTCACATCCTTGCTCATTTGAATACGTCTGAGCTCAACTCCCGGAACCAAGGCCTGCATCTTCTCCTCCACTGTTGCGGCCTGATCCTCATTTTCCGTATGCACCTTGTTGTCGATAAGCAAGCGCAGGGGCAGGCCCAACTCTTTGAGGCCGGTCACCAGCCTTTCTGATTCCTTCAAAGAGAGCACATCAGGATTAAAAACCAGCGCGATATGACAATCCTCCCCGCGCAGGTTGCTGTCCAACCCCTGGTAGGTTCTTTGCAGTGTCCACAGTCGCTTGAGGATATCATCATTGTGTTCCTCATACTTGAGAACAGTTTCTTCTGAGCTCAAACTCCCTTTGATGCGATGGATGGTATATCGCTTTTCCAGAATCCGGCGTCTTATGTCTATCAACCGATCAATCCAGGTCATGCTCACTTGGGGCAGGGCCAAAAAACGAAGCGTCAGCCCTGTAGGAGGCGTGTCAAATAGGACATAGTCAAAATCCGTCTCCTCCTCAATGGTCCTGGCGATACTGGTCAGAAGGGCATACTCTTCAATGCCCGGGGAATACTTGAGGGTGGAAAAATAGCTGTCCAGATTGAATGTTTTGAGATAGCTGTAGGTACTGGAGAGGACTTGAATCTCTTGGTGCAGATACTCCTGAGACAGTTTGTGCATATCGACTTCCTGCCCGAACAGGGACTCCGCAAGCCTCTTCTTTTTTCCCTTCAGAGAAACTCCAAAGATATCTCCAAGATTGTGGGCCGGATCCAGGGAAACGATAAGCACCTTGGCCCTGGACGACAGTTGCCAAGCCGAGGCCGCGGCCATGGTTGATTTCCCTACCCCGCCCTTGCCGGTAAAAAAAAGTATCTTCATCTAATCAATGCCCAGGGTTGCACACAGCTCGGCCAGCATATCCCCTGAATCCTGCGCCCGACAGTTGAGTATCTCCAACTCTCTCTCCATATAGGGCAAAAGCTCAACTGCCACAAAAGAAGGAGGGGCCGGGAGCCCGACAAAGGATCCCAGGAGCAGCAGGGCAAAGATATTTTCCAACTCCCGGCACTCCATTTCGGTTAATGCAGCCGCTTGCTCCCGATGTGTAGCATCGATCCCGGCAACCGCTTCTTTGATGAGCTGCAGAATTCTTGGGGGCATAACAGCTTTTAAAATCTAAACATGCTGTATTTCTTGGAATAATAGCTTTCAAAAAAACCGATCTGACTTTGCAGATAATTGTAATGCCCGCGCTCCCAGTCGGCCAGGCGGTTAAAGAGCTCCTGAGCCTTCTTTTCTTGAGCCTTCTCTGCCATCTCCCGATAGAATTTCTCCGACTCCAGCTCCAGCTTAATTCCGATGGACATGGCGGTCATGTCGAAATCGCTCACCTTGTCCTTGAACTCCCGGGTAAAAATCGGGCTCTTTGCATCTTCAAATTTGGTCGGGGTTTCCAATTGAGGTGTATTCAGCTCTTTTCCTTGGGCATAGTCCTTGGCCATCTGCACTAATGTGTCATGATGCCCCTGCTCTTCGTCGGCCAACATCCGGAAAACCTCTTTGGCCTTTGGATCTTCTGTCTTTTCGGCTGCCGCCTTATACAGTTCCCGACCCTCAATCTCGCCCTTGATGGCCTCCTGCAAAGCATTCTGTATATCCATAGCTCCTCCTTGATTCCCCCAGTTTCACTGCTCATGAAAATGTTCAAATCAGAAGAGGGCTGGCATTGCGCGAAGACGCGCAACACTGCCCCTCCAACGAGGTTGCCGGTTGCCCCGCCAAATTCACAAAACATCCCAACCCTTGAATCAGTTAACAACCCTTCTAACATCACATCTCTGTCTTCTGGGGCCCACCGTTCTCTCTCTTCCCTCCCTCTCTCAGTCGCTCAGTCGCTCAGTCGCTCAGTCACTCCCTCTCTTAGTCTCTTAGTCTCTTAGTCGCTCAGTCACTCCCTCTCTTAGTCTCTTAGTCTCTTAGTCGCTCAGTCGCTCAGTCACTCCCTCTCTTAGTCTCTTAGTCTCTTAGTCGCTCAGTCGCTCAGTCACTCCCTCTCTCCCTCTCTCCCTCACTCAGTCACCTTATAGGCCTTGGACCTCACAAAATCCCAGGCGAACATAAAGTTTAAGACCAGCATGACGCACAAAATGATCATCACAGTCCAGCCTGTAAACGGCTTCTCAGCAATGGCTCCGGGCTGCACAAAGACGACAAACCACAAAATGGCCGCAGTCACTGTAACCCACAGGATCCAGGCCGGAATGACGGCGGAATTGGCAAAGTGTGATTTCAGCTTCTTGGCCACATAGGCCGCTCCTGACATCAGGGCGATGGAGGCGATGAGCTGATTTGCGGCCCCAAAAGATCCCCAGATGACCAGCCAGTTTCCGCTGGCCGCCAGCCAGATTCCAATGGCTGCCGGAATGACCGATGCTATCCAGGGATTAGTCAATATATTGTACAAACCGGCGGACTTGTCTTTCAAAGGCAGGGCCATTTCCGACAAGCAGTAGCGGGCCAGACGATTGGTGGTATCCAGGGTGGTCATGGCAAAGGAGGCCACCCACATCCCGGCCACTATCTTGACTATCTTGGTCGGAAGGAATCCCAGCCAGGTTGCGCTGACCATATCTGCATAGGACTGCACAAACAGATTGGCTTTGGACAGTCCAACTGACGCCGAAGCCTTGGTAAACATGGCTCCCCAGTTATCGAAATTGAGATCTTCAGTGCTCACTCCGGCGTTTTGCAAGGCAGTGTAACCAAACCCGGCGATGGCCACGATAACAATGGTGGACAAAAATCCTTCGGTAAACATTGCCCCATAGCCGATGAACAGTCCGTCGCTCTCCTTGGTCAACTGCTTGGAGGTGGTGCCTGAAGCGACCAGAGAGTGGAATCCGGACAGGGACCCGCAGGCTATGACCAAGGGGATGGCCGGCCAGAAAGGCGTGGGCTGACCCCCGAGGAGGACTGGAGAAAACGAGGAAAAAGCTGGGACCTCAAAGCCCTGAAAAGCAAAAACAGCGGCCAGAAACCCAAGGACCAACCCTGCATAGAGCAGCCAGGAGTTCAAATAGTCTCTTGGCTGCAGCAAGATATTTACCGGAATGGAAGCGGCAATGATAATGTAGAAAAAGAAAATCCACATCCAAGAGTTGTAGCTCAAGGGAATGCCCTGGAAAGATCCCAATCCAATGGCGGCCACAAGCATGACGATGCCGATGACGGTGGCCAGGACGAAGTTTAGTCGCATCCGATACATCAAGACCCCGAGAATCAGGGCGGCGACAATTTTCAAGAAGTACGTGGAGGCTATTTCCGGAGTCTTGACGAACATCCCCCCGACAATGGCCGCAAAGGCGGCAACGACCAGGATGAGCAAAAAGAAGACCAGCCAATAAAATCCCCTGCCGGTCTTTTTGCCGATAAGATCCGAAGCAACAAACTGGATGGACCTCCCGTCATATCGGGTGGAGGCCATAAGGGCCAGGTAATCGTGGACAGCGCCGATAAATATATTTCCGAACCAGACCCATAGCAGTCCGGGGATCCAGCCCCAACAAATGGCCAATGCCGGACCGATGATGGGAGCTGCACCGGCAATGGAGGCAAAATGATGCCCAAACAAAACCTCCCTTCGAGCCGGGATAAAGTCTACCCCGTCATAAATCCGCTTGGAAGGAGCTTCGGTCTCATCCGAGGCCTTGACCACCTCGCGTTCCAGCTTCTTTCCGTAGGTAAAATAAAAAAACAAGTAAATCAGAAGACCGATGACAATGATCAAGGTAGTCATTTCCCCCCCCTCCTTTGGAATCCCTCATTCCGTGTCTTTTATTTCTTCCCCTTCCCCCCTTCTTCGTCCCCCCTTGAGGGGGGTTGGGGGGTGTTTCTTGCATTGCGACAGATGATTGATAACAAGGCACTAGGGTTTGAGATCCACCTTCAAGCCTCCCCGCCATTCATCCCAAGATGAAATCCCCAGTTCTTCAGTCAGAGACTGCAATTCATCGACCAGCTGAAAGCTCATGTCCGGCCGCAGAAAATTGGCCGACCCCACCTGGACCGCATGGGCACCGACCAGAATGAACTCCAGGATGTCCGCAGCCGAGGTAATACCGCCCAGACCGATCACTGGAATGCTGACTTCCTGACAGACTTGATACACCTGATGCAGAGCAACGGGCTTGATGGCCGGACCGGAGAGGCCGCCCTGCACATTGGCCAGCTTCGGTTTACGGGTATGGATGTCCACAGCCATGCCGCTTAAGGTATTGATCAGAGAGATGGCGTCCGCTCCCCCCCCTTGCACTGCAGCAGCTATTTCCCGGATGTTGGTCACATTGGGCGTGAGCTTGACTATAACCGGCTTCAAACCGCTGACCTTTTTCACCGCCCGGCACACTGCATCCGCCTGTTGAGGATCTTGGCCGAACCCCACTCCTGCCTGGGCCACATTGGGGCAGGAGACATTGACCTCCAAGGCGGCGATCCCTTCTTCCCGGGCCAGGAACTCGGCCAGCTCGGAAAACTCGTCCACGCTTTGAGCATAGAGATTGGCTATGACCTGTGTATCCCGCCAGGGCAAATGGGGAAGCTTGTCCCGAACAAAGCTCTTTGCCCCGATATTTTGCAGGCCGATGGCATTGAGCAGGCCACAAGCCGTCTCCACAATCCGGGGAGTCGGGTTGCCACCCCGAGGATTTAAAGACAGCCCTTTGACCACCAGTCCGCCGAGTTTGGACAGGTTCCCATAAGGCTCAAACTCCAACCCGTAGCCGAATGTCCCGGATGCGGTCAGAATAGGATTGGCCAGATCAAGCCCGGCTAAATTGCAGGATATATCTTTCATGGTCTTGTGGATATCCTTTTTTCATTCTCAATCAATGCGGCAAGGATCGTCAGTCCCTTTGCCCTCAGTCTCTAAAGTCCCTAAAGTCCCTCAGTCGCTTAGTCGCTCCGTCCCTCAGTCCCTCAGTCTCTAAAGTCCCTCACTCCCTCACTCCCCGGCTGGGGGCAAAACCACCTCTTCAGCTGCAAAGACAGGACCGTGCACACAGGCCTGTTTTTGACGTGTGCCCTGAGTTGTCACCACACATCCCAGACAAGCCCCAACTCCGCAGACCATAGTCGTTTCCATGGACAGTTGGCATCTGGCCTTATTCTGCAGGGCCAGGTCCTGGACAATGCGTAAAAAGGGCACTGGCCCGCAGGCCAGGATCGTACCATCCCTGGAATACCCCTCTATCTTTACTTGCAAAGCCTTGTGTAATTTTTTTAAATCCTTTGCTGTTCGGTCCTGAAGGTTCCAGACCAGTATAGTCTCGGCGATCTCTTGATAGGGGTAGTTTTTCAAATCATGCCGGTGTCCGAAGAGAAGCTCTAAATTTCCGGGCTTGGGGTGACTGCGAATAAGGCCTAGAAAAGGAATAATCCCCATACCTCCGGCCAAAAGCAGAGTCGGTGTCTCATAGTCATAGGTAAACCCACGTCCCAAAGGCCCCCACACAGTTACCGGATCTCCGGGCTTTAATGCCGTCATCAGCTGAGTAGCCTTGCCCACGACCTGATAGTGAATGTGCAAGCCCTCCCTGTCCACATCGGCAATGGAAAAGGGTCGGCCGCTGAGAGGATCCAAAGTCCAGGTCTGAGGCCGCAGCATAAGGAATTGGCCTGGGCCCCATTGCCATTGCGGGGCCTCCAGAACCAAGTGGTGAAAGAGCTCCTGGTCAGGGGAAGTGGCCCTGAGCACGGCCACATCCTGGCATGAGGGTTGATGAGGCTGATTCATTGCGTGTGTCCCTCCAAAAACTGTCTGGCCATTGCCCTGCCCTGGTCTCCACCTCCGGCCATTCGGGAGAGCTCCTGCTCTATCTCCTGGCCATGAAGCCTGGTGCAGAAGGTAAATGTCTGATCAGCCTGAACTTCCTTATACACCTTAAAGTGTTGATCTGCCAGGGAAGCGAGCTGAGGCCAGTGGGAAATGAGAATGATTTGATGGTAATGGGCCAATTCCTTTATCCTCTGTCCGACCTGACCCAAGATAAGTCCTCCGATTCCGGCATCCACTTCATCGAAAAGCAGGGTGGGAAAAGAGTTGCCAGCCGTTAAGCCCACAAGGGCCAACAGAAATCTGGACAACTCCCCGCCTGAGGCGATCTGGTCCAGAGGCTGCGGAGATTGACCCGGATTGGGCACCCACAGCAAGCGGCCTTGCAGCTCTTCAATGCCCGGTGCGAGCTCTGCCTCGGAAAAATCGAATGCCACATGCACATCCGGGGAAAACCCCAGTTGCTGCAGCTCTTTTTGCAACTTGGAGCACAAGGTATCCGCCATCTCCCGGCGAGAGCTGTTCACGCGCTCTATGATTTGAGCCAGCTGGGCATACACCTCTTCCTGTTGCTTTTCGATCTGATTCAACTCCAAATGACAGGTATCCAAAAAAGACAGATTTTCTTCGATCTCTTTATCCAGGGACAAGAGCTGTTCCAAACTCCTGTTCATACGCCGCTGCAATTGACTGAGTTGCCAGAGTCTGGACTCTATGCTTTCCAGCTCCTGCTCACTGTCTTGAGCCAAAGGAGCCTGCTTCAGGCTGGAGCCGAAATCCATAAGGACCTGCCGGACCTCCTCCAATTGCTCTCCAAAGGAGGCATATTCGGCATCCAGAGAGGACAGGGTGCCAACTTCCCGCTGCAGGTCGTGAACCCGGTCGACGAGCGGTCCCTGCTCACCGTACAACAGCTCCAGACATCGCTGGACCGCCGTCTGGGCCTGAGCCTGATCCCGCAACTCCTTCTTGCGGTTTTCCAGCTCTTCCAACTCTCCCGGTTGAGGGTCCACTTTGCGGATCTCGTTTTGCTGGTACTCCAGGAACTCCCGTTTACCGTCCAGTTCCCTGGTCTTTTCCGACAGCTCCGCCTGGCGTTTATTCAGATCCTTGAGCTTGGCCAGGACATCCTCACGTTGCTGGCGGAGATCCTGGGGAATATGGCTGTCCAGAAGCTGCTGATGATAGGAGGGCTTGAGCAGGCGCTGTTGAGCATGCTGGCTGGTATGGACGATCAGCCGGGGCCGCATCTGACGGACCTTGTCCTGGGAGCTGAGACGGTCGTTGATGTATACTCGACTGCGGCCGGTCTCAGCCGCCAGTTCCCGACGCAATATGGTCTCCCCCTCCGGGAGATTGAAAACCGCTTCTACCAGGGCCTTGTCCTGACCGGAGCGGATCATATTGGCACTGAGCTTGTCCCCTAAGATGAACTCCAAGGCCCGGAGGATGAAGGATTTGCCCGCCCCGCTCTCACCGGTGAGAACGTTCAGCCCGGGCGCGAACTCCATCTCCAGGTCGTCGATCAGGGCCAGGTTCTGTATACGCAAAAATTCTAGCATACTGAGTCTACTCCTTCCTCATGCAGAGCAAACTAACATTTTCCGGTCCAATATTCCAGAGGATAAGGACCTATTTTGTGAATTTTAGTACAAACATTTTTTTCCTCTGGCGGTTTCATCCGCCAGAGGAAAAAAATTGCTCTTGACAAAAAAAGGGAGATGTGATGAATTTCTTTCTTCGCGCGGGGCTGTAGCTCAGTTGGGAGAGCGCCTGAATGGCATTCAGGAGGTCAGGAGTTCAATTCTCCTCAGCTCCACCAAGGATTTCAAGGGGTTAGATAAAGAATCTAGCCCCTTTTTTTGTCCCCAGCGTATTTTGTCCCCGATCTGTCCCCATTAAAAATTTATAAACCCGCAGCTCGCCCGCAGAGCTTACACTTTATCATATCCCCCCTATTCCCATCTTTAAATAAAAAATCAAACCCATTGCCAGATAATTGTATCCTTGGCTATCAGACTGACGGCACCAAGCTGACCATTTGGTTCGCAAGCCCAGTAAAACCTTTCAAATTTCGATTTCTATAAGCCAGCTCTGAGCCAAGAACTACAGATCACATCCAAGTGGGCTGAAAATCCCCGTGTCGGCAGTTCAATTCTGTCCCTCGGCACCTTAGAATTCAGGGGGGTTATAGCCAAACAGGCTGTAGCCCCTTTCCTTTTTCCTTACCTATTCCTCACCAGAAAGAAATCCTCACCCAAGCCTCATGTTACTGTTGCGGGGCACTGTCATGATCATGGTCACTTTTGGGAGAGGGGTGTGGTTTTGCTTTTGCCGGCCTGATCTTATGTGTAGCATCTACTCGTAACAGCCCTGAGGTCCGTCTCTGCCCAGGATGCCCGTAATGGCTTTGGCTGGCTGCGGATTGTTGCCCCAGGGCCTTGGCAATACACATCTGTTTCAAATTGTTCTTTTTTTAGGTTTGCTGAAAACAGATGCCTGGCACTGTATGTGATCCATCTCTCTGGCCGGGAGCCGGATGTGGACATTGAGATCCAGTATACAGGCCTGGAGTTTGGCGAACAGATATCCGGGGGGGGGTAGAGCCGGGAGAACAGGCGGAAACAACCGATCACCCAGAGATCATGGTCATGCGACCGGATAATGATCCCAATCTCCAGAATGGGGCATGCGCAACCGGATACCCGGATCTGGTGCAAGCTCTTATAAGCCACAGAGCCGCCTTTGAACCACAAAGCTGATACGGAACTTATTTTATTGTATTTCAGGTAGATAACGTGGCTTGAGGCAGTTGGGGTTGCCCCAGCTATGCCACGGAGGGTGCTTTGGGGAATAAAAAAGCCGCCCTGGGCATCCCAGAACGGCTTATCAGGGGTTGGTTTTACACTGCTTAATTGTCTGTGGCTCGGTGGACCTGCTCTTTGAATTCTTCCAGCGAATCCACCCGGAAAACCTGCTTGAACAATATCTTCAACGTCTCGTGAGATTCAATGGCGTTGATCCGTTTTACAAGCCCTGAGCTGACTGCACCGAATTTTTCGTCGATAGCTTCTAAGAGCATTTCTCTTGAATTCTTGTATTCGCCTCTTTGCTCAGACTCTGAATCTATTTGCTCTTTCCTCCGTCCGGTCAAACTCTACAGCCAACTGTTCTTTCTTCCGGTCAAATTCTTGCTGGAACTCTTCCCGTATCTCTTGAAGCGCTGCGCCCGCCATATCCTCACCTCCTGGGAAACGTCTGGTATGCTGGACAACCTTTTGTGTCAGCACTGGGCTGGTTATCAAAACATACCGGACTATTCCTCACGCAAAACACGAACCAGGAAGATTGATGACTTATTTACTTCATTGAAGCTTTTGCGAAACGCCTTCTACTTCTCGGTAAAACTCTTGGGCATTGTTTAAGCGTACGGCTTGAATCAACAGACCTTGAAGTGTCTCGTGAATCTCAATTGATCGAATCTGTTTGATGACTTCTGGGTGTAAAGCGCCAAACTTTTCTTGAGCCACTGCTATTAGGTTATCTTGGGCTTCTTGCTTTCGACCTTTAGTAAGTCCATTCCGCTCTCCCTGCTCCATCCATTGATCAGCTAATGTGTTCATTACTCTTTCACCTCCTTCCGGAAGGTACGACAAAGCTCTTTGGAAGTCATGCTTTTCCAAGACCCCTGAAGCTTTGGTCAAATACTTGAAAAATATCTCAATATATTCAGTTGCGGTATGTGATCCAAGGGCTTGCACAAAGCCTTGAACTAAACGGGGAAGCATCTCCTTGATCTGCGGTGAGTCCAAGGACTTGATCATCTCCACATAGAAGCGAAGAATCACATTCTCCTGGACCTTCTGTGCATCCAGACCCCGGACACTGAAGAAAGCAAAGGCAAAATCCGGGATGTAGGCCTTGAATGAATCTGAAGGCATTTCAACAAGATCATGAAACGAGATCCGTGGCTTCCATCTGTCCTGCCCTTGATAAATCACAATTGGCAGAATCGGGGGCAGTTTGCCAACAATCAGTTTCTGATCGTACAGATCCTTCCATTGAAGCGCCATGTACCTCAGGATTTGCATTCCTACCAGAGGTGCCGGGGCGCTTTTGTGCTCAAAGAGGAGATAGACCCTTGCAGACGGAAACTCCTCGCCCCTAAGCATGAGACTGAAAACAAGGTCCGCAAAATGCTTCTTCAAATTGTCATCCACATAAGAGACATTCTCCAGCCTCAGGGAATCCAGATCAATACTGCGCTGAATGTCCGGAGATAAATGCTGCTGCAAAAAGTATTTCGTATTGTCTGGGTTCCGGAACACTTTGTGGAACAACCCCTCGTGCGGAGCATACTCTCCCTTTGAAGCCATGGGGTCAAGGATACTTTGGATAAGAGTAGTTAGCAAACAAGTTGCCCCATCTTCTTTTGAGGGACCTGCTTCTCTTCTTCAGGCCCATCATTAGGCGCCTTGGGGATCATTTGCCAACATTCACACCGGAGGTATCCCATGTCCCGCATAGCCTGGTTTGTGCGAGAATCCAAGAGCACTGTGTACCATGTAATCTCCCGAACTGCCCTCCCCGGCCTGCTCATCCAAGATCTGGACAATACCTATCTGCTAAATCTCATTAAGCGCCTCAAAATCCTATACTGTGTGGATGTCCTGGGCTTCTGTCCTTCACCCGGTTAAATAGCTTGAGGCGAATGTCTGCACCCCGGTTCAGCTCCTGATATATGGGCGAATGTGCCAATTTAGCGGCAAGAACGGGCAGTGCTTCATGTCCTATCAAACCCTTGCTCATGAACTGTGCCTCTCCCGATATTCTGTGGTCCAAAATGTAAAAAAGCTCATCGAAAAAAAGCTCATTGAGCGAGAATCCAGATCAGGGCAGACTACAAGTTTTTATTTTCTCTGGCATCAAGTATTTGATGGGTATGCAGAGGACCTGGACAAGAAAGTTGTCCAGGCCGAAGACAAGCTGGACAAGGATATTGCCCAGCCACCAGGGCAACCTTCTTGTCCAGGTCCAACACAATTTGCTCAAAACCAGAAGCTCACCCAAGAGAATCCAGCGGACGCCACAGAGAGTCAGCCAGGCCCATCCCAAGCTCCTTCCCCTGGGGGGAAAACTTCTGGAGCAGGTAAAGACAAACAGGCCGGACCACAACTCAGCCCGTTAGAAGAAGAGTACACAGAGCTTGTCCTTGATTGTATGCAAGCCGAGGGCAAGATTCAAAAGAACCGGTTTGCGGTCAAAACCGGAATTCAAAAGAAGATCACGGGGGTCCTCCCTCGTAACGTCTCCTCTTGGGGCTCCGGCCCCCTTCTTCAAAAATCGGCTGCAACGCAAGACCAGAGAAGAAAAAGAGGATGGCCGGAGCCATAAGAATAAGACGTCCCAAG
>JBNJII010000003.1:0-76781 GCA_051749205.1 Thermodesulfobacteriota bacterium | reverse complement strand
CTGAACACTGAACACAGAAACCTGAACACTCATGGAAACTTACACTTGAGAACAAAATTACCGTGATGCAGGGCGGGCAAAAGTACCTGTTGATATCAGACCTGGATGCTGGCGCTGAAAAAATATTCTCCCAAGGGAGAAGTTGGATCAGGGAGGTGTATGGAGCGGACTTTTCCCCTGCCGGGGTTTTGGTCCAAGACTGTGCGGATAATGTTTTCATTTTCTTCCGGACACAAGGTGCAGCTGATATACACCAGGAGCCCTCCCCGGGGAAGAGCAGACAGACAGGCCCTGAGCATTGAGCCTTGCAGCGTAGTCAGGGCAGACAGATCCTTTGGGCGGCGCTTGGCCTTGATGTCCGGTCTTCGGCTGAGAACGCCCAGGCCGGAACAGGGAACGTCCAGGAGTATACTCTGAGCTCTGTTGCGGCCCAGGGGCGGCTTGGTGGCATCGGCGGCGAACAAGGGAATATTGGGCAAATGCAGCCGAAGTATTTCTGCGCGGCAGGCAGCCACCTTGTGCGCATGCATATCACTGGCCCATACCTTTTGACAGCCAAGCTCCAGGAGCTGTCCGGTCTTGAGTCCGCGACCGGAACAGGCATCCCATATGGGTTGAGGCCAGGAATCCGGAAGTTCGCGGCTCAGGGCTTCCTGGGCGGCCAGGCTCTGCCGGGTGAGAAGGCCTTTGTCTTCAGCCCGGCGAATCATCCTGTCCGGTGGGGATTGAAGGGCCAAGCCCCAGGGAGTGTCTTTGTGCACATAACCCTTGCTTGCCCACTGCCGATGCAAATCAGTCCCTTGCGCAGAGGATGGGTTCAAGCGAAGACCCACCGGTGGAGGATGCAGAGTCTTGTCCAGCAGGGTCTGGGTGTCTTCCGGGCCGAAGGTGTCCAAGCACAGGCGAACGATCCATTCCGGACAGGCAAAATAGCGGGAGAGAAAGGTAGCCTCTTCCGGGTGGTCTTGGAGGTAAAAATCCTGGCCCCGCAGGGCATCTCTTTCTCGGCAGGTCCGGCGCAGAACGGCATTGGCCAATCCGCCCAGCTTGGGGGAATAGGCTTTTTTAATCTGCTGCACATGCCAGTGCACAGTGGCAAAGTCCGGCACTCGGCTGAGAAAGCAGATCTCGTAGATCCCCAGGCACAGGGCCCTCTGGATGGGTCCGGGCAGGCTGTCCACCTTCCGGGTCATAAAGCAGCTCAGAACATACATAAGCCGGAGCTGATAGCGAAAGAATCCATAGGACAGCTGGGTGGTCAGATGCCGATCCGGATCGCTGAACAAACGGGCGTTTAATTCCCTGTTCAGGGCGGCCTGCAGATCCCGGCCCTGCAGGGTGAGGGAGATGACCCGCAGCGAGGCTGCGCGGGCACTAGGGGCTTTTCGTCCGGCCATGGTCTGGGTCCTTGTCAGCCTCTGGAGAGTGATGGCCCGGGCGCAGAAAATATCTCAGATAATGTCTGACCAGGTCAGCATCCACCTTGGTGTCTAGACATGGCCCGTTGGGGCGTCGGTTGAGAATGCCGAAAACGGGCAGGGGATACGTGTCTTGGATGCCGGAGGCCAAATCCCTTTCACAGGCCACAGCGACAATGATTTGGGGCCGGGTTTGGACCACAATTCTTCTGGCAATGGTGCCGCCCGTGGCTATGGCCAGATGGACCCCGAACTCCTCGCTTATGTTCAAAAGATCGGCGATTGGGCATTCACCGCAGCGGCGGCAGTTGTTGATATTATAGGTCAACCGGTACTTGCAGCGGCTGTTTTGCAGGCAATGGGGCATCAGGAGAAGGATCTCATCCGGTTTGTATGTCCTGCCTTCGGCAGTGACCATATCGTTATTCACCCGGATGAATGAGGCCCTGACCCGTTCCTGAGAGATACCTATGGCTTTGCCTACCAGAATCATCAGGGGGAGAAAACATTTGACGGTTAGTCCCCTGATCTTGCGGGATAAAAGGATCTGTCGTTTGAGCAGAATATTTAAGGACAAAGCCAAGGTGGACCACAGAACCAGAGCTGCAATGACAAAGAGAACAACCCCCAATACCCACGGGGCAGCCGGATGAATGGCACAGAGGCCCACATAGGGTATGGCCCAGGCCAAGGCCAGAAGAATGACTATAAGCAGGCTGGTTCCGGAGAGCAACCCAATGAACAGCCGCTTCTTGGACTCAAAAGAGTCGCCAAGGGCATCTTGGATCGGTGTTTGGCGGTGGAAAATAGATCCAGTCATGAATGTGGTGCCTGATGACGAGGCATGAATCTGAGATTATCCAAAGCGGTCCTGACCTTCTCTGGAAGCCAGGTAGCCGCAAATAAAGGCGGATGTGGACATAGGGCGCCGGGAGGCCGGCTTGACCGTGTCGATGATATAGTAGCGGTCCAAGCAGGCAATACGCAAGGTATCTCCTGGGCCTGCCTCGAGCAACCCCGGGGTATGGCTCAAGGGTATTTGGGGTCCCACATGCCCTGGATAGACCTGCACTTTGCAGGTTTTGGCACTCAAAGGACTCTCCAGATGGGTAAAGGCACCGGGCCAGGGATGTACAGATCGGATATGGTTGTGCACTCTGTGGGCCGGCTGTCTCCAGTTGATTCTGCCCTCATCCTTGCTCAGCTTGGGGGCGTAGGTGGCCTGGCTCTCATCCTGGGGGACGGACACAATCTGTTGATCCTGGATTTTATCCAGAGCTTCAATCAGACACTGCCCGCCAAGATGGGCCATCTTGTCGTGCAGGGTGGCGGCTGTGTCCAAAAGGCCAATGGGGATGGCTCTTTGCAAGAGGATGGGACCGGAGTCCAGACCGGGGCGCATGGCCATAATACTGATTCCGGTAACCAGCTCACCACAGGCCAAAGCCCGTTGGATAGGTGCCGCCCCACGGTACTTGGGCAAAAGGGAGGCGTGGACATTCAAGGATTCGATGCCAGGTATGGACAGTATCTGCGGGGGCAGCAGCAGGCCATAGGCAGCGACCACAAAAAGATCCGGGGACAAGGAACGCAGAAAGTCTTGGCTCTCCGAATCGCGCAGACTTGCTGGCTGCCACAGAGGGAAACCAGCCTCTTCGGCCACAGATTTGACTGGCGATGGGGCGGACTTACGACCACGGCCTTTGGGTCGATCTGGTTGGGTCACGACAGTCTGGATGGCCGTGTTGGGGTGTTGGGACAGATATCCCAGGATCACGGCCGCAAATTCCGGCGTACCCATGAAGACTACTTGGAGTTGTTCTGCCATTTGCGGACTTTTTTCTCGTACATAGAGCGTTTGAGTCGGCCAGTCCGGTCCAACAGCAGGGTGCCCTGCAAGTGATCGATTTCATGTTGCAGACAAATGGCCAGCAGTCCCTCGGCTTCAAGCCGCTTGTCCTGACCCTCCAGGTCCAGACCTCGGACAACCACTCGGGTTGAGCGTTTCGTTTTGCCGGTAAACTCAGGCAGGCTGAGGCATCCTTCTTCGTGCTCTGTTTCTCCTTCTCTCTCCTCGATCTGCGGATTGATGAGTATATTCAGGTCAGATCTCGAGTCGGGCCCGGAGATATCCACTGTAATCAAACAGCAGCTGTGACCCACTTGCGGGGCGGCAAGGCCGATGCCCTGTTTTTCGTACATGGTTTCCACCATGTCCTGGGCCAGGGTTCGTACTTCCTCTGTCATTTCCCGTATAGGTTCAGCTTGTCGTAAAAGCACGGGGTGGGGATAGGTTTTGATATCCAAGATCATAAGCACCTCACTCGCGCAAGCGAAGTCCCAGCTCCCGCAACTGGGCTTTAGAGACCGGCGCAGGAGCTGAAGTGAGCAGACAGGTTCCTTTTTGGGTTTTGGGAAAGGCGATAACGTCTCGAATGGATGAGGCGTTACTCAAAATCATTATCAACCGGTCCAAGCCAAAGGCAATGCCGCCGTGTGGCGGTGCACCGTAATGCAAGGCCTCCAGCAAGAAACCGAACTTGTTTTCAGCTTCCTCATCATCCACCCCCAAGGCGGACAGCATGCTTTTTTGTACTTCCGGACGGTGGATGCGGATGGAACCGCCGCCGACTTCACTTCCGTTGATAACCAGGTCGTAGGACCTGGCCCGGATCTTCTCTGGGGCAAAGGAGAGCAGATGCAGGTCTTCCTCCCGGGGAGAGGTGAAGGGATGATGGCAGGCTACCCAGCGTTTGTCGTCAGCACTCCATTCCATGAGGGGGAAGTCTGTAATCCACACCGGGGCGTAGGTGTTTGTGGGGATGAGGTCAAAACGTTTTCCCAGACGTAAGCGGAGATTGCCCAGGGCGGCGTTGACCATCTCTGGCTGACCGGCCTGGAAAAAAACTATGTCTCCAGTCTGCAGACCAAGGGCCTCCTTCAATCCCTGTCGCTCCTGTGAGCTTAAAAACTTGGCAATAGGGGATTGCCATTCGTCGTCCTTGATCTTTATCCAGGCTAACCCTTGCGCTCCGTAAATCTTGACGAACTCGGTCAGGTCGTCGATTTCCTTTCGGGTGAGAATGTCTCCGCCCGGAACCCGCAAGGCCTTGATCAAATCGGCCTGGGCAAAAAGACGGAATTCTGAGCCGTGCACCACGTGGGTAACGTCCTGCAAGCGCAGGTCGAACCGGATGTCCGGACGATCGAGCCCATATTCCCGCATGGCTTGAGCGTAGCTCATGCGTGGAAACGGGGGGTGGACATCTTTGCCGATCGTGTCCTGAAACAGGGAGGAGATCATCCCCTCGGCTACATCCATGACTCCCTCTTCGTCGACAAAGGACATCTCCATGTCGATTTGGGTGAACTCCGGCTGCCGGTCGGCTCGCAGGTCTTCGTCCCGAAAGCAGCGGACTATTTGATAATAGCGGTCCAGGCCGCCTATCATCAAAAGCTGCTTAAAGAGTTGAGGGCTCTGGGGCAGAGCGAAGAACTCGCCCTGGCTCAATCGGCTGGGGACGAGAAAATCTCTGGCTCCTTCCGGGGTGCTGCGGGTCAAGACCGGAGTTTCCACCTCCAAGAAGTCCCGGCTGTTCAGATAGGAGCGTACACTCTGAGCCGCCTTGTGGCGTAGGGCGATATTGGAGGCCAGGATGTTCCGGCGAAGATCAAGGTAGCGGTATTTGAGGCGCAGATTCTCTGAAACCTCCAAGCGGTCCTCGAGCAAAAAGGGAGGGGTCCTGGAGCTGTTTAAAAGCTTCCAATCCTCAACGACTACCTCGACCTCACCGGTGGGCAGGTTGGGATTGTGCATACCCTCTGGGCGCATTCGCACAAGACCATATATGGCCAGGACATATTCCGTACGCAGGACGTGGGCCTCGGCATGGGCCTTGGAGTTGGAATCCGGAGAGAAGACCACCTGGGTCAGACCCCGGCGGTCGCGGAGGTCGATAAATATGAGCCCGCCATGGTCCCGTCTGTATTGGACCCAGCCCATGAGGCAGACCTGACGGCCGATGTCTTGGGCTGTGAGCTGATTGCAGTGGTGAGAGCGTTGCCAGCCCGATAAGTCCGTGAGGAGGTCGGAAGATGTGATTTCAGACATAGAGGGATCTCTTTGAACTCTGGTTACATGGTTTTGGGTATGGCTTACAACGCCCGGTCATCACAAGGCGATGCTCGTATGGGTGTCGAAGCCGGGGATGCGCACAGGTCTTGTCCGATTGTGGGTTGCAGCCGGAGCAGAGCTTAAAAAACGCGTCGAACATATCGCTTTGAAGTCCCCAAGCTGAGCTCTGGTGTCTGCCGGGTGGTGCGCAGGGACAATCAATCTGCTCCGGGGAACCCCTTGAGGTCAAGATCCAGAGCGTCTCTGAGATCGGACTGGGCCAGGGTTCGTTGTTCGCCGTTTTGCATGTCCTTGAGGACAATATTGCCGGCAGCCATTTCCTCGGCTCCCAGCAAGAGGCAATACCGAGCCCGGAGCTTGTTGGCCAGGCGCAGCTGGGCCTTGGGGCCCTTGGCCTCAAAGCTGACCTGTCCTTGAAGACCATTTTCACGGAGGATAAAGGCCAGGATCTGGCCCTGATCCAGGGCGGCCGGGTCCAATACTGCCAGGTAGAAATCCGGCCCTGGTTCCTGGGGAGGGTCCATGAGCATGGCCAGGCGTTCCATGCCGCAGGCGAAGCCGATACCTGGACAGGGCGGACCGCCAAGCTGCTCCAGGAGCCCGTCGTAGCGGCCGCCTCCGGCTACCGAGGATTGGGCCCCGATATCCGTGGAGACGACCTCAAACGTTGTCCGTTGATAGTAGTCCAGGCCCCGGACCAAGCGTGGACTTACTGTATAAGGAATGGAGCAGGCCCGGAGTATGTTGGTTACTGAGGCGAAATGCTCCCTGCAATCCCGGCAGAGATGATCTTCCAGCTTGGGGGCCTTATTAGCTATAGCCTGACAGCCAGGGACCTTGCAGTCCAGTATACGCAGGGGATTAGTCTCTTGTCTGCGCCGGCAGTCGGGACACAAATCCTGCGTTGCCTGTTCGGCAAAATAGGTCTGCAGGTGCTTTGAAAAAATCGGACGGCATTGGGGGCAGCCCAGAGAGTTGATAAGCAGCTCCAGGTTGGCCAGGCCGAGCTGGTGGAGATATCTCCAGAGCATGGCGATGATTTCAGCATCCGCCCTGGGAGAGGGGGAGCCGAAAAGCTCGGCATTGACCTGGTGAAACTGCCGCTGCCTTCCTTTTTGGGGCCGTTCGTAGCGGAACATTGGTCCGAAGGTAAACACTTTGCTCACCTGTTCCCGGGCAGGCAGGGTGCTTTCCATATAGGCTCGGGCGACACCGGCTGTGGCTTCCGGTCGCATTGTCATCTGACGTCCTTTGCGGTCCGGGAAGGTGAACATTTCCTTTTGCACGATGTCCGTTTCTTCCCCAATACTGCGGGCAAAGAGCTCGGTCTTTTCCAAGACGGGAATACGGATCTCTTGGTATCCATAACCGGCAAATACGGCCCTGGCCGTATCTTCCATAAACGTGTATTTGGACACTTCCGGCCACAGAAGGTCGGTAAAACCCTTGATTTTGCTGATTTGGTGCATAGTGGCGCATCTGGCGATGAAAAGATAGGGAGGAAGTCAACCTCGAAAACAACGAGGTATGATAGACAAATCAAAAAGACTTCCTTAGACCAAACCAGAACTGATGTCAAAGCACTACTGCCTTGAATCGGAGTGCCAGGGGACATGATGAACATATTGTACACAAGCGAGGAGAACTTTTCATGCAAGCCATCTCTTTGATCGGAAACAAGAAATCTGGAAAGACTGCCCTGGCCACCAAGCTGTGCGCCTATTTGTCGTCCCAGGGTCTACGGGTAGCAGCGGCCAAGTTTACCAGCCACGGGTTTGAACGGTCAGACTCGGATACCGCACTTTTGGCAGAAAATTGCCAGGCGGTCGTGGGCATCAGTCCCTCTGAGAGTGTGTTGATCTGGCCCCGGAGTCGTTTTTTGATGGATCTTATTCCTTTGCTTGAAGCCGATGTGCTTATAATTGAAGGGGGCCGGGATTTTCAATGTGCGCCCAGAATATTGCTGCCTCAACAAGACGGCTCTGATGACAGGGATCTGGACCCGCAGCTGGCAGTGGCTGCGTGGAAGGTGGGCAGGGGATCGATCCCGATTATGCACACAGTGGAGGAAGTAGGACAGCTGATAATGCAGAGAGGGTTTCTCCTTCCCGGTCTGGACTGCGCTTCATGCGGTCGGGACAACTGTGCTCAGCTGGCTATGGAGATTGTGGATCAGAAGGCTTCTGCCGCCGACTGCCAAGCCATGAAAGGGGCAATAAGCATCCGGGTCAATGGTCAGGAGCTTGGAGTCAATTCTTTTGTAGAAAGTATTATTTCCGGAGGAATCAAGGGGATGCTGTCCCAGCTGAAGGGCTATGCCCCGGGTCGTATAGATATAAGCATGGAGTTATGAACATGAAGGAAGGTTTTTTTGAGGTCCAAAGCGTTGCCAAGTGCATGCAGATTCTGCAGGAGTTTCATCCTATAACCGAGATACAAGATCTGGATGTGGGCTCAGCCATGGGCCGGGTACTGGCCAGGGATGCCCTGTCTGATGAAGACCTGCCCGCCTTCTCCCGATCCAGCATGGACGGCTATGCGGTTCGGGCCAGGGATTGTTTCGGTGCGAGTGAGGCCAATCCTGCCTATTTGACGGTCAAGGCCGCTCTTGCTGTTGATGAGAAGCCGGATTGTGTTCTTATGCCCGGGGAGTGTGCCCAGATATACACCGGAGGAACTCTTCCCCAAGGGGCTGATGCCGTTGTTATGGCTGAATATACCCGGTGTATAGCAGACGATGAAATTGAGATATTTAAGCCCTTGGGGCCTGGAGACAACGTCATGCTGGCCGGGGAAGACTGTGGCCGAGGTCAGGTGGCAGTTGGAGCCGGAACAAGGCTTCGGCCTCAGGAATTGGGAATCCTGGCTGCCTTGGGGCACTGCCGGGTGCATGTCTTCCGCCCTCCTCGAGTGGCTATACTGTCTACTGGTGACGAGCTTGTCCCGGTTCACGAAAAACCGCCTCCAGGAAAGGTCCGGGACGTCAATTCCACCACCTTGGCCGCATGGTGTGCGCGGGCTGGAGCTGAGCCCATAAACGTGGGCATTATCCAAGATAGTCTGCCCAAGCTGCAGGAAGCAATACCCAGGGCCGTTGCCGAGAGCGACCTGGTTTTGTTGTCTGGAGGCAGTTCCGTGGGCACCAGGGATTTTTGCATAGAGGCCATATCCTCCTTGCCAAAGGGGCGGATCATGGTCCACGGAATCGCTCTGAGTCCTGGAAAACCTACCATAGTAGCCGCGCAAGGCCGGGTTCCCATTGTCGGCCTCCCAGGCCAGGTCACTTCAGCTCAAGTGGTCATGTATGTGTTGGGACTTCCTTTTTTGCGACATTTGGGCGGCCAAGTGCATGCCTTTCAAGATGACGGTAAAGCCCGGATTACAGCTCGAGTGAGCCGGAATATATCCTCACCCCAAGGCCGGGAAGATTATGTTCGGGTCAAGATTGTTCAGGATCCGGAGACAGGAGTGCAGGCGGAACCGATATTGGCCAAGTCCGGATTACTCCGCAGCCTGTTACAGGCAGATGGGCTTTTGCCGATCCCGGCTCAATCAGAAGGGGTTATGGCTGGAGATGCCCAGGAAGTATGGCTTTTTTAAAAAAGCACATGCTGTGTGAGCTTGGAGGTGCCGAGCTGATGCGAATCCTGCTGGAGCAGGGAGTGGATGGCTTCGGCTGTTGATGGACCCAGGCGGGCAATAAGGTGCCCACAGGATCTGTGGTCATATCCAGGCTCAGTCCGCAGTATGCACCGAAGACATTGGGGCAGAGAAAGGTGTTCAAGGACCCTAAGAGTGGTTTGGGCTGCCAGGAAAAGTACGGTCCGGGGAGGATTCCTCCATGGGTATACAATGGCCTTGGACCCAAGACCTGTTTGATAAAGGTCCGCATTGAAAACCAGGACCACCAGATACTGGGATGACCGGATCTGTTGATGAGCTGGGAGAAGGCGTAGAGGGAGTACTTGTTGAGAAAGGTTATCAGCAACTCTTTAGCGCACACCCGGGCAGCCTCCTGTAGAATGTCCTGGGGGGGAGAGCAATAGTTCAAGGCAGTGACCAAAAGAACATAATCGTAGGATCTGTCTTCAAAAGGCAGAAGGTCGGGTTGGCAAAAATAGAGCTCAGCCCGGCGGCCGATTCTGGTCCGAGCCTTGCGCAAGTCGGAAGCATTGGACGCTGTTGCGCTCACATCAAATCCGGTTTCCCATAGACACTCCAGGAGACTGCCGGTTCCACATTCCACATACAGCAATGTGCGCTGTCTTCGCCGCCATGTAGAGGTCATCTGGAGCAGGAAACGTCTTTCCTGCTCCAGGGCGAACTGTCCGTGGGGATCATGCTCCCAGAGGGACATTCTCAAGGATGGAGTCGTGTGCTGATGCATGCAGTCGTTGGTCCTGGTGGATACAAAGTCTTGGCCGCAGGAGCTTATGGACGAAACACCGCCCCGTGGGCTGCAGAAGTGGCCTGCTGGGCGTAGCGGCGCAGAAAGGCCGAGGTCACGGGCTTCTCCTTGGGCACAAAAGATGTGCGCCTGACTTCCAAGTCCTGGTCACTCACCTGGAGGTCCAAAGTCCGGTTGGGGATATGGATGCGGATTGGGTCCCCATTCTTAATCAGCCCGATGAGACCGGAATTTGCAGCCTCAGGGGAGACATGTCCAATGGCCGCCCCCCTGGTCCCTCCGCTGAAGCGTCCGTCGGTTATCAAGGCCACCTCTTTATCCAGGCCCATTCCGGCGATGGCCGATGTGGGGGTGAGCATCTCCCGCATACCCGGCCCGCCCCGAGGGCCTTCATAGCGGATGACCACAACGTGGCCGCCCTGGATATCTCCACGTAATATAGCCTCTGTGGCCTCTTCTTCGCTGTCAAAGACCACAGCTTCCCCCTCTTGGACCAGCATTTCCTCAGCCACAGCCGATTGTTTGACCACGCAACCGTCTGGGGCCAGGTTGCCGTAGAGGATGGCGATGCCGCCTTGAGAGTGATATGGATCCGAAACAGGGCGGATGACCTGGGTATTCAAGACCTCGGCCTTAAGGCGGGCTATATTATCCTTGACCTGCTCGCCGGTCACGGTCTGACAATGGGCATTGATCAGACCGGATGCGGCCAGCGCAGACATGACTGCCGGGATTCCCCCAGCTTGATGCAGATCTTGAATATGGTGACTGCCGGCTGGAGAAAGTCGGCACAGGTTGGGCGTTTGGCGTGAAACATGGTCAAAGACCTCCAGAGTAAGATCCAGCCCGGCCTCGGCAAATACGGCCGGCAAATGGAGGACGGTATTTGTGGATCCGCCCAGAGCCATGTCTACAGCAACCGCGTTATGGACACTCTCCTGGGTGACGATGTCTCTGGGAACTAAGCCCTGTTCCAAGAGAGACATGACCTGCATTCCCGTCTTTTTGGCCAACCTGATTCTGGCGGAATCCACAGCCGGAATGGTCCCGTTCCCGGGAAGGGCCAAGCCGATTGCTTCAGTGAGACAGTTCATGGAGTTGGCGGTGAACATGCCGGAACAGCTCCCACAACCTGGGCAGGCATTTTCCTCCAGCTCCTGCAAGGTCTCAGGGTCCATGGACCCTCTCTTGACCTGGCCTACTGCTTCGAAAACACTGATCAAGTCTACGTTGCGTCCCCGGTGATATCCAGCCAGCATGGGTCCTCCACTCACACAGATGGAGGGTATGTTCAGGCGGAGCATAGCCATGAGCATTCCGGGGACGATTTTGTCGCAATTGGGTATAAATACCAAAGCATCAAAGGGATGAGCTGTGGCCATAAGCTCTATAGAGTCGGCAATGATCTCCCGGCTGGGGAGACTCATGCGCATACCTTCATGATTCATGGCCAACCCGTCACAGACTCCAATTGACGGAAATTCCATTGGAGTGCCCCCGGACATCCGGATTCCGGTCTTTACCGCCTCACTTATGCGATCCAAATGGACATGTCCCGGAACGACTTCACTGGCGGCATTGACCACTCCGACGAGAGGTCGTTGCATTTCCTCTTGGGTCAGCCCCAGGGCGTGCAAAAGGGAACGATGCGGTCCTTTTTCCAGTCCTGCGGTCATTTTCTGGCTGCGCATAGGGGATGCTCCTTGGGCTACAATACTCTCGAAAAGGGCCAGACGCTGAATATACCGCACAGGTCTACAGCGCCTGGCGATGGATGGCAAGGGCGCAGCTCAAGGCACACACTGCGCAGGCACCAAGACAGGCAATACAAATCTCGATCCAGGACAAAAAAGGGCACGCCAAATACAATGGTGGTGCGGACAGGACTTCCTGGACTCGGGACAGAGTCAGGTACGAACAGCAGACAGCGATAAGGGTTCCGGCCAAGGTCAAGGCCATCATACGGGTCAGAATTGAGGCCTGGCAGGCCCATCTGGGAGCGCCCACCAAGCGAAGAACCTGTATGTCCGTCTGCAGTTTGCCCAGGCTCATCCGAACAGTATTGGCCAAAAGAACGGCCAAAGTCAGCAAAAGGACTGTGAGCAGAGGCCAGAGCACTGAGGCCGAAATCTTGGTCCACGCCTTTGCCGCATGGATTTCCAGGGGATTGCCGTGCACTTTCTTAACTTTGGGCACATCCTGGATTCGGCGGACAAATGCCGGGGCAGTAGAAGGATCGGTAAGGGATACGTTGATAATTGCAGTAGGGGGCAGGGGGTTTTGCCCATCCATCCAGGAGAGATCCATACCAGGACCTATGAGTTCCTGCATGTTGTTAAGGGCTTGGCTGGGGGTAAAGGTCTTTACGTGGGTGACCCCCGGCAATTCACGGATTTCGTCCCATGATGCACGGACAGTATCCATAGGGGATTTGGGTTCAAAAAAGGCTTGAACCTGGATATCGGTGGCCGAGGAGATGATATGGGTGTGGATGCATTTTCCACCTAAATATGCGCACAGGGCCAAGAACATGATCAGGGTGGCCCCCAACAAGGCGGTTATCTGTTCAGCCCGGATATATTTCCAGGTAATAAGCTCAGATCCCAGAAGGCGATGCAGCATAGCTGACTCCTTGCAACTGCCCCTGATCCAGATGCAAAACCCTGGACTGCACGTTGGCCTGAAGCAGGTGCTGATCGTGGGTAGCCAAGATGATTGTGGTCCCATGGGCATTGAAGCGGTCCAGGATATCCAAAAGACGCATAGAAGCCTCCGGATCGACATTTCCAGTCGGCTCGTCAGCTAAGAGGACTTTGGGATTGACCACAATGGATCTGGCTATAGCCACCCTTTGTTGCTCTCCTCCGGACAGCCTACCGCAAATGGCCTGACCCTTGCTTTCCAGCTGCAGACCGCGAAGAACAGCATTCACCCGGCGATGGATCTGGTCCCTGGGCAGGTTGCGTATGACCAGGGGGAGGGCAATGTTTTCGCGGACGCTGCGCTGGGGGAGAACCATGAAATCTTGAAAAACAACCGTAACGTCCCTGCGCAAGAGGTGCAGGCGTTTCGGGGGCAGGGTTTGTAAGTTGTATCCGGCAATGAGGGCGGTGCCTTTTTGAATAGGCAAAGAGCCATGCAGAAGACGTAAAAGGGTTGTTTTGCCGGCCCCGGAAGGGCCGGTCAAGAAGACGAACTCTCCAGGCACGATGTCGAGATGAATGCCCTGGATGGCCCATGATGGGCCGAATGCAAAGGAGAGATCGCGGAGATGGATTATGGGGTTTGTGGACATGCCAAGGAGATCAATACAGGTTTGGATCTGTTGGAGGGCTCGATACTATGGGCAGCATTTCCAAAGTGTTTCACGTGAAACAAGAGTCGAAGTCCACGCCGAGATTGGCCACAATCCGGCGGAGCTCATCCTCAGATGCGTAGGCCAGGGTAATACGCCCCTTGTCTTTTTCCCCCTTGATGTGTACGCCGGCTTCCAGCCTTTGGGTCAGGGCTTTTTGTAATGATGTGCGCGCGACATCAAAGCCGGAGGGAGGAGGTGTGGGTCGGGAACGTGGCTGAATGCTGCCGGGCAGCTCTCCGTTGGTCTTGTAATAGGCAACAGCCTGTTCCATCTGGCGGACCGTCATTTGACGACTTTGCGCAACCTGAAACAAAAGAAGCCTGGTTTCCTGGTCCGGCACAGCCAGCAAGGTCCTGGCTTGCCCGGAACTGATACGCCCCTCGGCCAAGGCTGTTAAGATCTCGGGCTGCAAATGCAGAAGGCGGAGGCAGTTGGCGATTGCCGAACGACTGCGCCCCAGACGGCGGGCCAACTCGTCTTGGGAGATGGACAGCTCGCGTATCAGCCGGCCCATAGCCTGGGCTTCTTCAACCGGGTTGAGGTCCTGGCGCTGGAGGTTTTCCACAAGGCCTATGACCAGGGCCTCGCTGTCTGATATCTCGCGAATGAGCGCGGCAACGGCTTGCAGGCCGGCCAGTCTGCAGGCCCTCCAGCGCCGTTCACCGGCTATGAGCTGATAGCTGCCTTCCTGTTCGGGGTGAGGACGGATGAGTAAGGGCTGTAACAATCCCTGCTCAGCTATGGACTGGGCCAACTCCTGCAGACCATCTTGAGAAATGGCCTGACGGGGCTGGTCAGGATTCGGTTCAATCCGATCCAATTCAATGCTATGGAGGCCGCGAGTATCCGACTCTTGCTCCCGGGGTTGGGATGCCGTAAAGAGTGCTTCGAGGCCTTTGCCCAAACCGCGGGCCGAACCAGCCATGGGCTATGCTCCTTGCGTGTCTGTTGCTGAGGTATTGATGCGTTTTAAGCTGATACGGGCAAAAACACCTCGTGCCCTGTCTTACACGTTCTGCCCCATACACTGGCAGCTTCTCATGTGCCCATAATTGAGGCAACATTTTTGAGACGCAGTACTGGCTGGGGACTTGGTGATGGTCACTTACACGGTGCCGCGCTTCCTAATAAAAGGTCATCAACTCACAAGTATGTTTCCAACTAACAAAGGAGGATGTCAACATGGCAGATCCAAGCAGCGGTGTCCAGACCTTGTATTCCGGCTCTGGAGAACGGGTGGGGGTGTATATTCCCGCTGAACTGTGGGCCGAGGTTGAAGCTGAGGTGCTTCCTGTCCTGCATGTTGCCTATGAGCGTCTACACGGGCCCAAAGAGACGTTTGAGCCACTGCAGGATTGGGACCTGTTGGTGGCCAATTGGGACTTTCAGTATCCGGTAGATATGGGGGTCAGCTGTGGTCAGTGCGGAAGCAGCACGAAAAACTGGAAAGAGGACACACCGCGTAAGTTTCGGCTTAAGGCCGCCAGCCTGGGCGGACTCGTGGTATTTGAGTGCCGGGCCTGCCTCTCCAGAGTCAGCAAGAGGCATTTCAAGGACGGCATCAAATCGGAGACCACTCCCAGCAGATCCGGGCCGTACTCATGAACAAGGATCTGCTATGAACGAGAGCTAATAAGTTGTAAAATGATCCTATTGTAACCTGCCGGGATAGAGAAAGGACGGCAGGAGCTCTCAGAGAACAAGGAAGACGTCCCTGGGAGACCCTCAGTTGAATACGCTTCGCTGTCCGACCGGAATTGTACGGGGTGAACCCTGGGAACGAAGAATAAAAAATAACCTGTGCTTTTCTTTCTTGGCGACCTGAGCGACTTGATTGAAGCGAGCGATTCAAGCTTCTCTTGGTAGGGTCGCCGGACCATCTGGAGATGCAGGACCGGGATGGCTAGTGCCTTGTCATCAATCATCTGTCGCAATGCAAGAAACACCCCCCAACCCCCTCAAGGGGGGACGAAGAAGAGTGAGCGACAGATGAAAGTTGATTTTTCACTAGGTTCAGGCGGCTGCTGCACCGCGGACGCCCAAAAGCTCCTGCCCCAATCTGAGATAGGCCTGTGAGCCTGCAGACTTGTAATCGTAACACAGGGCAGGAAGGCCGTGGCTGGGGGCCTCGGAGAGACGGACGTTGCGGGGGATTATGCTGGTGAAAACCTTGTCCTGAAAGTAGGTTCGTACTTCGTGTTCTACTTGGTGAGACAGCTTGTTCCGCCGGTCGAACATGGTCAGAACAACTCCCAGCAAATCAAGGGGGGAGTTGAGCCGATTCTTGACCAATTCATAAGAGCGCATGAGGTAGGTGATCCCCTCCAAGGCATAGTACTCGCATTGCAAGGGTATGAGCAGGTGGCTTGCTGCGCACAAAGCATTGATAGTGATCAGACCCAGAGAGGGCGGACAATCGAGAAAAACATAGTCGTAATCTGCTGCAACATGGCTCAGGCTGTCCTTGAGGTAGTACTCCCGCCCTATTTTTTCCACCAGCTCCAGCTCTGCGGCGACCAGGTCCTGAATGGACGGGAGGACAAACAAATAGGGCAAGTTCGTTGTATAGACCATGCTCGGGGTCTGTTCCGGATGGAACAGGGCCGAGTATACTGTTCCCTGTTCCTGGGAAGGGGTGATGTTCAGGCCGCTGGTTGCGTTGGCCTGTGGATCGCAATCCACCAAAAGGACTTTCTTCTCCATAGCCGCCAGCGAAGCGGCCAAATTGATAGCCGTGGTTGTTTTGCCTACTCCTCCCTTTTGGTTGGCGATGGCGATGATTGAGTGCATGATACCTCCAGCACTTGCAGTTCGGTCAATGGTCAGAGCCACGTGTTCTGTGCCCTCCCCACCCGTTTTTGCAGGGGCGATGGACGAGTCAAGGCTCTGTTTGATGCCGGCGAATACATCCCGGTCCTGTTCGTGGCCATTTCCTGAGAGCATGCATGCGCATACAGCAGCACGGCCCTTGTGATGGGGGACCGATCAGGACGTCCAAAGCATTGCGGCAAAGATTTATTCCGGTTTGAACGTACGATGGCAGAAGGTCTTAGCCTCTTCTAAGGAGTCGATCAAGGGTATAGTCTCCTGGACTTCGTTTTGGCGCACGCTCTGTAAAAGCTCCTGGGCCAAATGCAGGAAATCGTCGGCCTCAAAGGCCCACTCCTCCGGGGCAAAGGACTGCATGTGACTACACATGCGCACCAAGTGTTTGACATCCTCCACCTCAGGGAGGTCGCCTTCAGCGGATGTTGTCTTTATTTTGGTAAATACCTCGTCCAAATCCTTTTTGATCTGTGGAAAGCGCATCCTTGTTCCCTCCGCAACAATTGTGGCGCGTTTTACGGGCTGTGGTAATACTCCCGATACCAACGTACAAATTCCTGTATACCGTATTCTATAGAAGTGTTGGGCTGAAAGCCGATATTCTGTATCAGATCCTGGACATGTGCATAGGTCTTGGGGACGTCACCGGGCTGTAAGGGGAGAAATTCCTTACGGGCCGATCGTCCGAGGCAGGATTCCAGTGCTTCGATGAAATGCATGAGCTGGACGCTGTTGTTGTTGCCGATGTTGTACAACTTGTATGGAGCGGGGCTGGAAGAGGGGTCGGGATATTGGCCGTCCCAATCAGGATTGGGCTGGGGGGTACGTTGCATAACCCGAACCACGCCCTCCACTATATCGTCGATGTAGGTAAAATCCCTTTCCATTTGACCGTAGTTATAGACCTGGATGGGCTGGTCATTGAGGATGGCCTCGGTGAACATAAAAAGGGCCATGTCCGGTCTGCCCCACGGGCCGTACACTGTAAAGAACCGTAAGCCGGTGCAGGGAAGGTCGTAAAGGTAGCTGTAGGTATGGGCCATGAGTTCATTGGCCTTTTTGCTGGCAGCGTACAGACTTATAGGATGGTCTACGTTGTCATGGACACTAAAAGGCATGTTGGTATTGAGGCCATATACTGAACTGGAGGAAGCGAAGACCAGATGCTTGACCTGATTATGGCGGCAACACTCTAAAATATGACCAAATCCAACCATGTTCGTGTCTACGTAGGCTTCCGGATGGGTCAGGCTGTAGCGCACTCCGGCCTGGGCAGCCAGGTTGACCACGCAGTCGAAGCTGTTCTGGGCAAAGACCTCTTGCAGGTCATGACGATGCTCCAACGAGCAGGAGGTAAAGGTAAAGTTGGGATAGGCATTGAGGAGCTGTAAGCGATCTTTTTTGAGCTCAACAGAATAGTAGGAATTGAGATTGTCCAGACCCACCACGCTGTGACCGTCGGCTGTCAATCGTCGGCAGAGATGGAATCCGATAAAACCGGCTGCGCCGGTGACCAGGACGTGCATGGTATCTCCTTATAGTAAGGTTGCTGTGCCCCTGGATGTCATGGGGTATGTAAAGTTCCAAGCCAGCTCATGACCTGGGACTCAAGGGGCACAGCATGTTCCAGGCCAGATTCTTCATCTCGCGTTTGTCCGGCAGCATATCGTCCGGACCAGGCACATGGACAACCTGCAATCCACTCCGGGTGGTTGTAAACCCGAAACTGGGACGTGTTTGGGAAAACAGGGCCTGAAAGGCTGGGGTCCCAAAGACAACGACAATTTGGGCCTGTATGGCCTGGACGCCGGACCAGAACAGGTCCAGCCGGAGATGATGGTCGTGCCCGTCATATGCAGAAAGAGGCCAAAAGGCAACACTGCCTCTTGGCCATCCCAGTTTAGACAAGATCGTTCGAAACAGCTGCCTGCGTTGAGCATCGGGGCTGCCCCCCAAGTCTTCAGCCAACTGCCAGTAGGTCCAGACCATGGCATAAGGGGGATGTAATTTGACCCAGAGATCTGCCCAGGGAGTAGGGAAGGGGCTGCTTTCTCCGGGCTGCGGAACTGGCTTGCTTTCAGCGCTTTTGTCTGCAGGCTCCGGGGAGGTCGGCGGATGCACCCTCTGCCCGGGAGAATCCAGGAGATAACAAAGACCAGCCTGATACAGGCCCAGGGTACGCATGGGGATAGTCAGTTCGCGCAGATCAAGTCCCATATCTTCCAGGCTGCATCAGCTTTGCTTAAGTTAGGCAGGGGGTGGCTGCGTCCATCCGGAAAAAGTACAGTGACTGTGTTGGTGGGAAACTCAAATCCAGTCCCGGCTTGGGTGATGCGGTTGGCCACGATGCAGTCCAGGTTTTTCCGGAGCAGCTTGGCCCGGACCAAGGGTTCGTATTCCGCTTCAGATTCGGCTGCAAAGCCAATGAGTCTTTGTTGGTTTTGTTTCTGTTGTCCAAGGGTGTACAGGATATCGGGATTTGCAGTGAACTCGATGCTCAGACCGTTTTGGTGCCCGTCTTTTTTGAACTTTGCATCCGAGCAGTTTTTGGGGCGGAAGTCACAGACCGCAGCTGCTAAACAGCCAAGATCGCTGTTTGGCCAAAGATCGACGCAGGCCTCGTACATTTCCCGGGCCGAACTGACCCGGGTGCAGGAAATGCCTTGCGGGAGCCATTGTTGAGTAGGACCGCAAACGCAATGGACTTCGGCACCCCGCAGCCAGGCAGTAATAGCCATGGCCGCACCCATCTTTCCTGAAGAGGGGTTGGACCAAAACCGGACCGGATCCCAAAACTCCCTGGTTGGTCCGAGGCTGACCAAGACCCGATAGCCGTGCAGGTCGGCCGGGGTAAGGCAGCGAAGGGTAAAGTAGACCAGTTCCAAACCGTCGGCCAGGCGCCCTGTGCCTTGATCCCCGCAGGCCACGTGCCCGCTGTCGGGAAAAATGATGTGCACGTTGTCCCTTTTCTGCAAGCGGTGGACATTTTCTTGAGTGGCTTCAGCCTCCCACAGGTTGGGATTCATGGCTGGAGCAAGGATGATGGGGCACGGAGAAGCCAAAAGCTGGCAGCTGAGCATTGTATCCGCCAGGCCATGGGCCATTTGAGCCAAGGTGTTGGCGCTGGCCGGAGCTACCAAAAATCCCCGGCTGTTCTGTCCAGGCTCCAAATGGGCGTAGATACCGTCAGTAGGCGAAAAAAGCTGGCCATATACCGGATCTGCCCCCAAAGCGGTCAAAGACAAAGGAGTGATGAACTCGGATCCGGCCTGGGTCAAGGTCGCTCCAACTTTAAGGCCAAGGCCTTGAAAGGCCCGGCAGAGATCCAGGGCCTTGTAAGCGGCAATGCTGCCGCAAATACCCAAATGCAGTCGTGTATCTGCCGCACATGAGAGGCGTAGATGGTCTGGAATCATGGAGACAATGCTCTTTCCGAAAGAACGGAGTCGTCTGAAGACATGGACGGGCTGACCGAAATTTCCAATCGCGTCGAGAAACGGCCTTTATTGATGCGGATAACGCAGACCTTATCAGGTTTTTGAAAAACAAACAGAAAGTGGCCGTATTTAAAGTAGCTCAGGGGTTTCCAGCCCTCCTGGGGCATACTGTCCCGATAGTAATCAAACAAAGACAGAGGATCCACCCATCCGGTATACACCAAGGTCCCGGCCTTGACTTGGGGAGTCTGCATAATAAATGATTCGTCGTTTTGCAAGGACATTTCGGATGGAACACCGATATCCTCAAAGTCATAGGCCGGGGAAGCCTGGCTCAGGGTGGAGTTGGTGTCAACGGTTGCTATGTCCACGGCATCCGACTGGGACGAAGAGAATGTGGAACAACCTGCGGTCAGGGCAAGAAGGACGCTTGCCGCCAGACAGATAAGACCTTGATACATACTTGCCTCCACCTATGAAGTCGTTGTTGCGTGCAGTAGCCATTTCCGCCACACTTTAAAACCAGTGCCCAGACAGTTGCTGTTTTCTAATTCAAGCATGAAAGATACTGAGATGACAAGCCAAAATGCACACCATCTTCCCCCGGACCTGGATCTGGAAAGTTACGATTTCCATTTGCCCCAGGAGATGATAGCCCAAAACCCGCCGTCCAAGCGGCAGGCATCCCGGCTTTTGGTCCTGGATCGGTCCTCAGAAAGTATTGTGGACGAGCGCTTTTCCAGATTGGCCGATGTATTGCCCCCCAAAAGTGTTTTGGTCACCAATGTGAGCAAAGTTATACCGGCCAGAGTCCAGGGGCGCAAGAGGTCTACGCAAGGAAAAATTGAATTTTTGTTGCTCACTCCCCTGCCGGCAGTGGAGACGTCAAAGAACATCCAGGGAGTCCAGGAGGCTTTGGTGGAGGGACTCCTGCGTCCGGCAAAAGGTCTCAAGCCAGGAAGTGAGATAGATTTGAACGGGGATATACGCCTGGTGGTCCAGGAAGTCTTATCTTTCGGGCGCTGCCGGGTGCGTCTCCAGTGGCGGGGGAGTTTGGGTAAGGTGCTTTCCCGTTGCGGCAGTCTTCCGCTACCCCCGTACATCCGAAGGAAACCCGGTGCGGAAGACTTGCGCAGATATCAGACTGTGTACGCCCGGGATGGGCATCTTGGATCAGTGGCAGCCCCTACTGCCGGGCTGCACTTTACCTCAGAGCAGATCGCGGAGCTGAAGGCCCGCGGGCATAGGTTCGCAGAACTCGTTCTCTATGTCGGATACGGAACCTTCACCCCTATCCGCGTACGCGACGTCCGCAAGCACACCATGCATGCCGAACTCATGGAAGTTACGGAAAACGCAGCTGAAAAAATCCGTCGAGCCAAAGACGAGGGCCGGGCGGTTGTGGCTGTGGGGACTACTGCAGTGCGGGCCTTGGAGAGTGTTTATGCCCTCTTCGGCCAGATGCAGTCCTATTGGGGGTGGACCGATCTTTTCTTGTACCCGGGATCAAAGTTCCATGTGGTTGATCATATGATCACAAACTTTCATCTTCCCCGCTCA
The DNA here is from genome assembly GCA_051749205.1 of Thermodesulfobacteriota bacterium. Classification (GTDB taxonomy): domain Bacteria; phylum Desulfobacterota; class Desulfovibrionia; order Desulfovibrionales; family Desulfothermaceae; genus Desulfovermiculus. The sequence goes on along the minus strand of JBNJII010000003.1, from coordinate 55,639 downwards.
TCGCTTATACTTATGGTTGCCGCATTTGCCGGACGGGAAAAGGTGCTCGCCGCATACAAACATGCTGTGGCTCACGGCTACAGATTTTTTTCCTACGGTGACGCTATGTTCATTCGTTGATGGGGCAGGGTTCTCTCCTGCCTATTGACAAAAAAATGAGAAACTGATTTGTAGCGAAGTTTGCCGCTCTATGTGGATCACAATGCATATATGGAGAGAGTATGGTGAGAGTGGAAATACGAGAAGAACGGTGCAAAGGGTGCCTATTGTGTACAACGGTCTGCCCCACCGGGATTTTGGAGCAGTCGGACACCATGAACGACCTCGGATACAAGGTGGTGCACATGGTGCCGGGGTCCCTGGAGCAATGCAAAGGGTGTGCATTTTGCGCCCAGATTTGTCCGGATATGGTATTTAAGGTCTTTCGGAGCCAAAACAACGGGGACGGACATGAAAACTGATCGGATACTGGTCAAGGGCAATGAAGCCATTGCCATGGGGGCCATGGCCGCCGGATGCGAGTGCTATTTTGCCTATCCCATAACGCCGCAGAGCGATATACCTGAATATCTCTCCACAGCCCTGGTTGAGGCTGGCGGGGAATTCATTCAGGCCGAAAGCGAGATCGCAGCGGCCAATATGCTACTTGGAGCAGCAGCTTGCGGCAAGCGGGCCATGACCTCCTCCTCGAGCCCGGGGATATCGTTGAAGCAAGAGGCCATATCCTATATGGCCGGCAGCGATCTGCCTGCAGTGGTGGTCAATATCTGCCGGGGCGGACCCGGCCTGGGGAGTATCGATCCCTCGCAGGGGGATTATTATCAAGCCACTCGGGGGGGCGGACACGGCGATTACCGGACCTTGGTCTTGGCCCCGTCTACCTGTCAGGAAGCATACGATCTGACTATTGAGGCCTTTGATCTGGCTTTTACCTACCGCAATCCGGTGGTCATTCTAGGCGATGCCATTTTGGGGCAGATGAAGGAGCCCATACATACCTGGAAGATGAGGGGGCGTCCGACAGGAGAAGGTGCGGCCTGGGCTCTGAGCGGGGCCAAAGGACGAATGCCCCGTCTTTTGAAATCCTTGTATCTCTCCGAGGGTGCCCTGGCTGAGCATCATGCCCATTTGGTTTCCAAATATGACCAGATGCGGACTGAAGCCAGGGGAGAAGAGGTCTTCACCCAGGACGCGGATGTGATCGTGGTCGCCTATGGATCTGTAGCCCGGATCGCTAAAAACACAGTGCGCAGCCTGCGATCGGAAGGACATCGAGTAGGACTCTTTCGTCCGGTAACCCTGTATCCGTTTCCCAGCTCTTGCCTGGCCGATATGGCCAGGCAAGGCAAGCGCTTTATCACCATAGAGCACAATACCGGGCAGATGGTGGACGATGTGCGCCTTGCAGTCCGCCACTTCGCCGATTCTGAGCTCTTACCCATATACCCGGGCATATTGCCCAAACCGGAGGACTTTGAACGCCCCATCCGTCGCCTGATGGAGGCGGAGCAGACGGAGGACGCCAGGCATGTATAATGAAGAACGAACAGTTTTTTCCCCTCCAGAGGTCATGGTGGACACCCCCATGCATTTCTGCCCGGGATGTCATCACGGGATAATTCACCGTTTGGTAGGGGAAGCGTTGAGTGAATTGGGGCTGGTGGATACCACCATATGCGTCGGGTCAGTCGGGTGTTCGGTATTTATCTATAACTATCTGCGGCTGGATGCTGTTGAGGCCCCGCACGGTCGAGCTGCAGCCGTGGCCACGGGAGTCAAGCGGGCCAGTCCAGATAATTTTGTGTTTACCTATCAAGGTGACGGGGACTTAGCGGCCATCGGGCTCTCGGAGATAGTGTACGCTGCCAACCGAGGAGAGAAGGTGAGCGTTGTCTTTGTCAATAACACGGTCTACGGCATGACCGGAGGGCAGATGGCGCCCACAACCATGGTGGGCCAAAGGACGACCACCTGTTCCGGCGGACGTTGCCAGGAGCGGGACGGTGCACCCTTGAAGATGGCTGAAATGTTAGCCACATTGGAAGGAACCGCTTTTTCCGCCCGGGTGGCTGTGGACAGCATTGTGCACCTCAAAAAAGCCAAAAAGGCCTTGATGAGGGCCTTTGAAGTCCAGGTTGAGGGCAATGGCCTGGGATTTGTGGAGTTTTTGTCCGCCTGTCCCACAAACTGGCACATGACCCCTTTGCAGGCCAACGCCAGGGTCGGTGAAGAGCTCACCGATTATTTCCCTTTGGGCGTCTTCAAAGAACACCAGCAAGAGGGATAAACGTCCTTTCCGGACGGAAGACAGTGGAGGAGCAACGTGTATCAGGATGTGATTATTGCCGGTTTCGGGGGGCAAGGGGTTTTGCTGATCGGGAATGTCCTGGCCCAGGCCGCCATGCACGCCGGGCAGAATGTAACCTTCATGCCTGTCTACGGTGTGGAGATGCGGGGAGGAACGGCCAACTGTACGGTAGTGGTGGCAAACGAGGAGATCGGTTCCCCGGTCATTCACTCCCCGTTGAGCTTGATCGTCATGAACCAACCGTCCTTGGCCAAGTTCATGCCCCGCCTGCAAACCGGTGGCGTCTTGGTAGCCAATGCCTCTTTGGTGAATACCTCCCAGATCCACGATCAGGGATTTATTGTGGCCGCTGTGCCAGCCAATGATATCGCCGACGAACTGGGTACGGTGAAAATGGCCAATATTGTAGCTCTGGGGGCTTGGGTACAGGCTACAAAGGCCCTTCCTCTGCAGAGTGTCCGGGAAGTTGTGGCCTCTTTGTTTTCCTCCAAAGGAGAGAAGCTGGTCCAGGCCAATGATCAGGCCCTGGTTCGCGGAGCCACATGGGTGAGCCAAGTGGATGCAGTTCTTGAGTGAGATGTCCACGTGGGCCGAAAAGGATGTTCATATACGAAAAATACAGCCGTTTTGAGGTCGCATGCCAGAGGTACAAAGAGACGTCGCCCCTCCCCAGGCCTTGTACGGGGTCGTCGGTCATCCGGTGGGACATTCCTTAAGCCCCTTTCTGCACTCCTGGGCTTTTGCCCACTTGGATATCCCAGCCGTCTATATGAAGTGGGACATTGGGCCGGAAGACTTTGACGCCTTTATGGTCGCGGTGCGGGTACTGCCCATTGGGGGCGTGAGCGTGACCCTGCCCCATAAGCAGCGGGTTATCCCCTACCTGGATCATATGACCTCTGAGGCCGTGGACATAGAAGCGGTGAACACCATCTTTTGGCAGCAGGGTGAGCTTTGGGGCTCAAACACTGATTGTTTGGGAATCCAATGGCCCCTGCAGGAACGGTCCATCCAGCCTGACTCCGCTCTCGTCTTGGGTGCAGGGGGAGCAGCTCTGGCAGCTGTAGCCGCTCTGCGCAGCCTGGGGTGTGCACGGATCTTTCTCTCAGCCAGGGATCAAGCCAGGGCCGCTGGGGCCGGAGGCGGCTCGGACATCCACATTGTGCCTTGGGAAGACAGAGGTGACTGTGCAGTGGATGTACTCATCAACAGCACCCCATTGGGAATGGCCGGAAAGCTGGAAGACATGTCCCCCTGGCCGGATGGTCAGAGTCTGAATTCGGTCCGCTGGGTCTTCGATCTGGTGTATACCCCAATCCGAACCAGGCTTCTTCAGGAGGCTGCCGGACAGGGGTGCGGGACTATCAGCGGCTTGCACATGTTTGTGCACCAGGCCTTGGGACAATGCCGGGCCTGGACCGGTCGCGGATTTGATCCCCAGACAGCCATGACCTGCCTCCGGGATTGGATGTCCTGAGCAGTCCCGCTTTGTCCTCGGCGAACTCTTGGCATTGTTGCCAGGGACTGCATATGCAAGCGGCCCTGAGTGCACTCCCGCCCGGAAAACCATTTCCGCATTTATCCGCTGTATGTGTGGTTTCATGACCGTGAACACCTGTAAAGGCTGACCCATTTAGCGGTAGATGGTCAAGGTATCCCCGGGTTGGATGATATCTTGAGAGGAAAGCCTGTTCCATTCCATCACCTGTCTGGGGCTGACCCCGAACTTGCGGGCAATGGACCAGACATTGTCCCCTTTTTGGACCTTGTAGTGCACGCGGGCCTGCTGGGCGGTTTTTTGGGACTGGGCCTGCTGCGTGTGGCGCATGTCCGGTATGTACAACTGGGTTCCGATCTTCAGGGGCTGGTTTTTGCTCAGGCCATTGGCCTGGATCAAAGTGGACAGGCTGAGATCGAAGCGCTGGGCAATATCCCAGAGGGTATCCCCGGACTTGACGCTATAATTGGATCTCTTGCTGGCGATGCGCCGTGTGGAGGCCTGTTCGGGCAGGGTGATCGTCTGTCCCACAGTGATTTGTGTGGGACTAAGATCTGGATTGGCTTGGCGCAGAGCCTGAACAGACACTCCCAGGGAGTTGGCTATACCCCAAAGGGTATCTCCGGATTTGACTGTATAGGTAGACCCTGAGGCCTGCATCTGCTTTGGGTTTGCAAGGCCTTGTCCGCCAGGAATGAGTATCCATTGCCCGGGACGGAGGGTATTGGAGCGAGCCTGGTTGAATTTTTTGAGTTCAGTCACCGGGATGTCGAAGCGCCTGGAGATCCGCCACCAGGAGTCACCGGACCGGATGCGGTAGCGGTGAACCCCTTGGGAGGCAACAGCCTGGGCGGAGTCGATGAATTTTTCGGCCGCAGCCAACTTGTCTTCCGGCAGATAGACTCGAGTTTGACCTGAGGGGGGGGCGGCGGTTCGGCGGAAGAATGGGTTGAAAGCCTGGAATTTGGACCAGCTCAGTCCCACTGTATCGGCAAGAGCGGTCAGGTCTGTGCCGGGCGGGACGCGGACTGCCTTCGGGTCAGTCGGGGCGTCCCAGCTCAGGGGGTCAAAGCCAAGTTTTTCCAAGTTGCGGACAATCTTTAGAACTGCCAAAAACTTGGGTACATATCGACAGGTCTCATTGTGCAGCTGCCGGGTGGAGGCCAGGTCGAAATAATCAGAGGCCCCGCTGCGGCGCATGGCTTGGGAGACATGGCCTCCACCTGCATTATATGCGGCCAAAACGAGGTACCAGTCTTCAAATCGGTCGTGGAGCTTTTGAAGGTACTCGGCTGCGGCCACAGTAGCCTTGTACGGGTCACGCCTTTCATCCACCCACCAATTGGACTGCAATCCAAACATCTGCCCTGTTGCGGGCATGAATTGCCACAAGCCTGCAGCTCCGGCATGGGAATAGGCAAGTGGATTGAATCCGCTTTCGGCAAAAGGCAAAAAGATCAGGTCCTGAGGGAGTCCTTTTTCGGTAAAGACCTTGCGTATATAAGGCAGATAGCGTTCGGCCCGCTTGAGCCAGCGTTGGAATACGTGGTGCTTTTCCTTGGAGTAGTAGATGAAATAATCCTCCAGGATGTCGGTCTCCTTGATGTCCAGTTGAAAATGGATCTCAGGCTCGGCCTGGAGGGCCTGAATTTCCTCAGGTGTAAGGACAGTAGAAGGGAAGGCTTCTGGATGGGGGGCGGTGGTTACCTCTTCTTCCAGAGGCTGAGCCGGATCTTGGGTGATGGAATCGTCAGCTTCAGAGCCGGTTGAAGTTCGGGGGTGCTTGGGTTTTTGCAAGGTGTCGGCTGAGTCTTGGGCTGCCTTTTTGGCCTCTGGTGTATCGGATGCATTGGGTCCGAGATGGGCGCATCCGGCCAGCAGAAGGCAGAGCAGAGTACAGCACAAAATACAGCGCATATAAGCGTTCCTTTGAGGGGTTCTTGGTATGGTTGATAGTGACGACTTTTACATCATCGGCAGGCAGGCTGTTCTGGAAACCTTGCACAGGTCCCCTGAAACCATGGACTCGGTTCTGATCCAGGAAAAAGGGAAGCGGGACATGCAGCAGATCCTTGCCCTGTGCCGCCAAGCCAAAGTGAAATACCAGTTTGTCCCCAAATCCAAGCTGGACACCCTGTGCACCGGAGCCCATCAAGGCATTGCTGCCAGATGCTTCCAGCCGGGGTTTTGGTCTTCGGATCGGTTGGTGGAGTCAGCCGCACAGGCCAGTCTTCCGGTTGTAGTGGCTTTGGATCAGGTTCAGGACAGTGGAAATCTGGGTACTTTGGCCCGAACAGTCTATGCCCTGGGCGGTGCCGGTCTGGTGCTTACCCGCCACCGAGGGGCGTCATTGGGGCAGCGAGCGCACAAAGCAGCTGCCGGGGCGTTGAGCCAACTCCCTATAACCCGAATTCATAACATGGCAAGGTTCTTGATGACTTGTCAAGAGAGAAATCTGGCTGTCTATTATGCAGGGACAGACAGCAGCTGCTGCAGTGTTTTTGACCTGTCCATCTCCTGGCCGGCGGTTTTGGTCCTGGGCAATGAAGAAAAAGGGGTCCGGCCTTTGGTGGCCAAATCTTGTCTCACCGGGGTGAGCCTGCCCATGCCCGGAAGATTCGATTCCTTAAATGTGGCCCAAGCCGGTAGCATGCTGCTCACCGAGTTTTTGAGGCAGTATCTGGCTGCCCAGAAAACGGCGGACAGAGAGTGGAAGACTCGTATGAACTAATTCCATCCCGATAGCAGTTTTGCCCGCTCGAAACCGCCAGAATCCAGACGGGCAGGATGAAGAAGGCAGCTATACAGCGAAAGACGTCACGGCCTGCCTCTAACCTCAGTCCCTGGGGCCAAATATGGACGTGCCGATTCGAAGCAGAGTGGCCCCTTCTTCAATGGCCGCCTGGTAGTCTCCGCTCATTCCCATGGACAGGTGCCTGAGCTCTTTGCCCAATTCAAGCTGGACTTCTTCCCGAAGTTGAGCCAGCCGGGAAAAAAACGGCCTGGCCTTTTCGGGATCATCGAAAAAAGGCGGCATGCACATGAGACCTTGGACATCGATACCCGGCAAGGAATCGATATCCCGGGCCGCGTCCATGACGTCGTCAGCTTCAATGCCGCCTTTTTGCTCTTCGCCAGCCAGGTTGACCTGGAGGAGAACAGATTGGATCAGCCCTTTCTGGGCACAGCGTTGGTCCAGAGTCTGGGCGGTTTTGCGTCGGTCCAGGGAATGGATGAGGGCAAAGCGTCCGGGAAGAAACTTGGCTTTGTTGGTCTGCAAACGGCCGATGAAATGCCAGCGAAGAGGGCAATCCGAGAGCTCCTCCACCTTGTCCAGGGCCTCCTGGACATAGTTCTCCCCAAAGTCCAGGTGCCCGGCTTGGGCCAGGATGCGCACATCCTGGGCCGGATAGGTCTTGGATACGGCCACAAGGGTGATTTCATCCGGGTCCCGCCCGCAGCCCCTGGCCGCTTGGTCTATCTCCCGGCGGATGTTCTGCCAGCGATTGATGATGTCCCGGGAGGTGTCCATATCTCCTCCAAGTTGTTGTGTGGTTGAAAGTCTCAAAGCCCTTGGTGCACGTTTTGGGGCCTTTGCCTCTGTGGACCACCTATGCACCAAGCTCGGGAACAAACTGCAAAACAAAGTTGCGGTCCTCGGTCCATCTGGGCTTGACTTTTACCCAGAGCTGCAAATTGACCTGCATGTCCAAGAGATCTTCCAACTCCTGCCTGGCCTGGTGTCCCACCTGTTTCAGGACTGATCCCCTGCGGCCGATAACGATTCCTTTATGGCTCTGTTTGGGCACATAGATCAGGGCATGAATGGTCGTCAAGCCCCCCTCTGGGTCTTCTGCCCAGTGTTCAACGGCCACAGCCAAAGAGTAGGGGAGCTCTCGCTGGAGAGTCAGAAACATCTTCTCGCGTATGATTTCCGAGGCTAGAAAGCGCAAAGGCAGCGTAGAGAGTTGATCCTCTGGATACAAAAACGGGGCGTTGGGAAGAAAGGAGCTGATCAAAGACAGAAGATGTTCGGTGTTTTCTCCATGGGCGGCAGATACGGGAACCAGATCTGCTCCGGGAAATCGGGAGCTGAGATGATCGATGATCGGCATGAGCTGATCCTTGTTTTTGAGGAGATCGATCTTGTTTACTGCTCCCAGGACGGGTATATCCAGATGGACCATCCTGTTGCGGATCAGCTCCAGCTCAGCCTGGAAACGTCGGGGCTTGGACTGGGCCAAGGATGCATCGAAGACCATTAAGGCCAGATCAGCTCCGGTCAAAGCCTGCCAGGCCACTTGCACAAACAAGGTGTTCATCGGTGAGGCGGACTGATGGATTCCAGGGGTGTCCAAAAAGACGATCTGGAGGCCCTCGCTGGAGAGGATGCCGCTTATCTGATTGCGTGTGGTTTGCGGTTTAGGGGTGACAATGGACAGCTTATGGCCCAAAAAAAAGTTCAGAAGGGTTGACTTGCCAGCGTTGGGGGGACCAATGATGGCCACGATTCCGCTCTTGGAGGCATTTTCAGAAACTTGCATAGTTGTTGAGGGCTCCGGCAAATATTTCTCCTTTTGCCCGCTTTGGGGCAAAAAAGACTTCAGATTTGCCACAGGCAAAGCTGAAGTCTTGGCTGCTTGTGAAAAAATCATGGGCAGTGCATAGCAAACAAAGACAGTATAATCAATACGTTAATGGAATGCTTGCACTCGGCAAGTAAAGCACGTATAGCCCCGGGTATTATGAGCAAAGACTTAATAATCGTCGAGTCCCCGGCCAAAGTCAAGACTATATCCAAGTTTTTGGGCCGGGATTATATGGTTGAGGCATCTGTAGGGCATGTGCGGGACCTGCCCGGGAACAAGCTGGGCGTGGACGAGGACAATGATTTCCAGCCCCAGTATCAGGTGTTGTCTGGTAAGCAGAAGGTGGTCAGCAAGCTGAAGAAGGCTGCCAACCAGGCCAATCAGGTCTTTCTGGCTCCGGACCCAGACCGGGAAGGAGAGGCCATTGCCTGGCATGTCGCCGAGCTGATTAAGACAGCCAACTCTCAAATCCACCGCATCCAGTTCAATGAGATCACCCCCGGCGCTGTCCGGGAAGCCCTCAAGCACCCCAGACAGCTTGACGAGAGACTTTTCCAGTCTCAGCAGGCCCGGCGTATTCTGGACCGCTTAGTGGGCTACAAGATTTCACCTTTGCTGTGGCAGAAAGTGAAGCGGGGGATCTCCGCAGGACGGGTGCAGTCCGTGGCCCTGCGTCTGATCGTGGAGCGGGAAAAGGAGCGCCAGGCCTTTGTCCCGGAAGAGTATTGGGTGTTCAAGGTTACTTTGCAGGCCTCGGCACCTCCGGATTTCGAGGCCGAGCTGTGGAAGATTGACAAAAAGAAAGCCGTGGTAAGCAATCAGGAGCAGGCTGAAAAATTGGCCGCTCAGGTGAGCCAGGCCTCTTTTTCGGTCGCGGATGTGGCGGAAAAGGAGCGCAATAAACAGCCCAAGCCACCGTTTATCACCTCCAGTCTGCAACAGGAGGCCAGCAACCGGCACAATTTTTCCGCCAAGCAGACCATGGCCCTGGCCCAGCAGCTGTATGAGGGCGTTGACCTGGGAGACAAGGGGACAACCGCCCTTATCACCTACATGCGAACGGATTCGGTGCGCATATCCAAAGAGGCCCGCGAGGCGGCCAAGGAATGGATTGTGGCCAATATGGGCCAAGACTACTACCCCCAAAAGCCCAGAACCTTTAAGAGCAAAGGATCGGCCCAGGACGCCCACGAGGCCATCCGCCCGGTTGATGTCCATATACATCCGGATGCTGTCCGCAATCATCTGACCCGGCAGCAGTACAACCTGTACAAGCTTATCTGGCTTCGGTTCGTGGCTTCACAAATGGCTGCAGCCAAGTTCTGGGACACTGTGGTGACTGTGCAGGCAGAGAATACCCTGTGGCGGGCCAAGGGGGAGCGGTTGATATTTCCAGGGTTTATGAGCCTGTATGTTCCGGAAGATCAGAAAAAAGAGGTCCAGCTGCCGCCCATGGCCAATGGTGAGCAACTGACCCTGAAGAGTTTGTCCAAGGAGCAAAAATTCACCCAGCCTCCAAGCAGGTATACCGAGGCATCTCTGGTGCGCAAGCTGGAGGACGAGGGTATCGGCAGGCCCTCAACCTATGCCCAGATCATAACCACTCTGAGGGACAGGGATTATGTGCGTATGGAAGGGCGGCAGTTTGTGCCCACGGAATTGGGTTTTACCGTGAATGATCTGTTGGTGAACCATTTTCCCCGGCTGCTGGATGTGGGCTTTACCGCGCACATGGAAGACCAGCTGGACCAGGTGGCCACCGGAGAGGAGGATTGGCTGGCCCTGCTGGGCAACTTCACCCAGGATTTCAATCCTACCCTGGATAAGGCCAAGCAGGAGATGTCTGAAGTCAAGTCCGGCATCCAGACCGAGGTCACTTGTGTTCAATGCGGGCGGCCCATGGTCATAAAATTTGGTAAGAATGGCGAGTTTTTGGCCTGCAGCGGCTATCCGGAGTGCACAAACACCTCCAATTTTTCCCGGGACGAGCAGGGGAAGATTGTGCTGGTGGAGAACACTGTTCAGGACCAGCCCAAGGTAGGGACCTGCCCTCAGTGCGGTTCGGACCTGTTGCTGAAAAAGGCCCGTACCGGAAGCAGGTTTATCGCCTGCTCCAGTTATCCCAAGTGCAAATACGCCCAACCTTTTGGCACCGGAGTGCCCTGCCCGCAGGAGGATTGTTCCGGGCAGCTGGTGGAGAAGAGCTCCAAGCGGGGGAAGGTCTTTTACGCGTGTGATCAGTATCCAAAATGTACCTATGCAGTTTGGGACTTCCCGGTCGCTGAGTCCTGTCCCCAGTGCCAGAGCCCAATCCTGGTCCAAAAGACCACCAAGTCCAGGGGAGAACATCTGGCCTGCCCCTCCAAGAAGTGTTCATTTTGGCGCAAGCTGGAAGCCGAAGATGGGGACAAAGAAGAGTCTGAAGACAAAAGTATGCACACACAGAACCAGAAATCGGTTGGATCCAAACCCTGATGCAGGGTATGCCAGGATGGACCATGGTCTACCGGGGGGCATCCTGGTCCCGCAGCCCCAAGAAGTAAAGGATTCCGTCTAGACCGACATTGCTGATGGACTGCTTGGCACCCTGTCGGACCATGGGCTTGGCGTGAAAGGCAATGCCCAGACCAGCCGTGTTGAGCATGGGCAGGTCGTTGGCTCCGTCGCCTACAGCCACCACTTGGTCCATGCTCAGGCCCTTGGACTCGGCAAGGCGTTGCAGGAGCTCGGCCTTTTTGGGGCCATCCACGATATCTCCTTTCAAGCGCCCAGTCAGCTCTCCCTGATCGATCTCCAATTCGTTGGCAAAGATATAGTCCAAACCCAGCTGCTGTTGCAGGTAGGCGCCGAAGTAGGTGAATCCTCCGGAGATCACGGCCACCGTGTATCCGAGACGCTTGAGGCTGGAGATGAGCCGGGCTGCGCCGTTTGCCAAGGGCATGCGGCGGGCCACTTTGTCCAGGATCTCGGCGTCCAAGCCTTTGAGCAGGGCCACCCGTTCCTGAAGGCTGGTTTGAAAATCTATCTCCCCGTGCATGGCCCGGGAGGTGATGGCGGCCACTTCCTGGCCTACTCCGGCCTCTGTGGCCAGCTCATCAATGATTTCGGTCTGGATCAGGGTGGAGTCCATATCAAAGGCGATAAGCCGTCGCTGACGTCTGAAGGGGCTTTCCTCCTGCAGGGCCAGGTCGATGCCGTCCTGATGGGAGAGATTGAGGAGGGCATTGCGGACCATGTGCATATCCAGAGGATGCCCGTGCAGGACGAATTCAATGCAGGCCATGCTGGGGTGGAAGGTCACACTGGGGGAATCTAAAAAGGACAGGCGCTGGATGGATATAATATCCAGGCCGTGTTCGGCGACCAACTCGGCCACTTGGTGGATGTGCTGGGCACTGACCCGATGGCTCAAAAGGGTGATGATGCTCCGGGATCCCTCTTGGGCCTGCACCCAACGTTCGTAGTGCTCAGGAGATATCTTGCAAAACTGCAGATGCAGGCTGTGCTTCTTGGCAGTGTGCATGAGGGCCTCAAACAAGGCGTCCGGATAGGTCTCGGCATGCAGCTCAATGAGTACGGCCATACTCAGCCAGTCGTGGATCACTGCTTCGGAGATGTCCAAGATATTGGCTCGGTAGTGGCTCAAGGTTCGGGTCATGTCCCGGACCAGGCTGGTTTCATTTGGTCCGCTGATGGAAATGGAATATAAGAATTCTGACATTGTATTGGCTCTGGGGTCAGCTCAAGACTATGGAGATCGTTATCCGCTCAATGATAGTAAGGCCTTTGTGATCCGATCCAAGGCCACCCTCAGGGTCGTTTCGTCCAGGGCGTAGGAGATGCGCAGGCAGCGATCGTCGCCAAACGCCGCCCCGGGGACCAAGGCAACCTGTGCCGATTCCAAGAGGTAGGTACATAAGGCCGTGGAATCAGGAACTTCCCGGGTGTAGACCCCATCCATGCGGGGGAACAGATAGAAGGCGCCGTCCGGTCGGGGGCACCAAATGCCTGGCCAGGAGGCAATGTGGTCCAGGGCCAGGTCTCGGCGCTGTTGAAACCTTGTGCGCTGGTCATGGAGGAACTCGGTAGGTCCCTGCAGGGCAGCAAGTGCTGCTTTTTGGACCAGCACACAGACATTGGATGTGCTTTGCCCCTGCAAAGTACTCATCTTGGCGATCAGTTCCGGATGGGCGAGTACGTAGCCCATCCGCCATCCGGTCATGGCAAAGGACTTGGACAGCCCGTTGCAGACAGCAACCGAATCGGCATGCTCAGTGAGCCATCGGCTGGCTGTGCTCGGCTGGGCCGGAGGGTAGACAAGCTGGTCGTAGATTTCGTCAGAGATGACGAAGATATTTTGCTTGACAGCCCAGGAGATGATGTCGTCCAGCTCAGCCTGGGGATAATGCCCCCCAGTGGGGTTGGAGGGGGTGTTTAGGATAAGAAGGCGTGTCTTGTCTGTGACATACTCCTGCAGCTCAGCCGGTGTGAGGCGAAATTCAGCTTCCGGACTGGAGGGAACGATGACCGGGGAACCCTGAGCCAGCTTGACCATGTCCGGGTAACTCACCCAGTAGGGAGCGGGGATAAGCGCTTCGTCGCCAGGGTCCACAAGGCATTGGATCAGATTGTACAGCCCTTGTTTGCCCCCATTGGTGGCAATGGTCATGTTCGCAGCCAGGTCCAGCCCGTATTGCCGGGACATATAATCGGCGATTGTCTGCCGCAGTTCAGGCAGTCCAGGAACCGGGGTGTAATGGACCCATCCTTGATCCACAGCATCCTTGACTGCTTGCAGAACATGGTCGGGCGGCTGAAAGTCAGGCTCACCGGCTGCCAAACTGATAATCTCCTGTCCTTGGGCCTTGAGTTCAGCAGCCTTGGCATTGATGCTCAAAGTGGCTGAGGGTTTGATCTGGCGGATACGGCGGGACAGATGCATATGCGCTCCTCTGGTTTTTCTCTCCGCTCTTGCTTTTACGATAGGTCAAAAGCTCGAATAGGCCTGTCTGACGTCGTTGCAGCATACGTGCATATGTCATTTCAAGCAACAAATCCAGCCCTTGTTTGGATGTTTTGTCTGTGCTAAAGAGCCGCCTTCGGATACAGGCGGCTAGAGCATAAAAGCCATGGGCGGACAAAGGCCGGATCTGCCCTGAGAGCCCTTATATACACGGTCTGGCTAGAGGTGCTGGGAGGAAGCATGGCTTGGATAGTGATATGTTTTGTAGCCGGCATTGGGCTGGGAACCCAAGTTGGACATAAAAAACGTCTTATGAGCTTTGTGTCCAAGTTCAGTGAAGTTCTGGTCTTTGTCCTCCTGTTTGCCTTAGGCGCATCCATTGGGTCTCATGCCCAGATCATGTCCCATATATGGTCTCTGGGCTGGGAAGGACTCCTTTTGGCCCTCGGGGCCATTGTGGGCAGCCTCTTGGCATCCAAGCCAGTGGAGCGCTTGGTGTCTGGAGGTGATTATGAAGGGTAGCTGTGTGCTTTTGGGGGCCTTTGTCCTGGGCATTTTTGCCGGGTGGGGCCGGATTTTGCCTGAAGAGGTTCTGCAGGCCGGATACGAGATGTATATCCTTTTCGCTCTCCTGGCCTGTGTGGGGATAGGGGTCGGCGCGGACAAACGATCGGTGCAGAGTCTGCTGCGCATGAATGTACCCGGGTTGCTTTTGCCCTCAACGGTTGTGGTAGGTTCGTTGCTGGGCGCTGGATGTGTGGCTGTGATCTTTGGAATTGGCAACTTGCGGGAGGGATTGGCCGTTGGGGCCGGTTTTGGGTATTATAGTCTGTCCAGTATCTTGATCACCCAGCTGCATGGGGAAGAGCTGGGAGTCGTTGCCTTGCTGTCCAATGTTTTCCGGGAGGTGATCACTTTAGCTCTGGCCCCTGTCCTGTATAGATACTGGGGGCGGCTGGCCCCTATAGCCTGCGGTGGGGCGACCAGCATGGACACCACCCTGCCGGTGATTCATCGACTGGTAGGTACCAGACTTTCCTTGCTATCGGTGGTCAATGGGATCGTTCTCAGTCTCCTGGTTCCTGTCTTGGTCCCTTTGCTCTTGGCCTGATCCGGTCTCGGTTTCTGAGCTTGGCCTGGATGCATGAGCCGGAGGGATGAGTGGGCCTGACAGAAGTGTCCTCCGGATGTCCAAAAGCTCACTGTGGATGTCGGTGAGCATATTCATCCAGTGCCGATCCTGGTCCAATTTGCGCCGGGCCCCGTCAATGGTCAGGCCATGCTCGTAGAGCAGGGTCTTGATGCGGGCAATGAGCCGGATATGGGCCTCGGTATACAGGCGCTGACCCTTGGGGGTGCGGATAGGTTGGAGCTGCGGGAACTCGGTTTCCCAGAATCTGAGAACGTATGGCTCCAGGCCCAGCATATGCGCTGCCTGGCCGATCTTGTACGTTCTCTCCCCCCGGCCGGACATAAGGCCACTCTTCAAGTGGACGGGAAGCGCACGGGCAGGAGCGAGGTCAAGGTCTGACCCAATGCGCTGTGGGCTGCGTCCACCTCTTTGTCGGTCAAGGTTTTGTGTGCATGCCGGTACCGCATGCGCATGGTAAGATGTCGCTCATCCCTCGCTTCTGGCTGGTATACGTCAACCAAACGGATATCTTCGAGCAGACCTTGAACGTCCTGGTTGGCAATAAGCTCTTCAATCTGTCCAAAGGTTACCTGAGCACCGGCGATCACGGTCATATCCCGATGGACAGGCGGGTACTTGGCCCAAGGACGATACAGGATTTTTTGGGCTCGGAAATACCGGTTCAATACATCCAGATCCAGCTCGGCAATCCATACCGGGAATCGGGCATGACTTTTCCTGGCCACTTCAGGCTTGAGTCGTCCCAGAAAACCCAGCTGGTTCTCTTCATGCTCCATACGGACTCCCGGGTCCAGGAAAGGATGATCGTATGCATACAAAAAACGGCAGTTGGTCAGCCCTAAATATCCAAAGAGGCTTTCGACAATCCCTTTGAGATCCAAATAGTCACTTTCGATCTGTTCAAAAGGCCAGGTTTGGGGATGTCTGGCTCCGGTCAGCAAAAGTCCCAGACGAGTGTGTTCCCGGACTGAGGTCTCTGATTGGATATCGCTTTCAAATATCCTGGCCAGTTCGAAGAAACGACAGGTGGTGTTCCCCTGATCGGCGTTGAGGCGTACATTGCGCATAAGCCCCGGGGTCAAGGAGGTACGCATGGTGTCCTGATCAGAGCTCAAGGGGTTGTACACCTGGACCCGGTTTGCTGCCGAGAGACCCAATTGATCAAGCTCCCACCCACCTACGAAGCTGTAATTAATAACTTCCAACAGACCCAGTCCCTGGGCCCAGTTCTTGATCCTGTGCATAAAACCGTAGCCGGCTGTGTCCTGCTCCGGTTCAGTAACCTCATGCAAGGGCTTGTTGATTCGAGGCAAAGTGGTGGGAATGGCCTCCAGCCCATAAACGCGTCCGATCTCTTCGATAAGGTCGATCTCTCGTTCCAGATCAAGGCGGTAGCTGGGTGGGATGATCTCCCAATGCCCGTTCTGCTCTTGAATCTGGCATCCCAGGTTGGCAAGAGTCCGGCGGCAAAAAGCAGTATCCACATTCAAGGCCAAAAGATCCTGCGACCTCTGGAGACGAAAGGGAATGGTGGGGGCCTTCCATGGACGGGGCTCGGACCATACCTGGCCTCTGAGGACGTGTCCCCCAGCCAGAGTATTGATCAGATACGTGGCCCGGTCCAAAGCAAAGGCAGATCCTGGTTGATCCACTCCCCGCTCAAAGCGGTATGCGGACTCACTGGAGAGTCCCAAACGCCGGCCAGTTTTACGGACTGTGGGCGGATCAAAGACAGCGGACTCCAGGACAAGATCCTGGCTGGCGGCAGTAATTTCACTGTTGGCCCCGCCCATGACTCCGGCCAAGGCAATGGGTTTTTCCCGATCCCATATGAGCAGGTCGTCTTTACCAAGTATCCTTTCTTGATCGTCAAGGGTGGTGAAGCTCTGTTTAGGTTGGGCCCTGCCCACTTGGATCATATCTCCGGATATGTTGTGGCGGTCAAAGGCGTGCAAGGGTTGTCCCAGTTCCAGCATGACATAATTGGTCACATCCACGATGTTGTTGATGGGCCGAATGCCCATGCCCAGGAGGCGGAAGCGCATCCAGTCTGGGCTTTTGCCTAAGGTGAAAGCTTCGATGATCCGAGCCTGATACACGGGGCAGAGGTCAGGGGCATCAATGCGCACCTGAAAGACAGAATTGGTCTCCAGATCCGATTCAAGAAGCTGAAATTGGGGGGGATGCAAAGGCAGATTGCAGGCGGCGGCCACCTCCCGGGCCACTCCCAGCACGCTCAAGCAGTCAGAGCGGTTGGGGGTAATACCCAGATCGAAGAAGGCCCGATCCAATCCCAGGGTCTGAGATACTGGACTCCCGGGGGTGCTTTGTTCAGGCAAAACCTTGATGCCCGAGTGGTCATCGCTGAGCTCCATCTCCTGTTCAGATAGGATCATGCCAGCAGATTCCTGACCCCGGATGCGGACGCGCTTGATGACCTGTCCATTGGGCAAAACTGCGCCCACTGGAGCGACAACCACGTTTTGGCCGGAAGCGATATTGGGCGCACCGCAGACGATACTTTCTGTGTGACCGGAACCGATATCAACTGTGCACAGGCAGAGTTTGTCTGCATTGGGGTGGGCTGTGCAATCCTCGACACGCCCGACCACATAGCTGTCCAGGTGGGCAAAAGGGTACTGGATTTCCTCCACTTCCAAGCCCAACATGGTCAGCAAGTGGGCCAAGTCCTCTATGGTTCCGTCGTAAGGGGTGAATTCAGTGAGCCAATCGACGCTCAGTAGCATTGGTTTCCTCGTAGGGCATATGGCCCTGCTCAGATCACTGCGCAGCGCAGGTGATTGCATGAAACTGGGCCTGCCGGTTGAAGCTGGACGGGAGGTTTTGTGGGTTTATATGCGGGAAAGACCCTGAAATTGATGCAAAAAGCGTAAATCGTTGTCGAAAAATAGGCGCAGATCGTCTATGCCGTATTTGAGCATGGCCACTCTTTCCACTCCCAGTCCAAAGGCAAAGCCGGTATAGGCTTCTGGATCATAGCCTACTGCCCGAAAGACTTCCGGATCGATCATCCCGCATCCCAGAATTTCCACCCACCCGGTTTGCTTGCAGACCCGGCATGGCTGTTCATGAACAAACCCGGATCCTTTGCAAATGACACAACTGATGTCCACTTCTGCACTCGGTTCAGTGAAAGGAAAAAAACTGGGCCGAAAGCGGACTTTGGTCTGGGGATCGAATATATGCTGCACAAAGTAGGTAAGGGTCCCCCGCAGATCCGCCATGCTCACCCGGGTATCGACGAGAAATCCTTCGATCTGGTGAAACATGGGGGAATGGGTGAGGTCGGCGTCTCTGCGGTATACCTTGCCCGGAGCGATTGCGGCCACCGGGGGGGACTGGTTGAGCATGGTCCGGATCTGCAGTGGAGACGTGTGCGTACGCAGGACCACAGCTTCGGAAATGTACAGAGTATCCTGCATATCTCGGGCTGGATGGTCGGCTGGGATATTCAAGGCTTCAAAGTTGTAAAAGTCGGTTTCCACTTCCGGTCCGGTGACCACATCAAAGCCGATGCTTGCAAAGACAGAGCATATTTCATCTAAAACCCGGGTGATGGGATGCATTGTTCCCATCCAGGGCCTACGTCCAGGCAAAGTGGGGTCAAAGGCGGCCTCTTCTTTGATCTTTGCCTGATGGGCTATACGTTCCCTGGCCTCTTCAAGGGCCTGATTGAGCTCTGCCTTGATGGTGTTGGCCAATTGTCCGGCTTGAGGACGCTCCTCTGGAGGCAGAGTAGGAAGTGAGGCCATGTGTTGGGCTAATTTACCCTTGCGGCCCAGATAGCCGATACGGGCATTTTCAATCTGCTCAGCAGTGGCTGCGGAGTGTATCGCCTGCAATCCCTCTTGCCTGAGGTCCTCCAATCCCTGCTGGAAGCTGGATTCAAAAGTCTGCACCTCAATGTTCCTTTGTGTTGACCAATTTCACCAACTGGGCGAAACCGTCCTGATCAAATATGGCCATATCGGCCAAAACCTTCCGGTTGAGCTGGACGTCGCGGTCTCTGAGTCCGGCCATGAATCGGCTGTAACTCAGTCCGTGTTCACGGACAGCAGCATTGATCCGCATAATCCACAGCTTGCGGAACTCGCGTTTTTTGCGTTTTCTGTCCCGGTAGGCGTTGTCCAGGGCATGTTCAACTGTTTCCCTGGCTGTGCGGAAAAGCTTGCTCCGGGAACCGCGGTACCCCTTAGCCATCTTCAGGTATTTTTTGTGACGTTGATGGGCAGTTTTGCCTCGTTTGATGCGCATAACACGGACTCCTTATCCAGCGTGATTTGCAAGTGTCATTGTCTTTTGGGCATAAGGCCCAGGGGCACGTCTACACCAAAAGCTGTCTGCGGACAGCCCTGATATTGGCCTGGTCCACATCTGCCGGTTGACGCAAGTTACGTTTTCTTTTGGGGCTTTTTTTGGTCAGGATATGGCTGTGAAAGGCCTTTCTGCGGCGGATGGACCCGCTTCCGGTCACCTTGAACCTCTTGGCCGCTCCCCGATGTGTCTTCATTTTGGGCATGTCGTTTTCTCCCTTGCACAAAGTGCTCCCGGTGCAATCCACCTGTTGAGCTTGTACAGCATTTTCTGTCGTAAGATATCAATAAAAAAGGACGGATAAAGACACTGCCGGTCTTTTATCGCGCCCGAATAAAGCGTGTTCACCGTGCTATTTATTTTTTGGTGATATGGGGGCCACGATCATATGCATGGTTCGGCCTTCAAACTTGGGCTCCTGCTCCACTCTGGCCACATCAGAGATCTCCTCCAGGACATTATCCAAAATAGCCTTGCCCTGTTCTTTGTGCACGATCTCCCGCCCACGGAAAAAAAGGGTGATTTTACAGCGATCCCCATTGGCCAAAAATCGACGCACATGATTGAGCTTTGTCTGCAGGTCGTGTTCATCAGTCTTGGGTCGGAGCTTGACTTCTTTGAGCTGGACCTGAACCTGCTTCTTTTTGGCCTCTTGGTTCTTTTTGCGCTGTTCGTACTGGTATTTGCCGAAGTCCATGAGCTTGCAGACCGGAGGCTTGGCCTGCGGGGCGACTTCCACCAGATCGACCCCTTGTTCATTGGCCATTCGCAGGGCCTCCTTGGTAGCCATGATGCCGAGCTGGTCCCCAGTATCGCTGATGACGCGCACTTCCGGTACTCTGATCTGGTGGTTGCGACGGACGTTAGTTGGTGAAGCTATAGCGCATTCCTCCACGTTTGAAGGGTTCTTGGCAATCTTCCTGAATCATTTGAATGCATGTATTACGTGATTTGCTTCCAGCCTGGTTGCCGTTTCTAAAGCGGACATTGATTTCCCCGCTTTGAACTTCTTGATCGCCAATGACCAGGATATAAGGGATTTTGGATAGCTGGGCCTCTCGGACCTTCAATCCAAGCTTTTCGTTGCGCAGATCGGTTTGCACTCGAATTCCGGCATCTTGTAATTCGTGAGCGCATTTTTGGGCATACTCGTTTTGGGCCTCGGTGACAGTGACCAATACAGCCTGGACCGGAGCGATCCAGGTGGGCAAGGCTCCTGCATAATGCTCAATGAGCACGCCCATAAAGCGTTCAATGGCCCCTAGAATGGTTCTGTGGACCATGACCGGCCTGTGCCTTTCACCGTCAGAGCCAATATAGTTCAAATCAAAGCGGTGGGGCAAGGTGAAATCGCATTGTATGGTCGCGCATTGCCAGGTGCGATTGAGAGCATCTTTGAGCTTGACATCTATTTTCGGCCCGTAAAAGGCCCCGTCTCCGGCATTGACGGTATAGGCAAGCCCCATACAGTCCAGAGAGTTATGCAGAGCCGTGGTAGCCCGGTCCCAGTCCTGGTCCGAACCTATGGATTTCTCCGGCCGGGTGGAGAGCTCAATCTCATATTCAAAGCCAAAGACGCACATGACATCCTGGACAAAGCGTATGATGCCGGTGATCTCATCTTGCAGCTGTTTTGGAGTGCAGATGATGTGCGCATCATCCTGAGTAAACTGCCGGACCCGGAGAAGACCGTGCAGGACCCCGGATTTTTCGTGCCTGTGCACAGTCCCGAGTTCGAAATACCGTATGGGCAGCTCCCGGTAGCTGTGCAGTGAGGACTTGTAAATGAGCATGTGGGCCACGCAGTTCATGGGTTTGAGCCCATAGACTGTATCGTCGATCTCGGAAAAGTACATGTTGTGGCCGTAGTTCTGATAATGCCCTGACTTTTCCCACAAGTCCCGGCGCAGGAGCTGAGGGCCGCGAACCAATTGGTAGCCGCGGCGCAAATGCTCCTTGGTCTCAAAGTCTTCCAGTATGGTCCGAACCAGGGCCCCATTGGGGTGGAAGATGGGCATGCCCGGGCCTACTTCTTCGGAAAAGCTGAACAGATCCAATTGTGGACCTAAACGGCGGTGATCCCTCTTTTTGGCTTCTTCCAAGTGATTGAGATAGCTCTTCAAAGCCTTATTGTCAGCAAATGCAGTACCGTAGATCCGTTGAAGCATGGGCCTGTTTTCGTCGCCGCGCCAATAGGCACCTGCCACACTGGTCAGCTTGTAGGCCTGGATGTATCCAGTAGAAGGCAGATGTGGGCCACGGCACAGATCGGTGAATCCATTGTGCGTATACAAGGAAACCTGCTCATCTTCCATGTCTTCCAAGATCTCGAGCTTGTAGGTCTCATTGTGTTGGGCAAAGAATTTTTTGGCTTCCTCCCGATCTACAACCCAGCGCTGAAAAGGCTGGTCAGCGGCGATGCTTTCGGCCATGGCTTTTTCGATGGCTTCTAAATCATCGGGCGTGAAGCTGCGTTCAAAATCAAAGTCGTAATAAAAGCCATTTTCCACAGCCGGACCAATGGTCACTTTGACTGTGGGAAAGAGCCTCTTGACAGCCTCGGCCATAACGTGTGCCGCACTGTGGCGCAAGATATCCAGACCCTGCTCATTGTTGATGAAAACAGGTTCTATTTTGCGGCAATCACTAGGTATTCTCGAGGATAAATCCACCAGACGCTGGTCGCACAGGCAAGCTACAGTCTGCTTGAATTTCTTGCCGCTAAGGGACGTGGCCAATACCTCTTGGCAGGTCTGGCCCTCATGTATATCTATATTTTGGCCCAGGCACTCCACCTGCTGCACGTTGTACTCCTCTTGATGGCCGATGTCTTAAAAGCAAATAGGGAGGCCACGGCCTCCCTAGCTGCTTTGGGTTGGTTATGGTAGGCGCGAGGAGATTTGAACTCCTGACCCCTTGCGCGTCAAGCAAGTGCTCTACCCCTGAGCTACGCGCCTTCGCGGTGTCGCCTTCCATAGCAGGAAGGCAAGAACCCTGTCAAGTACCGGCAGAGACAGATGGCATATTTCGGGTTCAACAGCCATCAGTCTGAAGCAGGCACCAAATGGGCATTGTCTCCGAACATACCCGCATGCTAACATACTCCGGGTCTGCCGGATAGGATGGATATCCACTTTTCTGACTTTTTGTATATGGAGGCTCTAGAACCCATGCGCGCGAGACAAGAGAACGCTCAGATCCTTTTCGTGACATCGGAAATTTTTCCTTTCTCCAAGACCGGCGGGCTGGGGGATGTGATGGGAGTGCTCCCCCTCGTCCTGCATGATCAGGGAGTGAAGGTTGCCGTGATCACGCCTTTTTACGGCCGGTTATACACATCCGATTTTCAGATTCGGCTGGTCATGGAAAATTGCCCGGTAGGCTACCCCTGGCCTGAGGTCACGGCGGACGTTTATGTCGCCGATTATCACGGGGTCCCCATATACTTCATAGATCGCCCGGAATACTTTGATCGCAAAAGCTATTACTGCACCTATCACGGCGAGTTTTTCGACAACTGTGAGCGGTTTATCTTTTTTTCTCGGGCAGCCGTGGCCCTGGCCCGGAAGCTGGGGGTGCCGCCGTATATCATGCATGCCCATGACTGGCATTCATCTTTGGTGCCCGCCTATGTGCACTATGCCCGCAGGCTGGATCCCTTTTGGCAGAAGACCCGCACTGTGATGACCATACACAATCTTGCCTTTCAAGGTCAGTATTCATCGCGCTTGTTCTGGGGAAGCGGTTTGCCTGCCGAGGCCTGGCATATGGACGGCGCGGAATACTACGGGGCTTTTAATATGCTCAAGACAGGCATCGCCTATGCCCATCGAATCACCACGGTCAGTCCCACTTACGCTCAGGAGATTGTTACCCCTGAATTCGGGTGTGGCCTGCACGGGATCTTGTCCTCCAGGGAAAAGGATTTGAGGGGCATATTAAACGGAGTTGATTACTCCTTTTGGGATCCCAGGCATGATAAGTTTTTAATGTATCCCTATTCTCCGGAGAACTTACAGGGCAAGGCGGAGTGCAAAAAGACACTTTTGTACATCATGGGCTTTCATCCCCGGTTTATGTTTCGTCCGGTCCTGGGGTTCATCGGTCGGCTCCGGGAGCAGAAAGGCATCGATATTCTGCTGGAGATAGTCGATGAGCTGATGGCCATGGATGTGGGCCTTATTATATTGGGGGAGGGGGACCTGGGCATTGAAACCCACCTGGGGAACCTGGTGGAGCAGTACCCAGGGCAGCTGGCGGCTTGCATCGGGTATACCGAAGAAAAATCACACCAGATCATGGCCGGTACGGATATATTTCTCATGCCCTCCAGGTATGAACCCTGCGGCCTGACCCAGCTGTACAGTCTGCGCTATGGGACATTACCTGTGGCCTCCCAGGTGGGCGGGCTGTTGGATACTGTGATTGGCTATCCGGCTCAGGATTGCACGGGATTCACCTTCAGTCCCATAAAAAGTCAGGCTCTGCTCCAGGCCATTGAAAACGCAGTGGAGGTTTGGCAGGACGAGGATCAATGGCGTTATATGCAAAACCGGGCCATGCACCAGGATTTTTCCTGGCAGCGTTCGGCCGAGGAATATGTGAGCGTGTATCGAGAGATCGGACTGCCGTTGACAGCCAAAGAGGTATAGGCAGCAATGAAAGGATGTTTTGGATAAAGTGTACGATATTTTGGGCAAAAGCAATGAGCGTACAAAACATACAGGATTCAAAGAGGTTCTTATGCATGAATTGCGTCTGGGATACACAATGCAAGACTATATAACTGGTCAGGAAATTGAAGTCACCACCTACGAAGATATCCGGCAGGACATGGCCAGATTTCTGGTGGAGGAGAAGGGGGTGCCCAAGGAGGCCATAGGCAGCAAAGTTCAGGTCACAGTTCAGATCGATGGTCGGCCTTACGTGCAGCTGGTGGATCTGGTTATTGGGTACCAGGGGCAGGCCCCGGTTATGGCTCTTAAGTTCTGTGCCGGCCAGGTTGAGACCTACACCCGGCAAATCTTGGCTGCTGCCAGACTGTTGCCTCAGGGGCCGGCCATGTTGGCGGCGGTCACAGACACCAAAAAGGCCCTTTTCCTCCAGGTGGAAAACGGAAAAGTTGTGCAGGAGTGTGCCTACACCGAGTTTCCCAACTGGGAGGACATGCAATCCATGGTGGCCAGCATCCCAGCCTATGTTTTGACCCCGGACAAGGAAAGCAGGGAAGGGCGACTCTTGTATGCCTTAAGTGAGCTCAGCTGCTCCTGCTCCCAGGATTCCTGCTCTGTTTCAGCTCCCGGGGAGGCTCAGTAGCGGTCCTCCCGGTCCATGAACCGGAAGTTGATGGCTTCGGCCAAGTGATTGACATTGACGTCAAGGCTTTTTTCCAGATCGGCAATAGTTCGGCTGATACGCAGGATACGGGTGTGGGCCCGGGCTGAGAGGCCCAGCTTCTGCATAGCCTGCTCCAGGAAATCGTGTTCAGGCTCACAGATGCGGCAGCATTCCTGCACCCAGCGGCCGGAGAGCTCGCTGTTGGTGGTGAAGGGCAGATCATTATACCGTTGGGCCTGAAGCTCCCGGGCGGCGACGATATTGGCCCGCATGCAGGCCGAGTCCTTGGAGCTCTTGGCCTGTTTAAGGTCTTTGTAAGGTACGGCCGGAACATCCACCTGCAAGTCGATGCGGTCCAGAAGGGGCCCGGAGAGACGGGAACGGTAGCGCTGTATCTGTCCGGGGGTGCAGGTGCAGGGATGGCGCTCGTCGGTCAGATATCCGCATGGACAGGGATTGAGGGCAGCCACCAGCATAAAGTCCGCCGGATAGGTCAAGGACACGGCTGCTCTGGACAGGGTGACATCTCCGTTCTCCAGGGGCTGGCGGAGCACTTCCAGGACGTGTTTCTTGAATTCAGGCAGCTCGTCCAAAAACAGGACTCCTCGGTGGGACAAAGAAACCTCTCCGGGCTTGGGAATCTGTCCCCCGCCGATGAGGCCGGCATCGGAAATGGTATGGTGCGGGCTACGGTAAGGTCGTTCGGTGATCAGTGCCTGACCTGGGCGGAGCTGACCGGCAACACTGTAGATCTTGGTCACTTCCAGGGCCTCGTCAAAGGAAAGCAAGGGCAAAACGGTGCGGATACGCTTGGCCAGCATGGTTTTTCCGCTGCCCGGTGGGCCAATGAACAAAAGGTTGTGGCCCCCGGCCGCGGCGATTTCAATGGCCCTTTTGGCCTGATCCTGGCCTTTGACCTCGCTGAAGTCCAGGGGGAACTCGTGTCTGGTCTCCCACAGTTCGGACATGTCGCAGGTAAAGGGATGTATGGACCGCTCCCCGCACAAAAACTGCACAGCTTCGGCCAGGGTGGAGACCGGATAGACGTTGAGTCCGTTGACCACTCCGGCTTCCGGGGCGTTTTCCTTGGGAATGATCAGTCCGCGGGCCTTCTCTTCCCTGGCTTTTAAGGCCATGGGCAGGACCCCGGAGATGGGTTTGAGTTCACCGTTTAAGGAGAGTTCTCCGGCGGTGAAATATCCGTGAAGTGCTGATCCGGGGAGGGATTCCGAGGCCGAAAGCAGGGACAGGGCCAAGGGGAGGTCGAAGGTGCTGCCCTCCTTGCGCATATCCGCGGGGGCCAGATTGATGGTGATCCGGGCTGAAGGGAGCTTGAAGCCGCTGTTTTTCAGGGAAGTGAGCACCCGCTCCTTGCTTTCTCTGACCGCGCCTTCGGCCAGGCCAACCATGACAAAGGATGGCATCCCAGAGCGGGTAATGTCCGCCTCCAGGTGGACAGGGTAGGCGTCAATGCCTAAAAGGGCGGCACTTACAGCTGTGGACAGCATGGTTTACTCCAAGGTGTCGCCGATTCGTCCCCACCGTATATCGGTGATTCCGGCCCAGGACCAGTATATGATCCAGGCCCGCCCTAAAATGGCTTCCTCCCGGACAAAACCCCAAAATCTGGAGTCATAGGACTCATCACGGTTGTCACCCAGGACAAAGTAGGAGTCTTCGGGCACCTGCAAGGGGCCGAGATTGTCCCTGGCCCTGGGGTCAAACTCATGCGGCGGCCATTTGCTCATGGGAAAAGCCTGGTCTGCAAGCTGCGGTGCGGTATGTTGGGCGTAGGGTTCAGACAAAGGCTCTCCGTTGCGGTAGACTTTTCTGTTCACAATGCGGATGGTGTCTCCGGGAGTGCCGATGACCCTTTTGATGAAGTCCTTGGAGTCGTCTTCTGGGAACTTGAAAACAATGATGTCCCCGGATTCAGGCTCGGAAACCGGAATAAGGGTCAGTTCGGTAAAGGGGAGCTTGATCCCGTATATGAATTTGTTGACCAGTAAGTGATCCCCGATCTGCAAAGTGGGGAGCATAGATCCGGAAGGAATTTTAAAGGCCTGGACCACAAAAGAGCGGATAAAAAAAGCCAGGATGAGGGCAATGATCAAAGCTTGGGCGTATTCTTTGAAAGTATCCGTCCACTTGGAACTCATAAAAGTACCTTTGTCCGGACCAGCCCTAAGGGCTAGTCGTTGTCCTTTTGCAAGGCGGCCAGGAAGGCTTCCTGGGGCAGTTCGATATTGCCCATTTTCTTCATCCTCCGCTTGCCTTCCTTTTGTTTTTCCAATAGCTTGCGTTTGCGGGTGATGTCGCCTCCATAGCATTTGGCGGTGACGTTCTTGCGCATGGGAGGAATACGTTCCTTGGCCACCACCTTGTTCCCTATGCAGGCCTGGATGATGACCTCAAAGAGCTGTCTGGGGATGATGTTTTTGAGCTTCAAAGCCAGGTCCCGCCCGTGGCGGTAGGCCTTGTCCCGATGCACGATCATGGACATGGCGTCCACAACTTCCGTATTGATCAAGATATCCAACTTGACCAGGTTGGATGGAGTGAAGCCGATAAAGTCGTAGTCCAGGGAGGCGAAGCCCCGGGTAACGGACTTGAGCTGATCGAAAAAGTCGAAAACGATCTCGGCAAAGGGCATTTCGTAGGTGATGATCACCCGGGCCGAGGTTAAGTAGCGCAGGTCCTTTTGCATGCCCCGCTTGTCTTCACACAGCTTGAGGACATTGCCCACATAGTCGTTGGGGACATGAATCTCCATACGCACAAAGGGCTCGGAAACTTCCAGGATATCGGAGGCGTTTGGCAGATGGCTGGGATTGTCCACCGGGACGGTTCCTGCTTTGAGGGTGTGCACTTGATAGACCACCGAAGGTGCGGTGGCGATAAGTTCGGCCTGAAATTCTCGCTCCAGACGTTCCTGGATGATGTCCATATGCAAGAGACCCAGAAAGCCGCACCGGAAACCAAAGCCCAAGGCCTGCGAGGTTTCAGGCTCGAAGGACAAGGCGGTGTCATTGAGCTGCAGGCGTTCCAGGGCCTTTTTCAAAGGTTCGTACTTGGCCGGCTCTGTGGGGTAGAGACCGCAAAAGACCATGGGCTGGACTTTTTTAAAGCCCGGGCAGGGTGCGGATGCCGGACGTTCAAGGGAGGTGATGGTGTCTCCCACGCGGGCGTCCTTGAGATCCTTGATATTGGCAAATAAAAAGCCGACTTCTCCCGGGCCCAGCCAGTCCACCTGCTGCGGATTGGGGGAAAAGACTCCCAATTGACTGACTTCAAAGGATTTCCCGGTGTTCATCATCAAGATGTCCTGACCCTGCTCCATGTACCCGTCAAAGATGCGGAACAAGACCACCACGCCCTGGTAGGGATCGTACCAGGCATCGAAGATCAAAGCCTGCAAAGGGGTGCGGACGGTTCCTTGGGGCGGCGGGACTGTGGATACGATCTGTTCCAGGAGCCGGTCCACGTTCAGCCCGGTTTTGGCGCTGACCTGAACAATGTGACTGCAATCAAGGCCGATAGCCTCCTCAATGTCCTGGATGACCATTTCAGGTTCAGCCCCGGGCAGATCGATCTTATTTAAGACCGGGATGATCTCCAGATCGTGGTCCAAGGCCAAAAAGACGTTGGCCAGGGTCTGGGCCTCAACTCCCTGGGAGGCATCCACGAGAAGGATAGCCCCTTCACAAGCAGCCAGACTGCGGGAGACCTCGTAATTGAAGTCCACATGCCCCGGGGTGTCGATAAGGTTGAGGATCAACTGCCGGCCATTTGCGGCTGTATACGGGATGCGTACAGTCTGGGACTTGATGGTGATGCCCCGTTCTCGTTCCAGATCCATGCGGTCAAGAAACTGATCTTTCCGTTCCCGTTCGGCCACGAGTCCTGTGAGCTCCATAATCCGATCAGCCAGGGTGGACTTGCCGTGATCGATATGAGCGATGATGCTGAAATTGCGGATTTGGGATGTTTCGGGTCGCATTCAGACTTTTCTTATCCTCAACAATGCATTAGAGATTGGCCTGTGAGTCAGCCCCGGTACGTAGGTGAAGGATGGGGCCCCAGAAACAAGGACCTGCAAACTTAACAGCAAAAGCCTGCTGCCTGTCCTGATACAGAGCTGACTTGTACCTTATTTTATATAAAGTGTCTAACCTTATACAGTCTGGGAGAGAGTATGCGGCTGTGGCCTGGACGCCCCTATCCCTTAGGAGCCACCTGGGATGGGCTGGGAGTGAACTTTGCCCTGTTTTCCGAACATGCACAGAAGGTGGAGTTGTGTCTGTTTGACAGTCCTGACAGCACTCAGGAAGAACAGCGAGTGGCCCTTGGACAGTATACTGATCAGGTCTGGCACGCCTATTTGCCTGACATCCGGCCGGGACAGGTGTATGGATATCGGGTGCATGGACCGTACCGACCGGAGTTGGGGCTGCGATTTAACCCGAACAAAGTCCTTGTTGATCCCTATGCCAAGAGCATCGTTCGCCAGACCCGATGGAACGAGAACATGTTCGGATACATGCAGGGACCCGGTCAGGAGGAGGGGGGATATGACCCCAGGGACAATGCGGCCTATGCCCCCTTGTGTGCGGTTATCGACCCGTCCTTTATCTGGGGCGACGACACCCGCCCCTCCATTCCATGGTCGGAAACAGTGATCTATGAGGCGCACGTAAAGGGCCTGACCGCCATGCATCCCGGGGTGCCCAAAAAACTGCGCGGGACTTTCTCCGGGGTGGCCTGCGAGGGTGTTATCCAGCATTTGCAAAAGATGGGCGTGACCAGCCTAGAGCTTATGCCTGTGCATCAGCACGAAGACGAGCCTTTTCTCGTCCAGCGGGGGCTTACCAACTACTGGGGCTACAGCACCTTGTCCTTTTTTGCTCCGGATCTCCGCTTTGCATCCAGTTCCGGGTACATGGATCCTGTACGGGAGTTCAAGATGATGGTCCGGGCCCTGCACGCCGCTGGCATAGAAGTTATTTTGGATGTGGTATACAACCATACTGCCGAGGGAAACCGGTTTGGACCTACCTTAAGCCTGCGGGGAATCGACAATCTGGCCTATTATCGCCTCCAGGAGGATAAGCGGCGGTACTTGGACTTTACCGGTACCGGGAACAGCCTGAACATGATGCATCCCCGGGTGTTGCAGTTGATTATGGACAGTCTGCGATACTGGGTCTTGGAGATGCGGGTGGACGGATTCCGCTTCGATTTGGCCAGTACGCTGGCCCGGGAGCTGTATGAAGTGGACCGGTTGTCCTCGTTCTTTGATATTATCCACCAGGATCCGGTGCTGTCTCAGGTAAAGCTCATCGCCGAGCCCTGGGATCTGGGCAACGGAGGATACCAGGTGGGCAACTTCCCGGTGCAGTGGACAGAGTGGAACGGAAAGTACAGGGATACCCTGCGCAGGTATTGGCGGGGAGAGTGTGTGGTGGGTGAATTGGCGACCAGGCTGGCCGGAAGCAGTGACCTGTATGCCCACAACAAACGCAAGCCGCATGCCAGCATCAATTTCATTACCTGCCACGATGGGTTCACTCTCCAGGACCTGGTCAGTTTCGAAAACAAGCACAACCAGGCCAATAAGGAGAACAACCAGGACGGCAATAACACCAATCTGAGCTGGAACTGCGGACAGGAAGGCCCCAGTGAGGATGCCCGGATCGAAGCTTTGCGCATGCGTCAAAAACGCAATTTCATGGCTTCCTTATTCTTCTCCCTGGGGGTCCCCATGATATCCGGCGGCGACGAACTGGGCAGGACCCAACAAGGCAACAATAACGGCTACTGTCAGGATTCCCCCTTGACTTGGTATCCGTGGGAGCTTTCGGCCCAGGATACATCCTTTTTGCACTTTGTTCGCCGTATAGCTGCGTTGCGGCGAAGCCAGCCGGTGTTTAAACGCCAGAACTTTTTCCAGGGACGATCCATCCACGGATCGGAGCGCAAGGACATCACCTGGCTCAAGGAAGACGGCAGGGAGATGGGCCACAAAGACTGGTTGGACCGTTCCCGTTGCCTGATCGGGCTTATGTTGGGAGGAGATGCCCTGGAGGAGATCGATGAGCGTGGCTCTAGCATCACCGGGGATACCATGCTTATGCTGGTGAACAGCAGTTCCTGGTCCGTCGACTTTGTCCTGCCCTCGTACACAAACAGCGACTTCTGGGAGCTGATGCTGGATACCAGATATGAAATCGGAATGCCTGAAGGAGCTGGCATCTATAAAAGTACAGTCGGCTATCCCCTTATGGAGCGCAGCCTGGCCCTTTTTCGGCTGGTCCAGGGCAGTGAGGAGCCGACGGAGTAGTAAGTGCTCTTATGGGCAAATACCTCTTGGTCGGAATATGATCACTCAGGATCCCTTTCCGGCTAGGCGATCTCGCCATTTGGTCCTCTTCTGCCAGCTGAAACCGCCCGGGACGCATGGCCAGAGCGCATTGTTGTGATACAGGGGTTCCTGGTCCAGGGGATACGGGGAGTGAGCTTGGGCTTTGGCGAACAACTGGGTGCCGGGTATGGGCGAATACTGGGCCAGGTGCGGACGGATTCCCGAGGCCCGGGCCAGGTCGATGGCTGCTTCTACTGAACGGTCCTCTTGATCGGGGAGGCCGAAAAGGATGTAGGCCCCGATCTGCTGAGACGAGAATCCGGCCGAAAACAGGCAGTCCAGACCGTGGTTCCAGTCGTCGATGGTCAGCTTGTTGTCCAGTCTGTTGGTGAAGTCGGAGCTCTCCAGACCCAGTCGGACGGTACACAGGCCGGCCTGCTTGAGAAGGACTGCCAGCTTTGGGGTCAAATGTCGGGGATGGAGGGCATTGGGGGTGTGCAGTCTGGTCCCTGTGTGTCTCAAGCGCTGTAAAAAAGGGATGAGCCATTTTTCGGGATTGACCAGCAGGGCGTCGTCGTAAAAGGCAAAGTCCAGTACCCCCCTGCTGAGATCGATATCCACCTCCTGGATAACCCGGGAGGCGCTTTTTTGGATAAATTGTGGATGAAGAGTGGAGGTTGCGCAGTAGGCACAGGCATATGGACAGCCTCTGGAGCCCAGAACGGCTGAAAAGTCGGGAGCCGGGTAGGCAGTCGGGTCCAGAGCCAGGCCGCTGCCTTCGGGAAGGGGGGGAGGGGAGCTTTGCAGGACAGTCCATAAAGTCCGCCAGTTTTCAGTGTCTTCCAGAGGTCCGGGCAGAACCAGGTCAAAACATTCCAAACTACGGGCGTGGTCAGGGCACAGGGAGGCGTAGACGCCCCCGGCGATTATCATCACCTGCGGCCAAAGGCTGCGGACTAAGTTGGCCGCTGCTACTGCTCCGGGATACCAGTAGGTCATGCTCGTAGTTATGAGAACAGCGTCCGGAGGGGGGTCGAGGGCCTGCAAGGCTCCGCGGACCAGAACCGGGTCCTGTCCATAGCGGGAGAAACGGCGGGGTATGTGCCTCAAAAAGGAGGGGGCAGGCACCTGGGTCTTGGGCCATGTGCCGTGACCATAAAACCGCTGCTTGGGCCACTCAATGTCCCGCCACATGGGGTCCAGGCAGTCCAGCAATGCTGTTTTTGCTCCAGAGCACCGGAGCATGTGCATGCAGGCCATAAGGCCCACTGGCCTGGACCACAAGTTGTAGGCGGCAAAATCGTAGATCCAGGGGCATATCCCCAGGATCCTCGGCGCATGGGAAGCGTCAGCGCCCTGATCCCCCTTCTGGGAGGAGTTCCAGATAATCTGCGGCCACCTGGGACGCTTCGCTTTTGGGGTCTGCTGTGTGGGCAATACGTTCAAACCATTGTCTGGCCTGGTCCTGCCGGCCCAGGCGGAGGAGGTTTTCAGCCAACTCCAACATAAGCTGGATGTTGTCCGGGTGGACCTCAAGACCCTGGCTCAGGACATCTACCGCCTCCTGAACCTTCCCGCTCTCGGTGAGCAATTGGGCTAATAAAGATATGGCCGGAGCAAAGCCCGGGTTGGCTTCCAGACTCTGGCGGGCCATATCCTCGGCTTTATCCAGTCGGCCCTGCTTTGTGTACAGCCGGGCAAGGCGGTAGGCTGGAAGTTCAGGGGTCAAATACGTGGGTATGTCCAGGGTCCGGGTAAACGCCTGCTCGGCCTTGTCCTCTTCTCCCAAGGATAGAAAGACCTTGCCCAGATTATTCCAGGCCTGAGCGAAATCGGGGCGCAGTTGGACACTTTCCTGGAAATGTTCTTTGGCTTCCTGTTCACGTTTGAGACGGGCTGAAGTGAGCCCGTACAGATAATGAAATTCCGGATCATCGGCCCTGTGCCGTTCGACGGCCTTGAGCTGACGCAAGGCCAACCGAGGCTGCTCATTGGCCAGATAAGAGGAGGCCAAGTCCATTCTGGCTCTGATCTCCTTTTCTATGTTCCGCCTGTGGTCCCGAAGTGCACAGCCAGAGGCAATGAGGACAAGGCAGAGGCAGCAGAGCCCGATGCGGGCATGATGCAGTCCTGGAAAAGCGGTGGGCCCTGCAGAGAAAAACAGTATCCTGCCTCGTCTTGCCCGGGCCTTAATACAGTGCTCTTTGATGGAGGTCAGTAAAGCCATTCCCTGTCCGGGGGTTAAAT
This sequence comes from Thermodesulfobacteriota bacterium, assembly GCA_051749205.1. Classification (GTDB taxonomy): domain Bacteria; phylum Desulfobacterota; class Desulfovibrionia; order Desulfovibrionales; family Desulfothermaceae; genus Desulfovermiculus. The sequence continues at coordinate 22,848 of JBNJII010000003.1, read as the reverse complement.
GACCTTGTACAGGGGGTATTCTATAATCCCTTCCACGCCAGCGGATTGCAGCTTGGGGATCAGATCTCGTACTGTGGATTCTTGAACCACAATCTCGATGGACAGCCAATTTTCCTGGTACAGATTGGATACAGTGGGTGAGGTCAAGCTGGGCAAGAGCTGCATCAGCTCGTCAAGCTTGTCTTGAGGTACGTTCATCTTCAACCCGACCAGGCTTTCTGCGCGCAGGGCCCCTTGGAGCAGCGTGCGCATCTGAATGATCTTGTCCCTTTTCCATGGATCTTCCCAGGCCTGTTTGTTGGCGATGAGCTGCGTGGAGGTGCTCAACAGCTCGGCTATGATGCGCAAGCCGTGGGCCCGAATAGTGGTTCCGGTTTCGGTCACCTCCACAATGGCGTCCGCCAGCCCGGAAACGACCTTAGCTTCCGTAGCTCCCCAGGAAAACTCGACATCTACTGGTATATCCGCCTGCTGGAAGTAGCGGCGAGTGAAGTTCTCCAGCTCGGTGGCGATTTTTTTCCCGGCCAGGTCCTCCGGACGCTTGTACGGAGAGTCCCCACCCACAGCCAAGACCCAGCGGGCCGGCCGGTTGCTCATTTTGGAGTAGACCAGCTCGTCAACAGTAACCACGTCCGCTTCGTTCTCCAGGATCCAATCCTTGCCGGTCAGGCCGACGTCCAGGGTCCCGTCCTGGACATAAACCGGCATCTCTTGGGCTCGGCACAGACTGCAATTCATGTCCGGGTCGTTAATTTCCGGAAAATAATTGCGGTGGTGCAGATTGATCTTCCACCCGGATTTGGCGAACAGCTTAATGGTGGAATCCTGCAGGGATCCCTTGGGAATGCCGAGTTTGAGTTTTTGTGTGTGCTGGCTCATTTCAGCCGTAGACCTCCTGGGGTTCGAATATTTTTTCCGAACAGCAGTGAATGCCGGAATCAGTCAATTGGCGGTAAAAGCAGCTGCGGTATCCTTTGTGGCAGGCCGCATCTCCTACCTGCTCCACCTGCAAGAGGACGGTATCTGCATCGCAGTCCAGTCGAACACTGTGCACCTTTTGGACATGCCCCGAGGTGCCGCCTTTGTGCCAGAGAGTATTGCGACTGCGGCTGTAAAAGTGGGCCTGACCGGTCTTCAAGGTCTTGTCCCAGGCCTGCTTGTTCATGTAGGCCAGCATAAGGACTTCTCCACTGGACACGTCCTGGACAATAGCCGGAACCAATCCGTTTTCTTTTTCGAAATCAGGTCTGAGCATGATCTCTCCTTCCTTTATCGTCCACAAGCGGGGAATGCTTTTAAGCCGTCCCGGCTCGGTGTATTGCGTAACTGACCGCAGGCCGCCTGTATATCTTGCCCCTTGCTTTTACGCAAGGTCACGGTCTGTCCTTTGCTCTGCAGGAACTGTTGAAAGGCAAGGACATTGTCCTCTTCCGGCGCCCGGTAGGGAAGCTCGGGAGCAGGGTTGAAGCTTATGAGGTTGACCTTGCATTTAAGGCTGGACAGCAGCCGGTTCAAGTCCCGAGCCTGAGCCAGACCGTCGTTGACCCCCCCCAAAAGGAGATATTCAATGGTGATGCGCTGCCTGGGTTTGAGGGGAAGGTTTTGCAATCTTTGTACCAAATCAGACAGGGGCAGCATCCCGGCGGCTTTGGGCATGATCTGTTGGCGGAGCTTCTGCGTCGGGGCGTGCAGGGAAACAGCAAGAGAGGCCAGCCGGGTGTGGGCAAAGGTCTCCAAAAGGCGGGGGAGGCCCACTGTGGATACGGTCACCCGGCGGTGGGAAAAGGCAAGACCTTGGGAGTCGCGGAGGGTATGCAGGCTCTTTTCCACCTCCGGCCAGTTCATCAGGGGTTCGCCCATGCCCATAAAGACAATATTGCGCAAGGGCCAGGCAGACTGGTTCTCGGCCAGTACCTGCCTGGCTAGCATGACCTGGGCCAGGATCTCCCCGGCGGACAAATTGCGGATAAAACCCATGCGGCCGGTACTGCAGAAGGAGCAGGCCAAACTGCATCCGACCTGGGTGGAGAGGCATAACGTATAATGGTCCTTGTCCGGAATGAGAACCCATTCCACCTGTTCAGTGTCCCCTAGCTCCAAGAGGCCTTTGACGGTTTGATCCACACTGGAGGTGTAAACGGAAAGTGGGGGCAGCTCCAGACTGTACGTTCGATCCAAAGAGGAGCGCAGGTCTTTACTCACATTGCTCATGTGCCAAAAGTCCCGGCAACCTTTGTTGTATACCCACTGCCAAATCTGATCGGCCCGGAAGGCCGGCTGGCCCCACGCCTTGACCTGCTTGGTGAGTTCAAAGCGGCTGAGCTCGTAGAGAGAAGCTTTGGTGTGGGTCTGGGGAGGATTGTTCATGATGGCTCGGCCTGTAGTCTCTGAGCTGCCCGTAAACAGGTTTTCCGTATAGATAATCGGTTCGAGTGTAGCTCATGTGCTGTTGTGGGGTCTCAATCTTGAGCACTCCTGACCGGAGTACGTTTATGAGGCTCAAGAAAAACCGCTGGGTGCGGCGCAGGAGGCTGTAGATTCCTGCGCCCGGCCTCCCTGGGTGCGAACAGCGGACAATAAACGCTCCACATGCGTACTTTGACATTGCGGACAGGTCACGGGGTCGTTGTTGCTGCGGACCAGGTCCTCAAATTCATGATGGCAGCTGAGGCAACGAAACTCGTATAATCGCATATTTCCCCCTTCTTTTGGTAATATTTTGAACATGTTGCAGTTGAATGTTTTCGGCGTCGGTCATCAGGCGACCAGTTTCTGTATCAGGCGTTGCTCTGCACATAGAAATGCAACTTTGTCCGGGCTTGTCAACCCCTTTGGCTTGACGTGCCTCCGCGGCAGCGGATACAGATAGTACGTCATGCACAGGAGTGTGTATATGTGCCGGCAACACTTTTTTTAGGGAAGGAGAAACGCCAATGGACGTCAAAGCCCAGAATACCCAGGCCCAAAGCCGGGTCAATGTGGTCAACGCCTTTATGCACGGAGTCTATCGTTGGATGGGGGCTGGACTGGGAATTACGGCTGGAGCCGCTTTTTTGACAGCGTCCAGCCCAGCCATGATGGAGCTCATTTTTGGAAACCCCATGCTCCTATTCGGCTTGATAATCGCCGAGCTGGGACTTGTTCTGGCTGTAAGCGCAGGTATCAGCCGTATGTCCGGGACCACGGCTACAGGCCTGTTTTTGCTGTACAGCGCCTTAAACGGCATCACCCTCTCCGCGGTGCTCACAGTATACACCCCGGCCTCTGTGGTGAGTACCTTTGTGGTCTGTGCGGGCATGTTCGCAGCCATGAGCATCTATGGAATGACCACGCGCAAGGATCTGACCAGTTGGGGGAGCTTTTTGTTCATGGGGCTGATCGGGATCATCTTGGCCATGGTGGTCAATATCTTCATCCAGAGCCCAATGATTGATTTTGTGGTCAGCGGCCTTGGGGTCCTCATATTTGTGGGCCTGACAGCCTATGACACGCAGAAGCTCAGCCGGATGGGGGAAAATGCTCCAGCAGATGATGACACCGCCCTTCGACGGGGGACTATCCTGGGGGCCCTGACCCTGTACTTGGACTTTATCAACCTGTTCCTCTTCCTTTTGCATTTTTTGGGTCAATTGCGGGAGTAGAGAGTGCTTTCCCTGTTCGCTCGGGGATACGCGCAGGCCATGCGGATTCGGGAAGCGGCCTATGTCCGGGGGGTCTTTTCCTCCTGGCGGCCCCCGGTCCCCTGCATATCAGTGGGCAATATCAGCTGGGGCGGCAGCGGCAAGACTCCGCTGTGCTCCTGGCTTATGAAATGGTGTCTGGATAGGGGCTTGCGTCCGGCCCTGCTGACCCGGGGCTATGGAGCCCGGCCCAGGCATCTGCCCTATGTGGTGGACACAAACAGTCCTGTACATGCAGCCGGCGACGAGCCCTTGATGTTGGCTCGAGAGAATGCAGAGGCCAAGGTCCTGGTCGATCCTTGCCGCAGCCGCGCAGGGAGGTGGGCCTGGAGAACATGGAAGCCGGATATATATATTCTTGATGACGGTTTTCAGCATTTGGCGGTCCAAAGGGACATAGATATCGTCCTTCTCCGGTCCCGGGACATTGGCCGGGACTGGAACAGGGTCATTCCTGCCGGTCCATGGCGGGAGGGCGCGGGTGCCCTGCAAAGGGCCTCGGCCGTGGTGGTCAACGCACCTCTTGGAACCGCCGGAGAAAATACCCGCCTGGTGCAGACTAGGCTTTCAGGCACGTCTCAGCCCGTCTTTCACTGTTCGTATTGGGTTAGAGGCCTGCGCCGGGTGCAAGACGACAGGCCTGTCCAACCAGTAGCCAGCTCTTTGCTGGTCAGCGCCGTAGGAAGCCCGGAAGGGGTAGAGGCATCTGCGGCCCAGATCCTGCCGGGGCCTGCCTTAGACCACCTCCGGTTCGCTGACCACCATGCCTATACTCCGGCTGATTGGGCCAAGATCGTGGATCAGGCAGAGTCCTTGGGGGCAACGTGCATAGTATGCACTCCCAAGGACAGGGTGAAGCTGGAGCCCTTCGCTGATGCCAGGTTGTGCGTTATGGATGTGGATCTCTGGTGGCCGGCTCCTCTGCGGGGGGAGCAAGTCTTTGCCCATTGGCTGGATCAAGAGTTGAATCGTCTTTGCCTCCAGCTAACCCAAAAAAGGGCAACTGGACGACGGCGCACACAGAGGGTCTGAAAAGCCCTGGACTACTGCCTTTAAAAGTGCATGCCAAAGAGACTACCGGTGGTCAGCCACAGGGTCATGAAGTTTTGGTCTGCTTATGGGCCTCAAGGGCCTTCCGGGCCTGGTCGGCAAGGACAAGGTGCTGGAATTTTTCCTCCCAGTATACCTGTACCTGGTCCTGTCTGCGAGTAAGCAAGTTCAGAGTATGGGCGGCAGTTGAGGGGAGGGATTGCAGATTGGCCCAGGTCAAGCACAACAAAAGCAAAGATTGGGAACCCGTCTCAACAGATAGTGCATTTTCCAAGGACTTCTCTACTGGCTGGACCACATCCGGATGGGTTTGGGCCAGGCGGGCGATGCCCCAATAGGCCCCCAGCCGCAGGGGGGGGTATTCCAGGTAGTTGTCCGGTCCCTCCCGGTCAATAATGTAGGAGAGAAGGATGCTGCTGTATTCAGAAGCCATCGGCTTGTTTTTGGCCATGAGTTCTCCCATGGCTTCAGGAGCGCCCCACCCGATACCTCCGGATTCGTCGTTTAATGACCACATCAACCTGCGCATTACGACCCGCAGGGGCTGCAGGCCATTTGCTGACAGGTCCTGCCCCAAGTCTCCCATACAGGTCACTGCATGCCAATGCACCTCGGGGTGGATGGAAAAAAGGGCGGAAAATAGAGGGGAGATGAGCTTGGAGGCAGGCTGGGCTGTCTTGTACTCGGCCCATTGTCGCAGCCAATCCTCGGCCCCGAGTATGCGCATCACCTCGCCGCGCAGTTTTCGATTGGTAGATTGCTTCCTGTTCATAGGCTCGGCAGGGCCCGTTGATTGAGTGCTCAACGGGCCCTCTGAATTTAGTCCTCTTTGCTGAACTCGTCTTTGCTGGCTCCGCAGACTGGGCATTCCCAGTCGGCAGGCACATCTTCAAACTTGGTTCCGGCCGGGATGTCGTTCTCCGGATCACCCTCGGCCGGATCGTATACATATCCGCATACACCGCATACCCATCTTTCCATAGCAGTTCCTCCTGGATGTTCTTTAGTTATAACAGGGTTTGCATTGTGGGTAGTTGTCGAACGTTCTTTCGCTCAGTCGCATCTTCAAAACTGCACACACAATGCTAAGTTGTCGTGTCCTGGCTTTAAGAATCTGCCTTCCACAGGCCGTGGATGTTGCAGTATTCCCTGGCTGTGACAGTTGAGGCCTGGATACAAAACTCTGCTTCAGGAGCCTGGCCGGGCTTGAGAAACTCCCGGTAAGCCTTGCCGTCAGCAATAAGTTCAATCCATTCGATATAGTGCTTCTCTTCCATGGGATGGGCAACGTCGCCCACCTTTACTTTATATCCAGCGCTGGTTTTCTCCAGGACCGGAACGTGTTTTTCCTTGGCCGCATCCACACTGCCGGCCTGCAAAAGTTCCATGGGTTGTCCGCAACAAACAAGCTCCCCAGCTCCGCCATGCAGGACTTCGACGATATTTCCACAGGCATTGCACTTGTAGACTTCCAATTGTGTGGCCATACCTAAATCTCCTTTAGACTGGGTTGATGAAGTCAATTTTAAGCCATTTACAGCTTCAAAGAAGTATGAAGCATTTGCAGCCAAGATGCAAGAATAAAGTAAGAAAATTCCCAGATCGATTTAATAATTATAATAATCATTCCTAACGCTATTTGTCAATCCCTCAATTTTGAAAGCATAGCCGGTTGTGTCCCTGGGTGTGGCGTGCCGAAAGTGTTCGAATTTCAGCTATTCCCCCGGGAGATAAGTAATATTCATTGTCCCCAGGCGGGCAAAGAAAAATCCTAGAGCATTCTCAGCTCAATCGGCCTTGAAAACGAATCTGCGCATGGAGACATTAAGGGCCAAACCCAAGAAGCAAAAGTTGATCAATGTAGAGGTGCCTCCATAGCTCAAAAACGGCAAGGGAATGCCCACAACTGGCAACAGTCCAAGGACCATGCCCATGTTGATGGTTATTTGCCAGAAAAAATAAAAGAAAACACCCACACTGAGGTAATGCCCGAAGCGATCTTTGGAGTCTTGGATAACTAACATGATTTGGTACAAAAAAAGACAAAACAGACTCAAAAGAAGGGCAGAGCCGATAAAGCCCCATTCCTCGCCAAAGACGGCCAAAACAAAGTCGGTATGCTTTTCCGGCAGAAAACGCAATTGGCTTTGAGTACCCTCGAGAAAGCCTTTCCCCCAGGTCTGCCCGGAGCCGATGGCTATTTGGGATTGCAAGATGTTGTAACCGGCGCCCAGAGGATCACTCTCTGGATGGAGGAAGGTCAGTATGCGTTCCCGTTGGTAGTCCTGCAGGCCGAACCAACCCAAGGGCATAAGAATGGGTAAAGTCAAGGTCAAAACAATGAGGATATGACTTTTGATGCCGTGGTAAAACATCATCCCGCCGACTAAAAGGAGGATGTTCAGCCCGGATCCCAGGTCCGGCTGTAAGATGATGAGGGTCACCAAAGGAGCGATTATAGTGAGGATTTTGCTCAGATCACTCCAGGACAGAAGAGAGGGTGTACGGGTCAAAATAAGGGAGGCCAGCAGAAGACAGCTCAGCTTGGCCAGCTCAGTGGGCTGGAAATGGAAAATGCCAAGATCGATCCAACGGGCGGCCCCATAGATGGATTCCCCGGTGAGCATGACCAAGGCTAAAAGGCACAGGGAAAGCCAATACAGCGGCCAGACCAGACTGCGCAAATGACGGTAATCGAAAGAGCTGCAAAATATCAGCCCCACCAGCCCCACAAGCCCCCAGAGGATTTGTTTTTGGTAGTAGCTGACTGTTGTCAGGCCGGTTTCCCCGCGCAAAGAGCTCGCTGAATAGAGATTGATGACCCCAAGGCTGAACAGGATCAGAGCAAGCAGGAGCAGAGACCAGTTCAGGTGGGTCAGTAATCGACGATCAAAAGGAGACATGGGTTGTGCTTTAGACCTCACTTGAAGAGATACTCGAAGATGTCTTTAACAATGGGGCCTGCAGCCGAGCTGCCGTGACCGCCGTGTTCGACCAGAGCCACAGCCACATAGGCTCTGTCATCCTTGCGGGCAAAACCGGCCATCCACGCATGATCACGGAATTGGTAGGGGATCTCTTCAGTTTCCATGTCCTCATGCTTTTCCGTGAGGCGGACAATTTGGGCGGTACCGGTTTTGGCCCCCACGGTGACCTCCGGCATGCGCAAGCGCCTGGCAGTTCCGTGCTGGCCATCTACAGTTTGAACCATGGCTTGGAGAATAAATTCCCGGTGTCGGTCACTTAAGGGCAGGCCTCCCTGCTCTTTTGCCGGGGCGCCCAGCTCAAGGCGGGGCTGGAGAAGGCGGCCTCCGTTGACTAAGGCGGAGATAAAGCGAGCGATTTGCATAGGGGTTGTCGAGGTGTAGCCTTGTCCTATAGCCGAAATGACGGTTTCACCACCCTGCCAGGGTTGGCCGAACCGCCGACGTTTCCATTCTTTGTCCGGAATGAGCCCGCTATGTTCGTTGGGGAGGCGGATGCCTGTAGCTTGCCCAAAACCGCATTCCCGACTGAATTGGCTCAGGGTGGTTATGCCCAGCTGCTCTCCGAGATTGTAAAAGTAGACATCACAGGATCTGGCGATGGCTTCCCGCATGCTGAGCCGGCCGTGACCTCGACGCCGCCAGCACCGGAAAACTCCGTTACCAAGCCGGTAGCGGCCAGAGCAATAAAAGGAAGTGGACGCTGTTATTTCCGATCGGGCCAAGGCTGCTGAGGCAACTGCCAGCTTGAAGACTGATCCTGGTGGATATGTGCTTTGAATAACACGGTTTTGCAGCGGATGACTCGGGTCATGGAGCAATTTCTTCCACTTTTCTGAACTCAGCCCTTGCACGAAGAGGTTGTTGTCATAGCCCGGCTTGCTGACCAAAGACACAATGTGTCCGCTGTGGGGGTCCATGACAACGACAGCCCCGGACTGTTCTTCCAGACGCTCCCAAATGAATTGCTGCAAGGCGAGATCGAGGCTCAAATCCAGACTTGATCCAGGCTCCGGAGATTTGATGATCCGGGAGCGCAAGGTGCGGCCCTGGGCATTGATCTCCGAATGCTTACGTCCTTTTTGACCGTGCAGGGTATCTTCAAAGGCCTTTTCCACTCCCTGCTTGCCGATCATGTCCCCCAAGGCCAAGCGAGAATTGGATTGGAGTTCTTCTTCGTTGGCCTGGGCCACATACCCAAGGACATGGGAAACACACGGACCGTGTGGATAGGTGCGTAATGGCCGGGTGACAATGTGCAGATCGGGCCAGTTGTGGATTCTGGCCTCTATATTGGCCAATTGTTCAAAGCTCAAGTTGGGTACGAGAAGCAATGGGTTGAAAGGCTTGACTTTGGATTTGCCCTGCTCAAATCTCTTTTGGAGAATGGATAAAGGCACACCTGTCCATGTGTTGACCTGGTTGAGGGTTGAGGGCACATGGGAGGAGTTTTCCCGGATAAGGGCCAGACCGTAAGCCGGACGATTGTCGGCCAGGATAATGCCCTCCCGGTCCCGGATCAGGCCTCGGGGAGCGTGAATAAACTGTTGTCGGGTTATGTTGGCCTGGGCTTTTTTTGCGTAATGATCGCCTTTATAGACCTGAAAGTACCAAAGACGGAGGAAGATAGCGGCGAACAAAGCGACAATGGCAACCTGCAAGAGGATGATTCTGTGCGTGGGCAAGGTGTTGACTTGATCAGGACGAAACATGTCCGGAATGCCCCCAGTGCTTGAAGGCTGTGAGCATGATCGCCCACAGCACAGGAAAAACAAGGGCTGTCTGCAGCCCTTGGTAAAGGATGTGCTCGGTGAGGACTATTTGTTCCTGGAGCATGGTCATCAGACTGAGCACAGCTATATTCCATATCCCGGCCAGTACAGAGAGGGTGAGCACAAAAAGCAGGTTGGAGCTGCTCAGGTACAGGCCGAGAATAAGAAATATAAGGATCAGTCCTCCTACCCACAACACTGATAGTCCAAAGGCCAGGCTCCCGGCTCCTTCATTGATGAGTATCCACACCGGTCCCAGCCAGGCGGCTTCCTTGAGTCGTTTGAGATGCATCAAGACCAGCAGGGCAGGTCCAAAACAATCGATTCCGGGCCAGATAGAATGCACCCAGATACACAAAGCGGTGAAACAGAGCCACCAGAGAAAAATACGCATTCCAGTTACTGGGCCTCATTCCCGGGGAAAAATATCCGGGGACGGCTTGTTCTGCGGACATTGAATGGCCAAAACCTCTTCGAGATATTCGGTATCAACAAGGGGTTGGGCGTGGATTTTTTTGAAGAGGGAAAGATCGGATACCTTCACTTGTTCAACTGTGGCCACGGGCAGTCCCTCAGGAAACAAGCCGGCCAAGCCGGAGGTGACCAAAACTTCGCCCTCATGCAGGGGAGAGTTTTGAGGGACGTGCTTGACCTGCACGCTTTGGCGGTTGCCTTGACCGCAGAGAACTCCGTTGGTCCGAGAGCGACGGCCGCGGACGGGAATGTTGCTGTTGGGATCAGTGATGAGCAAAACAGTGGCAAAGTGATGACTGACTTGGTTCACTCGACCGACAACTCCGTCCGGGGTGATTATCGGGGTATCTTCAGAAATACCGTCTTGACGTCCTTTGTTTATGAGCACGGTTTGCAGAACCGCATTGGGACCCACTCGGCTGCCGATGATGTCTGCCCCTTGAAAATCCCACTCTGGGGAGGGAGAAAAATTCATGAGTTCGCGCAGTCTCAAAGTCGCCAGGGCCTGCTCGCGCAGGCGCATGACCTCCAGCTTCAACTCCCGGACCTGCTTGTGCAGGGCTTCATTCTCTTGCTGCACATGATAGAGGTGGACATAGGAATCCCAAAAAGATTGTGCATGCCGGTGGACCCACTTTCCGGGAGCTAGAACGCTGCCTACAATCTCCAGACCGGTATATCTGGCCATGCGATCTAAATGTCCAGTCCTCCAGTTCCAGGTGTATATACTCATATACACAAAAAGGGGCACAAGGAAGATGAGAATGATGTGACGGAGCTTAAACGGCAACACAATAGGCCATCAATCAATAGTGACTTCTTTGAGGATATCCAAATTGTCCAGCACCTTCCCGGATCCTGAGACCACTGTGGCCAAAGGGTCGTCCACCAAGGTGATTGGCAGAGAGGTCTCTTCGCGCAGCAACTGATCCAGTCCCCGGAGCAGAGCTCCACCTCCAGTGACCACAATGCCCCGGTCCACTATATCCGAGGCCAGCTCCGGAGGGGCCTGTTCCAGAGCCATACGAACGGCATGGGTGATGGTGGCCACTTCCTCAGAGATGGCGTTGCGGATTTCTTCGGAGTTGACCTTGAGGTGCTGGGGAATGCCGGACACCAAATCCCGGCCTTTGACCTCCAGTTCCTGGTTGTCGTATTCACCGGGGAAGGCGGCTCCTATGCTCTGTTTAATACGTTCCGCATTGCTCAACCCGATGAGCAAGTTGTATTTGCGTTTGATGTGATGCATGATGGATTCATCCATCTTGTCTCCGCCCACACGCACTGACTTGCTGTACACAATGCCGGCCAGAGAGATGACTGCGACTTCAGTAGTTCCCCCGCCTATATCCACGATCATATTGGCCGTGGGTTCGGTTATGGGCAGATTGGCTCCGATGGCAGCCGCCATAGGTTCCTCGATGAGATAGACTTCCCTGGCCCCAGCACTTTGGGCTGATTCCTTGACTGCTCGTTTTTCCACCTGAGTGATGCCGGTGGGGACGCAAATTATGATTCTGGGTCGGACTAAGCGGCGGCTGTTGTGGACTTGGGCTATGAAGTACCTGAGCATGGATTCGGTGATTTCAAAATCGGCAATCACACCGTCTTTCATGGGCCGAATAGCCACGATATTCCCCGGGGTGCGCCCCAGCATGCGCTTGGCTTCATTGCCCACAGCCAAGACCTTGCTCGTTCCTTTGTTGTCCTTCTTTACAGCCACAACAGAGGGTTCGTTGAGAACAATTCCTTTGCCGCGGACATATACCAAGGTGTTGGCAGTTCCCAGGTCAATGGCCAGATCGCTGGAAAAAACGCCGAGAAGCTTGTTGAAAATATTGGGCATGCTCCCTCTCTGGTAGTTATGATATGGTTCGTGATGTACCCGGTGGTAAGGGACTGAAGCAGCTTAGAACTCAAGTCCGGCATGGTAGCCCACGATGCAAATTCGGGCCTCATTGGCCACTTCCAAGGCCTGCTGGCGGTCAAAGAAAAGACTTTTGTCCGCTTCCACGGCCAGGCAGGTGGCTTTGGCTTTGAGCATGGTCCGAACAGTCTCCAGGCCCACGGCCGGTTGATCGATGTGTTCTTCCTGGCCCGGTTTGAAGGTCTTGACCACGACGCAGCCCTTTCCGCTGAGTCGTCCAGCCCGGATTATGGTCTCATTGGTACCCTCCAGGGCTTCCACGGCCACAACCATTTGTTCCCGGACCACAAGGCACTGTCCTATATCCAGTCGACCAATCTCTTTAGCTAAAGGCCATCCGAACTCCAGGTCCAACTTCTCCTGCCGGGTTGGCTCCCTTTTGGTCAACACCCCGGCCGGGGTGCGCAGTGAAGGCACAAAGCGCAAAGGAGAAATCGGCACCAAGCCTTCGGCCTCCAGGAGGCTGACCACTCCGTTCAGAAGGGAGTTGTCATTTTTGCTGCGCAACTGAAAAAGGAGCTTGGCCGCTCTCAAATCCGGACGCAAGTCCAATGCCCTGGGTTTGTTGATACCTCCAGCGAAAACGACTTCTTGGACCTGGTGTTTCTTGAGAAAAGCCAGCAGCTTGTTGAGTTGTCCCAAACGAAGCCAGGCCACCTGATCCACGAGCATGGACAGCTCGGGCTGGGTATGATCTTTGAAAGCGATGCCGAATGTCGGTCGGCCTAAGCGACGTGCACCTTGGGCCACCAAGAGGGGAAACTGTCCTTCCCCAGCTATAATGCCCAAGGGGGCGGGAGGCGTTGGGCCGGATTGGTGGTTCATGCTTGTCCCTTCAAAGTCTGCATCAAAAAATGCTCAAGCGATTAGTACTACCTGATTTCAAAAATCTAGGCAAACCCCGAACTGGGAGGAACTTGCCTTAAAGGGGCCGGTGTTGATAGTATGTTTGCCTATCTACCTGATTGTAAAGGAGACGAATATGTCTGAGCCCGAGACTACAACCTACACATGTCAGGACTTCCGTATGGAAATGACCATCCTTGGATTGCGCCGGCGTTTGCAGGAGCCAGATATAAGCCCTGAGGAGCGCAAAGAAATCTTAGACAGACTGCGTACATTGGAGGCTGAAGCAGGTATGGATTGAGTCGGTATCCTCTGGGCCTACTTGGGAGCATGTGTACAAAGAGGCTGTGAAAGCCCGGATGATGTTTTTCAGGGGCAGGGCCCACATCCTAAGAGCCGCTTTGATGCTTGCTCAGGCGGTACCGGAATTGACGAAAGCTCAGGCCCACCAACTCCGCCGCATTGCTCTTATGGCCCCCGGTGCGTTCCAGAGCTGAGGAAAGAATGGCTCGGTCTTCTTGGTCTAAGTATTCATCCAGGGACATTTCTTGGTTGAGTACCTTTTCCCGGTTACTGCTCTGCGCAGGTTGAGGCTGTTCATAAATAATAAGGGATGACGGTGTGATGCTGGGCCCGGTTTCCAAGGCCACTGCCCGGGCCAGGATGGTCTCCAGCTCCCGGATGTTGCCCGGATAGTGGTAGTTCCGCAACTTCTGCTTGGCTCCAGGGCTCAGGCCGGACAGGTTTTTATTGAGTTCTGTGCAGAATTTGCGCAGAAAGTACTCAGCCAGGAGAAAGAGGTCGTCGCCGCGTTCCCTCAAGGGCGGAATATGCACAATGACACCGCTTAAGCGGTAAAAGAGGTCTTCCCGAAATTGTCCGCTGGCGACATCGTGTTCAATATTGCGGTTCGTTGCGGCCAGAAAACGCAGATCGGTACGCACCAGGTCTGTGCCGCCCAAGGGAATGAAGCTGCCGTCCTGAATGCAACGCAATAGCTTGACCTGGGTGCTGGACTGTAACTCACCCACTTCATCTAAAAAGAATGTGCCCCTATCGGCCTTTTCCAAGAGTCCTTTTTTGGCCCGGTCCGCTCCTGTGAATGCTCCGCGCCGATATCCGAAGAGCTCGCTTTCTACCAGGGAATCAGGCAGGCCCCCACAATTCACGACCATTAAAGGAAATTCGCTTCGTGGGCTGTTTTCGTGGAGAGCTCTGGCTATGAGTTCTTTGCCGGTCCCCGATTCTCCGGTGAGCAGAACATGGATGTTGGTGGGAGCGATGCGCCGGACAAGAGTGAAGACCTCCTGCATCTTGTCGCTTTCACCGATTATTGTGCCGAAATGGCTCTTCATTTGGCTTTTGAGCCATTTGTTCTCCTCAGCCAGGCGGGAGTGTTCCAGGTGCCGTTTAACGAGCAATACCAGCTCGTCCACATCAAAAGGTTTGGCAATGTAATCCTTGGCTCCGAGCTTCATGGCCTGGACCGCTGACTGGGAGTCTGCGTAGGCAGTGACCATGATGACCGGCAGTCCCTGGCCTTGGTCTTGGAGCCAGTTCAGAAAATCCAAACCGTTTTCCGCCCCCAGACGCAGGTCTACAAAAGCCAAGTCTATGATTTCGTTATGCAAGCATTGTATAGCGTCCTGGATTGAACCGGCTTGGTGAATAGTATGGCCGTGTTGCCCTAAGGCCACGTCCATAACTTCGCGCAAGCTCTTATCGTCATCCAGAACCAGGATAGAAGCCATAAATATGTCGGGTGCGTGTATTGTCCTGTGGCCCGCATTCACTGGAATCGGGCCCAAAAACAGGGCAAAGGATGGAGGCATCAAATAAAAAAGAGCACATCCGTGTCTCTGCTGACCTGCTGCCTGGAAAGCTTTTACCCACTATTGTATACCAGTGCCCCGTGAACGATCAAGGACTGGACGCGTCCGGGAAGGGCCTGGCCCAAGCACGGTGTGTTTTTGCCTTTGGAGGCCATATTGTCTTCAGATACCGTCCATTCGGCCCGGTGATCGAAGATGCATATGTCGGCCAAGGAGCCAGGGGCGAAAGAATTGGTTTCAAGACCAAACAAGGCCCCAGGTGCAGTGGACCACAATCGTATCAAGTCCTTGAGGCTGAGCATATGATTTTGGACCAATGACCAGGACAGGGACAGAGCAGTGTCTAGGCCGGAAATACCGTTTGGGGCCTGGGAGAAAGGGGCATCCTTTTCAAAATCTGCATGGGGCGCGTGATCTGTGACTAAGATATCAATGACCCCTTGTCTGACTGCTTGGCAAAGGGCCTGGACGTCGTCAGCAGTCCGCAGCGGGGGGTTGACTTTGGCCGAGGTAGTATAGCCCTGGACCATGCTTTGGTCCCAGAGCAGATAATGGGGGCATGTTTCTGCAGTCACAGGCACCCCGTCCTCTTTGGCGCGGGCGATAAGCTCCACTGACTCCCGAGTGCTGATGTGGGCGAGGTGCACAGGGATGTCCAGATATCTGGCCAAGAGGATGTCCCGGGATACCTGCAGGGTCTCGGCAATGCTCGGCTGTCCCGGCAAACCCAAAAGGTCGCTGATTGGGCCTTCATTGACCATCCCGGCCGAGGACAGGCTGGGGTCTTCGCAATGGTCAATAACCGGCAGGCCGGTACTGGCGCTGTATTCCAAGGCCCGACGGAAAAAGAGATTGTCTGCAACCGGCACTCCATCATTAGACAGGGCCACACATCCGGATTCAGCCAATTCATAAAAGGGTGCCAGCTCCCGGCCGGCCAGTCCCATGCTCAAGGCCCCGACGGGACGCAAAAAAGGCCCCTTGGGGTGGGTTGAAGCGGCTTTGTGCAGTTGCAGGGCTGTCACGGCGGCGCAGTCATTGACCGGGTCGGTATTGGCCATGCACAGGACTTGGCAAAATCCGCCCTGGGCGGCGGCCCGAAGTCCTGAATGAATATCCTCCTTATGTTCCTGGCCTGGCTCGCGCAAGTGAGTGTGCGCATCGATGAGTCCGGGCAGGAGCAAGGACCCTTGTGCGTCCAAGGTCTTGGAGCCCTCGAAGTTTCGGGAGGGGTCAGCGGGTACGAGGTCCACAATCCGGCCGCGGGCAATGAGCACGTCACACAGCTGCTCCTGCCAGTTCCCATTGCGCACTACGAAATCCGGTGCGGACATGTTTCACTCCTTCGGGTTCTGGGTAAGGAAGAGGTACAAGAGGGCCATACGCACAGCGACTCCGGAGCTGACCTGGGATAAGATGAGGCTGCTTGCGGCATCTGCCAAAGAGGATTCGATCTCTACCCCCCGGTTTATGGGCCCGGGATGCAGGACTTTCACATCCGGTCGGGCCTGCTCCAGGAGGGATCTGCGCAGTCCGTAGTAGCGGGCGTATTCGCGCACAGAAGGTAATAGTCCGGCACTTTGACGTTCGAGCTGCAGACGCAAGCACTGGACGGCGTCCACTCCGGCGCAGGCCGGGACAGGATCAGTGAAGACCTCCACCGGCCAGTTGTCAATATTCCGGGGAAGCAGGGTTTTGGGGGCACAGACTCTTAAGTGCAGGCCAAGCTTATGAAAAAGCTCTACATCGGAACGGGCTACCCGGCTATGGGCGATATCCCCGAGGATAAGCAATGTCTTGTCGGCAAAGCTCGTCCACTCTTGATGCAGGGTAAACCCGTCCAGAAGGGCCTGAGTTGGGTGGGCATGCCATCCGTCCCCGGCATTTATCACAGTACAGGAAAGGGATCTCGCCAAGTAATGGGCCGCACCGCTCACATTGTGCCTGATGACCAATGCATCGGGATGCATGGCTTGCAGAGTCAGAGCGGTATCCTTGAGGTTTTCACCTTTTTGCAGGCTGCTTCCACTTTGGGCCAGGGAAAATGTGTCTGCGGATAAGCGCTTGGCCGCCATGTCAAAGGACGTTTTGGTCCGGGTGCTTGGTTCTGCAAAGAATAGGACCACACTCTTCCCTTTGAGAGTGGGCACTTTTTTTACTGGACGATGGGCCATTTCAGCGAATCGATCGGCGAGTTCGAAAACTGTACAGATATCCTCAGGCGAAAGGTCAGCAACTGTCAACAGGTGTGCGTGGGACCAATGCATTCCGGCTCCTTGGGAATAAAGGGTCAAAGAGGAAGTGCGGCCTGCAACTCGTCTGGTACACGGCTGATCAGTTCCAACTTTCCCGGTTGTATGGTGCCCACGATGTGCGCAAGCCCCAGGGCCCGGGCTGGATTGATGGTTACCATGGCGATCAGTTCTGTCAAGGACAGATTTCCCTGCCATATGCGGGTCAAGTATGTGGCTTCCTGCCATGGGTTCAGATCTTGATTGGAGCACAATCCGTCGGTGCCCAAGCTCAAAGGAATACCTGCTGTATGAAGGGCCTCAGCCGGGGCTTGAGTACAATCAATGTACGCGTTGCTCCTGGGGCACATGCATACATGGGTCCCGCGTTGAAGCAGGGTTTGTATATCGCTTTTGTCTACATGCACGCAGTGGACAGCCAAAGTTTCCCGGTCCAACAGTCCCAAACGGTCGGCATAGGCCACTGGAGACAGTCCGGGGGGGCGATAATTCGAGGGGAGCAGGGTCCCGCGCAGAAAGTCGGCGAAGGGCCCACGTCCGGTGGTCATGAGGTCCATTTCCCCAGAATGTTCGGCCAGATGCATGGAAAAAGGCCTCCCATGCTGGACAGTCCATGCTTTGACGGATTGAAGCACGTTGGGGTGCGTGGAGTACAGGGCATGTCCGGCAGCAGAAAGAAAAGCCTGCTTGGGGGCCGTATTCAAAGGCCATGATCTGGAAATATGGGGATTAAAGCCCAAGAATTCTACGAACATCCGGGACAGTGTGGGGAACTGAGCATGGAGTTCAAGCATGGCCTGCGGATTGTGCCCACTGATGTCTCCAACCCCGACCACCCCGAGCTTGTGCAAATCCGCCAGCAAAGCACGAATCATGTCCGGCTGGATGTCTTTCATAGGCAGTTCCAGCAGGCTTTGCACCCAAGGCAAAAAACCCAGACCGGACTTGGTTTGACCATGTAAATGGGAGAGTTCGAGGTGGGTATGTGCATTGACCAGCCCGGGAGCCACGGTTTGTTCACCCAGGTCCTGTACGGAGGCTGAGAAATCATGTTTGTGCACAGGGTAGGGGCCGACATCCACTATATATCCGTTGGCGGTCCACAGCAGGCCATTATCGATGATCGGCTGCCGGTTGTCCATGGTCAGAAAACGCCGGGCGCGGTATCCGTTTATGGTATCAGGGCAAAAATTGGGGGGGAGCACAAGACCCTCTCAGTAATCGAAAAAGCCGTCCATAATCGAAAAAGCTGTCCACCTGCGTGGATACGTCCGTTGATCCTCAACGCAATCCTACCAGGAGGACCAGACAATGTCATCAGGAGGAAAATTGTCTCTGGGGGTTGTTGGTGCTTTCTAACATCTAAGGATATCTCTCAAAAGTGGATATACGGATACATGCACGGTCATGATACATGGTGTCCTTGGGGGTAAGGCCCATATTTACCAGATAGTTACGATTCCTGCCTCTATAACCCCATAGGTCTCCTTGCAGGGATCGGGGGCAGCTCAAGGCTTTTGGCCCAGGCGGCAAACGAAGGCACAGGGTTTTGAGCAGGGCGCGTAAGACCTTGCTGCGGACCAGGGAACCCAAGGAGGGGTGCCAGGGGCCGGCGGCAATTTTAGGCAATAAATCGGGTTCTGGGTGGAGACCCATCCGAATAACAGGAATACCAGCGGCCCACAGGCGTACAAAGCCCCTTGCCAAGGCGTATACGGTTTGCTCCAGAGTCCACGGGGTGAACTCTCCTCTGAGATACATCCGATGCAAAGGGGTGCCCGTAAGGACCACACAGGGATATATCCGTGCAAAATCGGGGTGTATACGGCAGGTATGGCGCACATCCGTTAGCCACGTACCGATATCGTGTCCAGGCAGTCCCGGGAGCAGTTGGAGGCCCAACCCCATACCCGCGGTTTGAACCTCTGCGCATGCCTTTTCTATGGTTTCCGGCCCATGTCCCCGGTTGCAGGAGTGCAGGACATGCGGACAAAAGGACTGGACTCCCAGCTCAACTGTGTTCAAGCCACGCTGGGCCAACTCCCGCAGGTCTGACCCGGAAATGCAATCAGGGCGGGTTGAGCAGCGCACGGAGAGGACAAGTCCTTCCCGCTTGTATCTGCTGGCCAGTTCAAGGAGCTTCAAAGGCCATTGTTGCGGCAAAGCGGTAAAAGTGCCCCCGAAAAAGGCCAGTTCAAAGGGTCGACACCCGGCTTTTGACGCCTGTTCCAGGTCCTGGGCCAGTTGAGTGTAAATCTTATGTACAGATTGTGACGTGATTCCGGTCTGAACCCTTTGTTGACAGTAGATGCATCGGGTAGGGCAGCCGATGCCGGGCAAAAAGACCGGCCGTATGGGAACGCTGGGTCTTGAAGGGACCGGGGCGGGAAAGGATATGGTCTGGTGCATTGCAAGATCTCAAGAGGTCAGTTTTGTTTATGAAAAAATCTGTTTTTTCTGCGCGCAGCTCTTGTCAAATTTATTTGTCTGTCGTATTCTTCAATAGATTTCGGAGGAATGGTGATCTCAATCTCAGTCTGGGAGTAAAATAGTATGCCGGATTGCATTTTTTGTCGGATTGTCCAAGGGGAGCTGCCCAGCGAGCAGGTCTATCAAACTGAGAACGTCTTAGCCTTTTTGGATATCGCCCCCATTGCCACCGGCCATGTGCTGGTCGTTCCCAAAGAACATTATGAAACCCTATGGGATGTCCCGGATGAGCTTACCCCTGAACTGAGCCAGGTCTGGCGACGGGTCGGGCGGGCCGTGCTCACCGCCACTCAGGCTGCCGGCCTGAATGTGGTTATGAACAATTATGCCGCGGCCGGTCAAGTGGTGCCTCATGCCCACTGGCATCTCATCCCCAGGCACGATGGGGATCGACTGTTGCACGTTGTGCAGGGGGAGTATGATTCAAACCAACGTATGCAAGAGATGGCTGAAGATATCCGCCGGGCCCTGGCCGAATAAGACCCGGACCGGGAGAAATGAACCGAGCCGATGAGGAGGCTTCATGTCTGGGAATACTCTGACCAAGGCAGACATTGTGGAGAACATTTATGAACGAACCTCCAGAAACAGGTCTGAGGTGAAAGATCAAGTTGAGGACCTGTTGTCCATCATGAAACAGGCCATTAAGCAGGACTATGCTCTGCTTGTCAGCGGGTTCGGCAAGTTCGAGGCCTATGACAAGAAGGCCCGAAAAGGACGCAATCCGCAGACGGAAGAGGCGATTACCCTTGATCCGCGAACGGTATGCGTCTTTCGCCTATCCAGAAAGTTCAGGGCAGAACTCAATCCGCAGGAATAACCCGGATCTGGGCTTGTTTTTTGGTGTGCTTGGCCTTGTGGATGTGGGATTTGCATAGCGTGGTCCCTTTCTGATTGGATCAAGCGGGGCAAGACATTTTTTCATCTGCTTTTATTGCCTCAAAATACCGGCCAACAGAACTCAATGTTTACCACATTTATACCGGCTGGTCTTCCTAGGTTTGCAGGGCTAGCCTTGCAGCATGTGTCCAGCCCCTTGCCGCTGGTGCTGAGTAGGCGAACAAACCGGATTGTCTTGTTTTGTCGGCTTAAGGTCACCCTTCAATGAGGATGAGCCAAAAATTGGGTGTCAGCTGGGTGGACCATCGTCAGATCGGTGTTCGTGGACAGCAATGCGGAGTTCATGATTTGAGGGAGTTAAAAGCTTGAGGAGAACCCAGGATAGTGATTTGACTTTGGCAACATCGTATGCTAGTTACGGCCAGCTTGTGAAGGAAGGCACAAATGGTCTTTAAGAATATTGACAAAGATTACAGGGACAGTCTGTTGCGGGCTAGCCTTCTGGGTATCCATCTGGTGGCTACAACCTTCGTAGGCTTGGCCGTTGGCTACTTTCTCGATCAATGGCTTGAGACCCAGCCATGGCTGACCATGCTCTTTCTCGCTCTGGGAATTGCTGCAGGCTTCAAGAACATGTTTGAAGAAGTAAAAAAGATTCAGAAAAGAGATGAGCAGACTTCGAAAAAAAAGTGAGATGTGGCTGCGGGCCCGGGGTATCGACAATCTGAACACACAATGGCTTGTCCAGTTTCAGGCCGGCATTGCAGCCCTAGGAACAGGCCTGGTAGTAGTCAGTGTGGGCCTTTTCGGTGCTGCCGCCTTTGGAGCCGGAGCGTTCCTGGCCACAGTGAATTTTTACCTTTTGGCCAAATTGGTCCCACGCTTGATTGGACAGCAGAAAAACGGAGTCTTTGCCTTGCTCTGTGGCTTCTATCTTCGCTTGTTTGGTACTGTACTTGTATTGTTTTTGGTCATTGTCATGGCCGGTCTATCACCCATAGGTGTGGTGGCGGGCTTGTCAACCCTTATAGTGACCTTTGTGGTCTGGACGGGCAAATACATTGTGACTCAACAACACAAGGAGGTTTGAGTCAATGGCGGCAGAAGTAGCACCTCACATTATTTTGCTGGACAAGGCAATGGAAGCGGTTGGCTTGGTCGGCGAGGCAGGCCACACCTTGGTCCCCACTCATGTTCTGTATACCTGGCTGGTTATGGCCATTCTCATCCTCCTAGGGTGGCTGGGAACCAGGCACATATCACTGGTCCCTGGGAAGGTGCAGAATTTTTTTGAGCTTATCGTAAACGGGATGGAAGACTTTGTGGTAACCAACATGGGAGAACAGGGCCGTCAGGTCTTTCCCTTTTTAATCACCATATTCATATTCATCCTCTTCGCCAATTTTGTCGGCCTTGTGCCCGGGTGTATGGCCCCCACGGCAAACTTGAACACCAATGCGGCCATGGCCGTGTGTGTCTTTCTGGTCTATAACTACATTGGGTTTCGGGAACACGGGACCAAATACATAAAACATTTTACCGGCCCCATACCGCTACTCGCCCCCCTTATGCTGCCTATTGAATTTTTGAGCCACCTGGCCCGCCCTCTGTCTCTGACTGTTCGGCTTTTTGGCAACATATTCGGTGAAGAACTTGTACTTATGCTGTTCTTTATGCTGGTCCCTATAGTGGCCACCTTGCCTGTCTATTTTCTTTACGGACTTGTTGATACTATTCAAGCCTTTATCTTCTTCATGCTGTCTATGATCTACATCAAGATGGCCTTTGAGGAAGCACACTGATCCTGGTGGGAAATGGTCTTTTGGCCTCATGTATAAAACTGATTGTAGGAGGAGTGACATGTTGCGTAAGAGTATGTTTGTCTTGGTGAACACAGTGCTTTTTGTCTTGGCTGCTGGTGCGGCCCTGGCTGCTGAAGGATCCCCTGAAATCGCTTCTCAGATCGCATGGGGGTCAGCTGTAGGCATGGGCTTGGCCGCCTTGGGCTGCGGCATCGGTATGGGCTTTGGACTCAAGGGTGCCTGTGAAGGAACTGCCCGCAACCCCGATGTGAGTGGTAAGATCACTGTGACCATGCTCATTGGTTTGGCCCTTATTGAATCCTTGGCTATTTATACCCTGGTTGTTGTCTTGATTCTCCTGTTTGTCCAACCGTTTTAAAAAACAGATACAAGAGATGTAGATGAGGCCCCTTTTCCGGGGCCTCTTTACACAGACCTTTTGTGAAAAAAATCTCAAAATGGGCAATACACTCAAAACAGAACGCATACCTCGGGCCACAGTGCAACGAATGGCCATTTATGTACAAGTGCTCGAGGAGTTGATTCAAGGCAAGCAAAAGGTCGTGTCCTCGGACAAGCTGGCCCGGGAATGCGATGTCAATCCCTCCCAGATACGTAAGGATCTGGCCTACTTTGGTGAATTTGGAGTTCGTGGGGTCGGGTATTACACCCAGGATCTCCTCAAGGCAATAACCCATTTTTTGGGTGTGGATCATACGTGGTATTGCGCCTTGGTCGGCGTAGGCAACCTGGGAAGGGCCTTACTCAGGCACGAACAATTACAGGAAAGAGGCTTTATAATTGTAGCCGCTTTTGATTGCGACCCCTTTAAGATCGGAGAGGTCGTGGCTGGGCATGAGATAGTATGTACGAGGCGTTTAAAAGAAAAGCGCAGTGAA